>JAKZTU010000001.1:0-48227 GCA_047516945.1 Acidimicrobiales bacterium
GGCGGTCTCACCGCAGGCTTCTGGCTGGCTCGCGACAGCACAGGAGCTGAACTCTACGACCCCGTCTTCGCGGTGGAGCACGACCCGGCGGCTGCAGCCACCTACAAGGCCAACTTCGGCATACATGTCCATGACGGGGACATCGAGTTCGTGGACCCCAAGGTGTACCCCAGCGCCGACATCATCATCGGAGGGCCGCCCTGTCAGGGATTCTCTCCACTGGGCCGCGACCGCGACCCCGACTCGAAGGCCGCACTCAACGGATTGTGGGAGCACTTCCTTGCCGCAGTCGTGCAGGTGCGACCGCGAGCGTTCGTGATCGAGAACGTCCCTCAGTTCCAGCGCTCCGCCCAGTTCAACGAGCTATTGGACCGGATGGCTAATCACCCCTTCCTGTCGCAGTTCGGCTGTGGCTACGGGGTACTGAATGCCGCGGACTACGGGGTGCCGCAGACCAGGAGACGGGGCATCTTCATGGCGGTCTACAAACAGTCCGTGCCTTGGCCTCCTCCGCCGACGCACGGCGACTCTCCGATGTTCGAGCAGCCGTATCGCACAGTGCGCGACGCGATCTCCGACCTTCCGGCCGAACCCACGACGGATCAACCCACCACAGCCGACGACGGCTCCCAGGATCTCCATATCCGACGCAACCCGCGGGAAACCTCTCTGCAGCGTTACCGGGCTATCCCACCGGGAGGGAACCGCTTCGATCTGCAGCGCAATCGGCCCGACATCACGCCGAACTGCTGGCTGAACAAGCCCACGGGCACTACTGACGTGATGGGTCGGATGTGGTGGGACCGACCCGGGCCGACCATTCGGACCGAGTTCTTCAAGCCTGAGAAGGGACGTTACCTACATCCCGAGCACGACAGGCCGATCACCCACCGCGAGGCCGCCCGGCTCCAGAGCTTCCCCGACACCTTCATCTTTGAAGGATCCAAGATCGAGATCGCTCGTCAGATCGGCAACGCCGTCCCGCCGGTGCTCGCCCGCGAGATCGCGCTGCACCTCGCACGCATACTCGAATAGCGCAAGAATCCGGTGGTCGACGTCCCGATCGATCCAGGTGGTCTTCAGTCTGCTGGGCCGGACTCGATCATCTGTCGACTCAACGTGAGATAGAGGTCACGGTTGGGGCTCGGTCCTGGATTTTCGCTGGCGCCGGCGAGTCGCCACCACCGATCACCCAGCCAGACCCTGCGATTTTCACCATTCTCGGTAGGGACAACCCGGCAAGAAACCAGCTCTCCCTTGTACGGAACAGGAAGATCCAATCCGCGAGCGATGTGGGGGTCAGCCCCCTGGTGGCCCAGGATCAAGAACCCCTCGTCGCCAAGGTTTGTTGGCAACCTCGCATCACGCGCCCGCTTCATCGGGTCCTTCTGTTGCGCGACCGTGACCATGGTCGGCCGGTCGATGATCTCGCCCTGGATCTCGCGCAGCAGAGCGTTCACGCGCTCCTGGCCCGAAGTATTCAGCAAGATTGCACGTCGGCTATCTTCGCCCATCCGCCGAAGCGGGTTCGGTGGCAGGTTCTGCAGTCCACCCCAGAGCCAATAGGTGCTGTCGATCCCGTCGTCGTTCAGACGCCGCTTGTTGTCCCGGTTGTACTGCCTACGCCTCTGACCGGAGTCGTCGGTCTTGAATTTGAGCAGGTCATCGCGGATCTGAACGACACCGGCGGCCCACTGGGCATCGTCATCGTTCATCCATACCAGGAGTGCGAGGTGGTCGGCGGTTCCGGGTTGCTCGTGGTCTTCACAGAGGTACATCTCCATCGGGATCTCCCAACCGCCGAAGTCCTTGGAGAACTTGCAATCGACCTCGTGCCCATCGATCTCCCAGTCGAGGTCGGTGCCGTCGGAGATGTCGAATTCGATTGTGAGCCCGAGTTCAACCTTGGTGCCCAAGTGGGTCTTCTCCGTCTTTTTGAGCTGTTGGTA
This sequence comes from Acidimicrobiales bacterium, assembly GCA_047516945.1. Taxonomy (GTDB): domain Bacteria; phylum Actinomycetota; class Acidimicrobiia; order Acidimicrobiales; family Aldehydirespiratoraceae; genus VXYK01. The sequence goes on from JAKZTU010000001.1 coordinate 1,950, forward strand.
GCACCATCGCCGTGTGCGCTGCCCGTCGAGCAGTTCGTCCAAGGAGTCGCGGAGTACCCAGGCGAATCGTTCAAGACCGTCTGGTTGCTCTTCGAACCAACGAACAAGACCCGCGAGGGCGGGGGTAGGTGACGAGGACTCTTCACTGGGAGGACGCCGCTTGGTGGACATCCGTGCCTTCGGGTCGTCAGCGAAGCCTTCTGGCGGCGCGCCACGGGACCCCCTCGATCTTGTCCTTCTACGTCGCATGGAGTCCGGTTGGGTCACACCGCGGGTCTACCGGGACCGTCGTGGTTTTGGCAACTCTGCACACTGCGATCACGGGATTGCCGACTGGGTACTAGCACCGGCCACCGACTGTTGTCTCTGTCTGAGGCCGCCCCGTCCCCTCGGCCGAAGAGCGGACCGACTCCTGGACTCGGTCGGCTACCGACTCGGGGTCTTCATGCTCCCAGAACCGCAGCACCGTCCACCCCGCCTGCTGCAGGTAGGTCGTAGTCTCAGCGTCGCGCTCGACGTTGCGGGCGATCTTGTCGGCCCAGAACTCCGAGTTGGTAACGGGTTGCGTGTGGTGCTCGGGGCAGCTATGCCAGTAACAACCGTCCACGAACACCGCGATCCGGCTCTTCCGCAGTACCAGATCAGCGGTACGGGGCAGTTCCGGCTGGGGACGGACCGAGACCCTGAAGCGGATACCCCGTCGATGCACCGCAGAGCGCACGGCCAACTCGGGCTTGGTGTCGCGGCTTCGATTGCCCTGCATCGACTTACGGTTGCCGGGCGATGAAGCCCAAGACGCACTCCCAGAGCCTTCGGCCACCTTCAAGACAATAGTGGATCAGTCGAGCCGACACCGTGTCTCGGTAGCGCTGCTCGCTCCTGCCTTGCGGGATGCTCGTGGTCGACATAAGAAGACCGGCCGCGAGGTTCTTGGCTTCGATCGAGCGTATCCTTGCTTGTAACTCCCCGGTGTCGCCAATGCCTTCGTGGCATGCGCCCGGGGTATTGACTTTTTGGGACATGGTGGGTCTGGCGCTGGAGTGCGCTTCTCGCGAATTGACAACCGGCTACGTCCGCCAGGCCGGAGACGGCAAAGGGAGAGCCGCACCCGAGCGTTGCGCCTAGCGCTACCCGGCGTGATGAGAGCCGTCAAGTGTATCTCGTCGAGTTCGTCGTTGAGGACGGCCTCGAGCCCTGAGCGGCTGTTTTCCGTTTGCAACTTGGAAGCCTTCGTGTTCGACACGAGCCTGCCGTCGCACTTCGCCCGAGTGGTCCGGTTCGGCGTGCTCGGGTCGCTGGTCGGATCAAGCCGCGCCATCATTCCCGTCCAGGTCGCCTGACGACCGCTGCTGTCACACCCCTGCTGTGTGCTTGTGGTGTGGACTCTCTAGGAATTGATCGGAAGGCGCGAGGGGTGCAATTGCGTCTTGGTGATGGGCAGAGGGTGCGCGCCCAGGCCGACCGCAGCGGGCAGACTGAGGGTGTGACCGTTGGCTCCGCGATCTCTCTCTTCTCCGGCGCCGGGGGTCTCGACTTGGGGATCGAGTCGGCGGGGTTCGCCACACTGGCCGCGGTGGAATGGGACGACGATGCCTGCGACACCTTGGAGAAGAACGCCCCCATCTACTTTCAGAGTCTCCGTGAGGTGGTTCGGGCCGACCTCTACCCGCTCGCCACCGGCGCAGGTGAGGGTCTGACCACGCGGGACATCCTCCGAGCGGCCGGTCTGTCGAGCCGGGAGAGGCCCGATCTGCTCGTGGGTGGGCCACCTTGCGTTGCATTCTCCAAGTCAGGCTTCTGGCTCGACTGGAAGCGTGATGGAGTTGACCCCGCAGCGAGTCTTCTGCAGGCCTATACCCGTGTGCTCGCCGAGGCAAGGCCCCGCTACTTCATTTTTGAGAACGTGTATGCGCTGACCTTCAACAACAAGGCGAGCAGGCCGGCGTTCACCCGCTTACTGGCAGAGATCGAGGCGGCGGGATACCGGTTTTGGTGGCAAGTGTTGAACACGGCCGACTACGGAGTGCCCCAGGCCCGTCCTCGTCTGTGCGTCGTGGGCTGTCGTAAGCGAGACACACTGCCTGATCCGCCGGATCCGACTCACCACGGACCATGGGAACGACGAGCTACGACCGGTGGGCCTCTGCCCCACGTCACGGCTGGCGAGGCGCTCGCCGGGTTGATCACCGACTCCGAGCCCCAGGAGGTGGTGCGAGGGCGTTGGAGCCATCTCCTGCCTGAGGTCCCGCCTGGTGACAACTACCTCTATTTCACGGAGAAGCGTGGTCACCCAGCGCCGATCTTTGAATGGCGGTCGCGGTATTGGTCGTTCCTGTTGAAGCTTGATCCCGGCAGGCCGTCACCGACGATCCAGGCTCAGCCCGGTCCCAACGTCGGTCCGTTCCACTGGGACAACCGTCGCCTTCGTGTCCCGGAGCTTCGTAGGCTCTTCACGTTCCCGGACGACTTCGCGTTCGTCGGCAAGCGAGCATCAGTGCAGGCTCAGATCGGGAACTCGGTGCCTCCACTATTTTCGGAGCGAGTCGCTCGAGTCGTTGCGGCTGAGTGCTAGCGCGGCTGAACTGAGGAACGGGCCGTGACGGATCTGGCTGGCCGCAGCTACCTCCCCAAGCTGTACCGCATCTCCAAGTCCCGCGAACCCGTCGTGGACCTGTTGCTCAAAGGAATTAAGGACGGGGGAGGACGGGTGGTCTCATGCTCCTTCCCGGCCAAGAAGCTGGCACCGATCTTCATCGGTGCTGAAGACAGCGACAACCATCACTTCGGCCTCGTCGTGTATCCATTCACCACAACGAGAAGAGCCACCAAGAACCGACCAGCCACAGAACACCGCTTCCAGATCCGGTACGGCGACCCAGAACGAGTTCGCCTTGAATTGAACCCGGTCGGCCACGATCCCGCTGGGGTGGACACCACTCTGATACTCGCCATCGACCCCGAGACGGGAATCATCGTCGGTCTGGATCCCCTCGTCTACGCGCAGCTTCCGATGGGAATCTCGGGTTACTACCGGGACGCAAACGCGGAGGCCGTGATGAGCACTGGCTGGGCCTGGTGGGCGAGGGAGAAGACAAGACCGCGCACACCCCAGGGCGAGGGTTGGGACGGTCTCGAATCCATGGTTGGTTTCCGTCCTGATCGCTTGCTCGACTACGCCCGTTTCGAGGCGCTCGCAACGAGCCTGGGGTTCGACACGGGTCTGCGGCTCAGCCTCGCTGAACACTTCCTTCACGGCAGAATCGGTCGCCACGACCTTGAGACTCTCTACGGTGTCAGTGCAGCCACCATCCTCGACATCATCGAGTCGAACTTCCGTCTCGGCGTCGCAGTGCGGGGAAGCATTGCAGAACACCACCTAGGCAACTTCCTCGATGGTGATCAGTGCATCGCCGCCTACGAGTCGATCGACCAGGACGGAATGCCGGACTTCCGGATCTGGCTCGACGACGGACGCGAACTAACGATCGAGTGCAAGAACGCTCTCAGCGAGACCTACAAGGACGGCGACGCCAAGGTTGAGACCCAGAAGACGCGCGACTCGGGTGCAGGACGGAAGTACGCCTACGACGCTTTCGACATCGTCGCAGCGTGCATGTTCCCGGTCACCAAACGATGGATGTTCAAGTTCAAGTGGGCCCGCGATCTCACATGGTGGACCAAAGACGACACCAAGATCGGCGCCATCCAGCGAATCGACGACACTTGGGTCGATTCCCTCACCGACCTGCTCAAAACCTGAGCCTCTACGCGACGGTTCCTGTTATTGCGTTGCTGCTTGGTAGGCGTCGAGTACGAGGCTGTGGAAATGGTGCAGTGCATGCTCGGACAACCCCGAGCCCAACGGATCGTTCACGATGCGCCCTTGGGTGAAGGCCGGTGTCTGCATCCCGCGCTGCACGCTTTCGACCAAGTTGATGTCTTCGACCTGGAGGACCTGGTCGAGGTAGCGGATCGATTCAAGCTCTGCTTCATTCGGCTCATCCGACTCAAGGAATAAATCGCAGGTCTGGAACGTGACGTTCTCCGATACCGGGATGATCTTGAGAATGCTCATATTCCCTCGCCCGGGGTAACGCATGATGCAGGTGTTGGGCCAGACCCACCAAACGGCGTGGTCGGTGACCGTCGCCTCCGACACGTCGTACGCGTTGTTCTCGGTCCTGCCGGCCTGGGCCATGTGGCTTGAGTAGATGCCGTGCGTCGTGACCTTGTAGGTGTCCATGTCGACCAGCGAGATGAAGTCCTTGTGGGCGACGTGGCAGTGGTAGCACTCGAGGAAGTTGTCGACGACGTTCTTCCAGTTGGAGTTGATCGTGTATTCCAGACGGTGGGCGAAGGTGAGCTGTTCGACATCGGGGGCCCAGTGCGCAATCTCTTCTGCGAGTTGGCCCGAAGCCTGCGCCAGCGGCGCCGCGGCCGGGTCGAGGTTGACGTAGACGAACCCTCCGAGTTCCTCGACCTGCACCTGGTCGAGGCAGATCGAACCGACCTCGAAATCGACGAGGTTCTTCGTGTGCCGGGCGGACTGGAGAGTTCCGCCGAGATCATAGGACCACCCGTGATAAGGGCACACGATATTGCTCGTCGTGCCCTCGCCAGCGAGAACATGATGGGCCCGATGCTTGCACACGTTGAAGAAGGCGCGGAGTTCGCCGCTGGCATCGCGCACGGCGACGATGGGCATCCCGGCGACCTCATCGGCTACGTAGTTGCCGGGATTCCGCAATTTCTCGCCGTGGCAGAGCCACTGCCACGACCGGCTGATGATCTGCTGCTGGTCGGTCTCGAACCACTCGGGCAGCGTGTAGGCGTCGGCCTGCAGCGACATCGATAAAGACGGATCGGGGTCCCAACCCCCGGCAATCGTTTTCGATCTCATGGCTGGACCGTAACAGTCTTTGAACGCTCGCTTACGCGGCCCGTCGGGCCATGTAGATCTCCGCGCGGGCGCCGTGTGCCGCGACCGACTCCGGCTCGGCAGTCGTGGCCAGCTCTATGAGTTCGCATGCCAGGCGGAAGTCTCCGGCTGTGGCGAGCTCTTGGGCACGGCTGATGACCCCATGCTGCATCCTATCTCTGCACAAAGTTGTCCTTGCCTGGCCCGTGCGTGAGGAAGCTGGCCTGCGCGCGGCGTTCGGGTCACTGCAGGGTGCGAGTCGAACTCTCTGCCGGGGAGGTAGTTGACATCGCCGAATGCAGCAAACACACTGGTCAGGTACTGGCACTTCGCTCTGGAGGTACGCGCACCTGATGAGAAAGTGGCCATTGGCAGCTGCGCCTACTACAGCAGTGAGGAAAGTATCGACGGTCAATGGTAGTTGTCATCATCGGCCCTGACGATGTGGTGCTCGCACCTTTATGATCGCGGTTGCGACCAGCGAAGCTGAGCTTGTCGGGATGTGTGACCGACTGCGAACGCTCGGTGCGCCGGCGTGCGATGTTGTGGCACCCGGAGGCATCCGACGGGTTGTGTTGGCCGTCGTGGATAACGAGCAGAGCGAGGCGGGCCTTGTCGAGTCGCTTCGAGATGAGGGCGCGATGGCGGTTACGAGGCCAAACGGTGGCGCTGCGCTGCAGGCGTGGTTTCGAGATACTCGCCCGCTGACATTTGGCGGACGACTCAGCGTCTGCCACGCCTTCTCAGAGCACGACCGCAGCGATCTTGTGGGGTTGGTCGAGCTCGGTTCGGGTGGTTTCGGAAGCGGTCATCATGCCACGACCTGGCAAGTCATCGAAGCACTGGTGGAGCGGATCGCTGGCGGCGAGCGGGTCCTGGACGTTGGCTGTGGAAGCGGAATTCTAGGACTCTGCGCGCTCAAGCTTGGTGCGGCAAACGTGGTGGCGGTCGATGTCAAGCCCGATGCCGTGGAAGCGACAAAACGCAATGCTGGAATCAACGCCATGGGCGGTCGGATCCAAGCATCGCTCGCTGCTCTTGGCGAGATCGACGGCACGTTCGATGTCGTGGTCGCGAACATTGCCCGAGCAGGGATCGTCGAACTCGCCTCGGAACTGGTCTCGCATGTGTCGCCGGGCGGGTGGCTCGCGGTGGGTGGCATCTCGCCTTCGCAGTGCTCTCAGGTTGTCGACTTCCTCAATCCTCTCGTCGAAGTCGAACGCCGAACCAGCGGTGAGTGGTCATCTCTAGTGCTCGCTGCCCCCGCAGAACCCCGACCCTAGAGCCGGCGTAGGTCAGGATTCAGGTACTGAGTAGCGCGGCGAGGCGGTCGAACCGGTGGTCTTCGTCACCTGTGATCCGTCCGACCCAGCGCAGCGCCTCTGCGGTGTCGATGTGGGTTCCGAGCGCGATCATGGCTTCGATATCGATCCAGTCCTTGGGTCGATCGAACACCGCCTTGCAGACGCTGAGGTGGGTGGCGGAGAGCACGCGAATCGTGTGATCGGCGAAAGGCACAGTGACGGTTGCGGCTTCCGCGGCGGCGTGAAAGGGGTCGTAGGAGAAGAAGAGGTCGATTGGTGTGTTGTCCCACATGTTCCGCGCCTGGCCGTCGCGGGCCAGCGTCTCGGCTACGGTGTCGGTGTCGACTCCGAGTTGGCTAAGTGGCTCGAATACCTCTGCGGCTCGCTCTACGGATACGAAAACGTTCACATCGATGGCGATCGTGGCTCTCGGCTCGGCGTGATAGGCGAGCGAGATCGCGCCACCGAAAGCGTGTGGTATTGCTGTCAGGGCACGATCAATTGCGAGGATCTTGTCGGGCAGCGACAAGCGGGTCACGACGAGTCGATTCGGGGATAGGCGAGTGAGGCGCGTCTGTGATGTCCGATGGCGTCGGCAAGGAGGAGCACATCCACGAGTCGGCTGGCGTGCTCTTCGGGGCATGACGGTGGGGGGATGTCTGGCGGCTGGGATGCGAGTTGGAGTTCTAAACGGTCGCCCGCTGCTGTGATGAGCCGTCGCAGTGTGCGAGTCGTAGGGTCTCGCCGCCCATGCTCGTAGGCGGAGATCACCGGTTGGCTGGTGCCGGCGCGTGCAGCCAGCACCGCCTGACTCAGACCGTGACGCTGCCGCGCCGCCCGAAGGAGTTCTGCCGGTTCCATAATTGATAGCATAATATATCGCTTTGTATATGTCAGCTTCACAGTAGCTAGTTCAGCTTGCGTTGCTGAGGCGCAGATCTCGGACTAAGTTATGCGTGTTCAACTGGCAAATGATGCCACCGGTGGCTGGTTACGAGTCACGGTTGACCTAGGAGGACTGACATCATGACTGGTGGAGATGCCACAATGCGGGCGTACGGGGGGCAGCAGCCGGTCCCGACGTTCGACGACCCAGCGTTCAGGAAACTCAACAAGCCTCTTGCCGAAGCCCGTGTTGCGATCGTGACCTCGGCAGCGCTGCACCGGCCCGATCAGGATCGCTTCGCTGTGGCCGACACAGGCTTTCGGGCGCTTGACCGTGCTGACCGCAACATCGTCATGGGCCACTGGAGTCCCAACTTCGACCACACAGGCTTTCAACTCGACCTCAATGTCGTGTATCCGATCGACCGGTTGGAGGAATTGGCCGCTCAGGGTGTCATCGGTGATGTCGCGCCACGGCATTTCGCCTTTGCCGGCAATCAACCTGAGACAGTCAGCGAACTGCGTCTCGACACCGGCCCCGCATGTGCGAAGGAGATGTTGGCCGATGCGGTCGATGTGGTGGTGCTAACGCCGGTTTGACCGGAGTGCACGCGTACCGTGAGTGCGCTCGCCCATGTCTTCGAAGCCGCTGGTTTGTCGACCATTGTGCTCGCTTCGATGAAGGAGGTAGCCGAGCGGATGATGCCCCCGCGCACGCTCTACTGCGAGTTCCCGCTGGGCCGTCCGCTGGGTCGTCCCGACGACGTTGAGTTGCAGCTTGATGTCTTGAACCGCGCCTTGGCATTGCTCGACTCGAACGAACCTGTACTCGAGACCCATCCGCTGGTGATCGAATCCGAGGAAACACCTTTGGCGTGCTCGATCCCGCCGCGCTTCGATGCAACGCTTCCGCCCGCGGTTGATGAAGCCCAGGGTCTGCGAGCGGCCTATGACCGGTCATTCGACGCTCGGGGTGTCACCTCGGTCGGCCGCGCCATTGACGCCGACACAGTTGTCGATGCACTCGACGTCCTGGCCCAGTGGGCCGAAGGTTCGTCGTGGAAGGAAACTCCGCTACCGGGCAAGAACACGATCGCGGTCTGTCACGACATACGGGCCTACTACACCGAAGCAGCCCTTGAGCTAGCGACAGGGCCGGCGCCAGGAGGGCGTGCGGTCGAAGCCTGGTTCTACACCGAGACCGAAGCCGGCAAGACCATGATGGCGGCGCGCACACAACTGAAGGAGCAGGACGCACCGTTCCCGTTCTGGTTCTACATGGCCCCCGCCCACCGCTAGCCTGGTTGGGTTGACTGAGCCGACAATTACAGTTCGTCCGGGGCATCCAGACTTCTTGGATCTCGCCTGGGAGCAGTCCGTCGTCGATTGGGACAGTCCTCGGCTGGTGACGCTGCCGAAGGGGATCTCGCGTCACGAGGTCAGGTTCGTCACCTACGACGAAGGCCTGTATGCGATCAAGGAACTGCCCCACAAAGCGGCGCGCAACGACTACCAGGTGCTTCGCGCACTTGAGCGGCTGGAGGGACCGTCGGTCAGTGCGGTGGGCTTGGTTGAGGACCGCTGGGATGACCCTGGAGCGGAACGTTCGGCTGCTCTGATAACGAGATATGTCGACTTCTCGTTTTCATACCGGGAGTTGCTCGAAGGAACTGGTTTCGGTGAACGGCGCCGACAGATGCTGGCTGCTTTCGCCGGGCTGCTCGTCGAATTGCATCTGGCTGGTTGTTTCTGGGGTGACTGTTCGCTGTCGAACGTTCTCTTCAAGTACGACGCAATGGCTATCGAGGCTCTGATGGTTGATGCCGAAACCGCTGAACTGCACCCCGAACTCAGCGACGGTCAACGCCTCCACGACATCGACATCATGACAATCAACGTGGCAGGTGGTATGGCCGACATAGCGGCTTCACGAGGGGTTGGTATTGATGACGCTGATACCGACCTTGGTGAAGAAATAGCTCGTTGGTACGAATGGTTGTGGGACGAGACAACCAGTGAGACCGTGATCGGCACAGACGAGCGCTATCGCATCACCGAACGGATTCGGCACCTCAACGAACTCGGGTTTACGGTCGACGAAGTCGACCTCACCTCCACCGATGGAGGCACCCGGCTGCGGATGCGGCCCAGCGTCGGCCCCCGGAACCACAACACGCGTCGCTTGCGGGAAATAACTGGAATTGAGGCGTCGGAGTGGCAGGCTCGGCACCTGCTCAGCGACATCTATCACTTATCAGCAGGCCGCAGCAGCGAGAAAAGCGGTGATCTGGTGTTGGCTGCGATCCGCTGGCGAGCCGAACGGTGGGAGCCGGCAATCCGTCGAATCCAAGTTCAGGCGGGGGATGACAATGTGCTGCAGGGATACTGCGACTTCCTGAATTATCGCTATGAGGCATCGAGTAGCGCTGGCGCCGATCTGGGCCAAGAAGCCGCCTTCGACGGATGGCTCGCAGCCGGTCGCCCCGGTTTCCGCCCCGAACCCGAAGCGTCACCGACAAGGACCGACATTTAACGTACAAATTGCTGTTCAGTAGTTGTACACTTACCGTTATGGATGTAGCGGTCACTGATTTGCGAGCCCATTTGAGGCACTGGTTGGATCAGGCGAGAGACGGTGAAGAGGTTGTGGTCACCGAGAGAGGAATCCCGGTGGCAAAGATCATCGGCTTGGAAACCACCGCGATAATCGAGTCACTGGTCCAGCAGGGAAAAATCTCCAAGCCTTCTTCTCAAAACCGGCCCGTGGCTACCGGTCGCGCGCGGCCGCGGTCCCGCCAGTCGGTCTCAGACCTAGTTTCCGAGCAGCGGGACTGATCGCTTGGCCATCGTCTATTTCGACTCCAGCGCGCTTGTCAAGCTGCTGGTTGAGGAGTCTGGGAGCGATATTGTTGCCGCTCTCTGGGACGGGTGCGATGCTGCGGTCTCGAGCCGTCTCTCCTATCCAGAGGTGTGCGCAGCATTGGCCGCGGCTGGACGCAACCACGACTTGGACCAGGCCAGTCTTACTCGCTGCGAACAAGACTGGGAGCACTATTGGGCGGCGATTCGCCCCGTTGAACTCACTCACCCTGTGCAAATGGCGGCTGGTCGGCTGGCCAAGCAACACGGCCTTCGCGGAGCCGACGCGATCCACCTCGCCAGCGCTTTGGGACTAGGTACTGCGGATGTGGTGGTGGCTGTGTGGGACCTGAGGCGCCATGCCGGAGTAGTATCGGAGGCTCTGGCCGTGTCTCCGCCCAGTTTGGAAACGACATGAAGGCGATCGAGATCCAAGGCGACCAACTGGTGTGGAGCGACACACCGAGTCCGTCGTTGGGGGATGGGGAGGTCCGCATTGAGGTCAAAGCCAGCGCCGTGAATCGGGCTGATTTGGCGCAACGAGCGGGGGTCTATCCAGCGCCGCCCGGTGCCAGTCCGATTCTCGGACTGGAGTGTTCGGGCGTGGTGTCCGAGATCACCCCAGGTGTGTCTGGCTTTGAGATCGGCGATGAAGTTTGTGCCCTTCTCGCCGGAGGCGGTTATGCCGAAGAAGTCGTAGTCCCGGCCCCGCAGGTTGTCCCGGTCCCTGCCGGTTTGTCGTTTGTTGAGGCCGCAGCGCTGCCCGAGGCCTTCGCCACCGCTTATCTGAATCTCTACATGGAAGCAGCCTTGGCTCCCGGCGAACGAGTCTTGTTGCATGCCGGAGCGAGTGGTGTGGGCACCGCCGCTATTCAATTGTGCAGGGCCTTCGGCAACCCCGTTTTCGTAACGGCTGGCGCTGATGGCAAGATCGAGCGGTGCGTAACGCTAGGCGCGTCCCGAGGCTGCAATCGACATTCAGGGAGCTTCGTCGATCACGTCAAGAGCTGGACCGATGGCAACGGCTTCGACGTAATCCTCGATCCGGTGGGTGCTAGCTATCTCAACGACAACATCGGAAGTCTCGCCATCGACGGTCGGCTGGTGCTGATCGGCTTGATGGGCGGCGCCAGCGCAGAAATCTCGCTTGGGCTGTTGATGATGAAACGACTGCGAGTGATCGGTTCAACACTGCGAGCCAGGCCGGTGGCTGCGAAAGCTGTGATCATGTCGGCGCTTCGCGAACGGGTCTGGCCGCTTATCGAATCGGGTGAGATCGGTCCCATCATCGACGAGGTGATCCCCATTGCCGAGACCGAGCGGGCTCACGAACTGATCGAATCCAACAAAACTTTCGGCAAAGTCGTCCTCAAAGTCGACTAATCAGGCCAAGCACCTGCGATGCGTCGCAATGCCAGATACGGTGCCCACGTTCTTGCGCCGCCAACATGAGAGCGAACTAAGTGTCCGTCTCGGGCCGCTCGGTCACCGCGGACTCACACCAACTGGGTCTCGCGCAGCGAATCCGACATCGAGACGATGTACCCGATCGCCGGGTCGGCCTGGCCCTCTAGGAGGTTCTGATAGACGGCGATGATCTCATTGGGGCCGGTTCGATGAGTGACAGTGAGCCAGCGGTCCGTGGTGTCTAGGAGACTGTGGAACGAACGGGCGATGCGCGAGGTCAACTCAGCTGCCCCCCACTCTTGGTTCCGCTTCGTTACCTGGCCTGGAGCGAAAAAAAACTCGGGCTTTGGTCCCGCAAGATCCTCAGCCGAGCCGCCCGGATCCTCCCAGTGAGTGGCCCCGACCGTCAGCGAGCAGGCAAGGTTGTCCGCGAAGTGTGTGTGTACCGCCGAGCGGACCGTGCCGCTGCCGGCGGTGTCGACCAGACCCGAGGTGATTGAGGCGTCAAGGTGGCCGATCTCGCCGTAGGTGATCACCTGCCCGTACATGCGGAGGCTCTCGACGAACGTACGGTTGCGGGACGACGTGAGTCCGACGCAGTTGTGGCCGCGGCGGGCCAGACAGTCAGCGAGGCAGATCGAGGTCTTTGATGAGGCGCTGGTGACGAGGGTCTGGGAAGCACCGTGGAATTCGTGATCGGCGAGGTAGTCGTCAATGAGGAACGAAGTCATGAACAGACCGCGCAGCAGCAGATACTCATCGACTTGGTCGCTCCGAAACGTCGGGTCGCTGTCGACATCGATGAACTCGGTGTAGGTGCTGGCGTGGTTGGCGCGATGCGCGCCGATATCGCGGAACCCGCTTCGTCGCGGCTGAGCGTTGATGACAAGCTGGTCAGACATTGGGTAGAAGCCGAAGAACCGCCCGCCGAGGGGTATTTCAGGGTTGGACGTTTCGACCACCGAGCCGAGTCCCATGGCCGGGAGCCGTCCCCATGGGGTTTCGGTGGGGAAGAACCCCCAGTAGTCGAGCATGTCGCCAGCCACTGCGTAGGTGACGTTGTTGGTGGTGAATGCGAACCGTTCGACGGCGAGGCGAATCTGGCCTTCTGCTAGTTCAGCCGCGGGTTTGTCGATGATCCGGGTGTCTCTGAAATTCTCGCGGTTGACCTCGAAATCCATGGGCGGATCCTAACAACTGAGCACAACTATTGCTAGTCTGAGGCGCAATACAGTAGGTTGAAGCGGTATTTCAAAGCCAATACAGGATACTCAGACCGACCATGCACATTCTTCAAACACCAGATGACGCGGCTGACCACTTGGTCGACTATCCGGGAAGCCGCCGCTACGTGTCAGTCCCGGCTGGCGACGGGCAAGACCTGAGAATCCATATGGTCGATGCCGGTGACCGATCCGCTCCAGCCGTGGTGTTCCTCCATGGCAACCCCTCGTGGTCGTACCTGTGGCGGCACCAGATCGCGGCAGCGGTTGACGCCGGGTACCGGGCGATCGCTCCAGATCTGGTTGGGATGGGTCTGTCCGACAAACCGTCTGAGATGTCCGACTACAGCGTCGCACGCCATGTCGGCTGGATGCGCGCTGCGTTGTTCGACCAGCTCGGCCTCACCGATATCTCATTCGTGCTACACGACTGGGGTGGGATAATCGGGATGCGCCTCGCCGCTGAGCAGCCCGAACGAGTCGGGCGCATGGTCATCTCCAACACCGGACTGCCGTGGCGTGACGTTACTGCACCGTTGCCCGAAGTCATCGAAGCTTCGGGTCCGCTGGCCGACTTCCAGGCATTCGCGGCGGTAGCCCCGAAGTGGGAGCCTTGGACTCTGCTTGGAATGGTCATGGCCTCCCAACCTGCGCCCGAACTCGAATCGGCTTACCAAGCGCCATACCCAGAGCAGAATCTGACGGTCGGCAGTCGCGCCTTCACACAGTTGTTACCGACCCGCGCCGACAATCCGATGTACCCCGACAACTATGAGGCCTGGAAGGTTCTCGACACCTTCACCAAGCCTGTGCTCACTATCTTCAGCGACAAGGATCCGGTGGCCCCCGACGGGTGGAACCCGATTGTTGACCGCATCCCTGGAGCCAACGGCCAACCCCACACGATCCTTGAGGGAGGTGGCCACTTTGTCCAAGAAGACCTGCCGGAGCAGTACACAGAGACACTGATGGGTTGGTTGGGAGACGCAGGTGAGCGTCCGCTTGCTACGGTCGTGGCGCGATGACAGACAGCGGTGAAATCCAGACCCCAATCGACGGGCGTGCCGCTCGACGGGAACGCAACATAGACAATGTGCTCGACGTGGTGATTGAGATGTTTGCCGAAGAGTCGCTGTTCCCCACCATCGAGCAAGCCGCGAAACGGTCCGGGCTGTCGTTGCGCTCGCTGTATCGGTACTTCGCTGACCCAGGAGAGTTGCTTGAAGCAGTCATTAAACGCAACCGCGAGGTCATCGCTGATGATGCCCATCTTTCGTCGATCGGCCAGGGACCGCTTCCCGCTCGGGTCGATGATTTCATAGCGATGCGGATGCGCCTCTACGAAAGCATTGGCCCGGTGTATCGAGCGACGGTCGCCAACGCAGCGCTGAGTTCACGCATCCGCGACGAACTGGCGGCGACCCGCAACGATTTCCGTGTTCAATTCGAGCTTCAGTTCGCCCCCGAATTGAATGAACGCAAGCGGTCTGATCGAGTGGCTGTGCTGTCCGCCGGAGACGTGATTACTCAACTCGAATCGATCGATTTTCTCCGCCGTCACCGTCAACTGACCGTCGCTGAGACTGAGGACTCGCTGCGTATCGTGCTGTTGGCAATTCTCATGTAGTGCCAGTTAAACTAGCATAATATCGTCCAGCTGAGTCTCTAGACTCATTCCAAAAGGTCACAACCGATGAACAGTCCGACCAGTCCCACAATTGACTCGATACCCGTAGCCAAGACACCCCTCGGTGGCTGGACCGAATGGCCGGCCCCGATCCTCGTTGGTTGCCGTGAACCTCGCCCCGAGGGCGCACCGGACCTTGATGGTTTCTGGCAGACGATTGAGGTGACGGTCAACGATCAGGTCGTACCCGACCACCCGTCGGTAGGAGGTGTTACTCGGGTCGAGCAGGCCGGTGATCGACTAGTTGTGATCGGTGGGGGGGTGGTTCACGACATGCGCTGCGACGGCACGCTCGAAAACGGGGTCCATGATGTGGCCGAGTTCGACAAGAGAACCGAGATCAATGTCGCGGCGAGCTACGAAGACGGTGTGCATGTGCTGCGCCCCAAGGGGATGAACCTCGAGGTTCGTCGCTGGCGCGAGGGTGAACACCTGATGTGGGACTACGCGCGTTTCGTGGCGCGAATGAGACATCTTGGGTCATCAGATCTCGATCCCAGCCAGGTCTTCGCTGCAATCGCCAACCCCTAGAGAGAGAAACAGACGATCGGTAGGCAGGCGTGGAATGAAAACCCGGATCACAGAACTCTTGGGAATCGACATCCCGGTGGCATTGTCGAGCAGTCGAAGAGCACGAATAGCCGGGTAATGTTTCGTTATGGCTAGTCGGCTGCGACGGGATCGTGCAGATATCCGTGATCTGCTGCTGGAAGCGGCTATCGCCGAGTTTGCGGAAAATGGTTTCGAAGGCGCTTCGACGATCTCAATTGCCAAAAGAGCCGACGCGCACCAGCCCCAAATCAACTACCACTTCTCGTCGAAAGCGGAGTTGTGGCGAGCCGCAATGGACCACCTATTCTCCCAACTTGACGGGGCCCTCGGTTACTTCGATCCTGACGCCGATCCGGCGCGAAACTTTGCGCTCTTCCTGCGAAGATTTGTTGAGTTTTGCGCTGAACGCCCGCAGCTCAACCAGATCATGGTTAAAGAGGCGACTGCCGTCTCGGAGCGGTTGGAGTGGCTCGTTGACAGGCACATCCGCCCGAGATATTTAACGTTGGCTGCTCAATGGACACAGCTACAAGATCTTGGTGTCGCGGCCCCGATCGATGTCAGACTCTTTCATCATGTGCTTATGGGAGCGGTCTCGTTGCCCTATACGGTTCGGTTGGAGTTGGAACTCTTGACCGACGCCGATCCTTCCGATCCTGCGCTGATTGACGCGCACGTCGACGGCCTGGTTGCAACCCTTCTTCCCGGGCTTCGCGATTCAATGACAAGCTGAGAGTGTGCAGGTGAGTCGAGCGAACGGCTGATTGTGCGGATCCGAGGCCCTCACCCGTTGGTTGCTGCGGCGCTTTCGGTGATTTGGCCCGGTCTCGGACATTTTGGGCATCGCAACCGCCGCGCTTTGATACTGCTACTGAGCTCACTCGCACTTAGCGGCGCGTTGGTTGCCTATGTTGCCACGCGCAGTAAATCAACCTTGCTCACCTGGACTTTTGCTCGGTCACCTTTGTGGATCGCCATTGTTGTTGCGGCACTGTCTCTGGTATTTCGAATTTGGGTTGCGGTTGATGCTTACATGGTTGCGCACGGCTGGCCTCAACCCCGAGTTCGATCCCGTCGGACTCACCGAGCGATTGCGGCTGCGACGTTTGTTGTTTTGGTCGCCTTCATTGCCGTGCCGCACTTCTTCGTCGTTCGCTACGCGGTTGCTCAGCTCGATCTGTTGCACGACGTCTTCAGTGCAACAACGACCGTGACCGCAACTCCGACTCCGCTTGTCGATACGGAGGAGCCATCCGAAAAAGATTCGCTTGCGCATGGTTCTACCGATCAGGGTTCCGAGCCGGGTTCTTCGTCGATTCCTCCGGAGACAACCGTGCCGAGAGAGACTTGGGATGGAGACGAACGCCTCACCATCGCGTTGCTTGGCGGTGATAGCGGATTTGACCGCGTTGGAGTGCGAACGGACACGATCATTTTGATTTCCATTGATGTGGACACCGGCGACGCGGCAGCTTTCAACATCCCTCGTAACTGGAGAGACCTCACATTCCCTGAAGGCACACCCGCGGCCGAGCAGTGGCCTGATGGCTATATGGGTATTGCCAACGAGGTCTATTCCCTCGGTTTGAGTTACCCAGATATTTTTCCGGATGTAAGCGACCCTGCGGGTCACGCCATCAAGTCCGCCATTGCTCAACTCACGGGCATACCGGTGCAGTATTACGTGCTGATCGACATGGTGGGCTTTATCGAGGTCGTCGACTTGTTCGGCGGTGTCGACCTCCACGTCACCGAAGAGATCAACGACCGACTAAAGCCCGCCGTACTCGGCGGCGAACCAATGGACATCGTGGTCGAACCTGGGAACTATCGCTTCAATGGTTTGACCGCTCTGGCTTATGTGAGGGCCAGAACCCAATCCTCTGATTATCACCGCATGAATCGGCAACGTTGCGTCGTCGAAGCCTTGATCGACCAGGTGTCGATCCCAGATGTGTTCGCCAATTTCGTTTCGTTGACTGGAATCATCTCTGCCCATGTCAAGACTGACATTCCGCTTGATCGTGTTGACGAACTCGTTGATGTTGCCCGCAAGCTTGACACTTCGTGGATTGTGACCGTCAATTTCATCCCTCCGGAGTTCCCGTCGGGCAGTGTGCCAACGCCTTTAGTGCGTGAGGCTGTTGCCGAGGCGTTGTTAGGCGTCGCAAGCGAAGCTAATGCTGCTCTCTCTGAGTCCTGCCAAAACCCCGAGTAGGACCCGTGTCAGTGTGATCGTGTCCTTGCTGGCCGTGATGCCCGTGGTCGTCCAGCACGAGCATGCCCTGATCGTGTTTGTGATCTCGGTGGTCTCCCAGTAGACGTTCGCCGAAAGCCTCCCTGAGACGCTCCTCGGTGAGCATTTCTTGTGGGCTGCCAGCCCCGATGAGCCTGTTGGCAAGCAACATCACAGAATCACAGTGCCGGGCTTCGTCAAGGTGGTGTGTGGTGATGATCACTACCGCTCCTTGACGAGAATAATCTTCGATCACCGAAAGGATCCGGTCTTGGCTTGGGATGTCCAGTCCTGTTATTGGCTCATCCAGCAGGAGTATTTCGGGTTCGGAGGCCAGCACTTGGGCAATCCTCACCCGCTGCTGTTGTCCACCGCTGAGTTCGCCGAAACTGTGATTCAAGAGATGGTTGATGTTGAGGCGCTCGCCGGCGGCGTGCATGGCTGCTCGGTCAGCGGCCTTGAGCCGGCCGGTTAGGCCCCGCTCGCGATATCTGCCCATTGCTAACACTTCGTTGGGGGTGAGAGGCATCCAGGTGGCGGGCAGGTGTTGGCAGACGTATGCAAGCCGGTCGGGTACGCCATCGATCTGTCCGGAGGTGGGGTGTATCAATCCAGCGATGCTCTCCAGCATTGTGGTCTTGCCCGAGCCGTTGACTCCCATGACCGCGGTGGATGTGCCGGGTTCGAACCTGTGGGTGACATCGTCGAGCGCGTTGAAGTCGTCGAATCGAACGGTCAGGTTCTCAACTTTCACGGCCATCTTCACGCAGTCAGACTAGTTGGGCTGTGCAGAGGAAAACCGACGGCTTCTCCGGCCCGTTCTGCTCGGCAGAAAGTCCGCACCGCAGCTGTCCTCAGCACAGTCAGTACCGAAAGATTCGAATTGGAAGGTTGTGTGTGTGATTCCGTGTTCCTGCTCAGCGATGCACCGGATCTCAACCAGCAGTTCCTCTTGATCGCGGGGCCGGTCGGGGTCGATGAGAACATGAGCCGTCAGCGACACGAAACCTGATGTCACCGTCCATGCATGGACATCGTGAATCGCATCCACACCCGGCACGTTCTCCATGTCCGAGCGCAGCTTGTGCAAATCAAGATCCTCCGGTACGCCCTCCATCAACACGGCAAGCACCGTCTTGGCGAGATTCCAAGAACCGATGAGGATTAGCAGCACGATCAAGACGCTGATGATCGGGTCGACGATGACAATCCACTCAACCTCACGCCACACCAAGATGATGATTCCTGAGAGCAGGACGCCGACCGAGCCCATGATGTCGGCCATGACGTGTTGCAGAGCGCCCTTGACGTTGATGCTTTGTTTTGATGGGCCGCGCAGCATATGAGCCACGGCGATGTTCACGAACATACCGATGCCGCCGACGACGAGAACGGTGGCTCCTTCGACCTCCGTTTCTCGCCAGCTATTTAAGCGGTTGATCGCCTCCCACATGATCCAGCCCGAGATCAGCCATAACGACACGACGTTGACCCCGGCCGCCAGAATCTCGGCGCGGTTGCTGCCGTAGGTGCGCTTGGCCGAGGCTGGCCGTTTGGCCAGCCGGATGGCGAAGAGCGCCAAAGCGATGGAAGCGCTGTCGGTAAGCATGTGGCCCGCGTCGGCGATCAGCGCCAGGCTTCCCGAGATCAGGCCTCCTAGGACCTCGACGACCATGAAGAGGCCTGTGATCGCGAGCGCGCCGACAAGGACGCGTCGCGATGCCTCTCTCAGATCGTGATGGTCCTGCCCGTTGTTCTGGTTGCTGCTGTCGCCTGGGGCGGATCGAGCCCTGCGTCTACGCAGTCTGCGAGCCATGGCATTCCTAACCGGGGTATTGATGGGCTACCAACCTTGATTCCAGTATGCCCAGTTGATTCAGAAAGAAGCAAGGTTCGGACTACACCTCAGTGGTGGTGACGAGCCGTCAGCGGTCCAACTTTCAGACGAGACCCTCGCATTTTTCACAGTGACCGTGAAGGTCAAGGCTGTGATGAAGGGGCTTGAAACTGGCGCGGGTAGCGACCAGGTTGAGGTTCTGATCCAGCAACTCCTCGATTGCATCGTCGAGACGGACATCTTCGATAACGCCGCAGTTAACGCATACGAGGTGATGGTGGTGTGAGAGCAATGGCTCGGCCAATTCGAAGTGGGCATGGCCGCCGCCGCTGGTTATGCGATTGACAATACCGCATCGCTCTAGGACTTCAAGGTTGCGGTAGACGGAACTGGAGGCCAGATCGGGCGCGATTGCGACGATGTCGGGCAGCGTGAGCGGTTGGCTCGATCCAGCTAATGCATCGACAAGACGGTGGCGCCCGGTTGTATAGCGGTGGTTGTCGTTGGAGAGTCGCTTGTGCACAAAAGCATGATGTTTAAAGGACTGGTCGTCGGGTCGGGTTGCTGTTGGCTTTTCCATCAGGGGTTTGAAATCTAAATGAGACCCATTATCATTATTGCGAGGTCATCAACTCCAAGAAGGGATCATAGTCGTGCGTATCAGACTCGTAGCTGACGACTCTCGACCACTCCTAGCGAGTCGGCAACTACTGCGAACCATATTGGTGATCACGGGGCTGGCTCTAGTGATAGCTGGATGCGCAGATGACTCATCGGATGGGGAATCGTCGGGTGATGCCGTCGCTACTGTTCCTACGGTTCTAGCGACAACTGGTATCTGGTCAGACATCGTTTCGAACGTGGCTTGTGGCGGAATCGTTGATGTGGAGACGATTATCCCGGTCGGCGGTGATCCCCACGGGTTTGAGCCGTCGCTTCAAGACCGTGAGCGCATGGAGAACGCCGCCCTAGTGGTGGCCAACGGCCTTGACCTGGAAGAACGCCTCGAAGATACCTTGGCAGCAGTTGAGGACTCCGGCACCCCCGTGTTCGAAGCCGCCGAGCACGCTGAAGCGATCTCCTTCTCGTCGGAGTTGAGCGAACATCACAGCGACGATTCCGAAAATGATGTCGACGAAGAAGATGACCACACGGGCGCTGGGGATCCGCATGTATGGTTCGATCCACAGCGGGTCTCGGAAATACTTCCCGAACTCGCCCATCGCTTGACCACCGATGTGGGACTCGCGACCGATGCCATCGAGGAGTGCCTGCGTGACTACCAAGCCGAACTCGCAGCGGTTGATGGTGAAATTATGGAGCTAGTCGAGCGAGTGTCTGCCGACAGCCGCAAACTAGTAACCAACCATGACGCTCTGGGTTACTTCGCCAATCGCTACGGATTCGAGATTATCGGGACAGTGATCCCCACGGGAGCAATATCTGAGACAAGCCCCGCCCAGCTTGAGGCGTTGGCTGAAACCATCGAACACGAGGGGGTCAAGGCAATATTTGCCGAGACTCTGCACTCCACCGACGTCGCCGACACACTTGCGTCGCGGGTCGACGACGTCGAGGTCGTGACGCTTTATACTGGCAGCCTCGGCCCACCGGGCAGTGGCGCAGAGGACTATGTCGGGTTCATGCGCACCAATGCACGTCTGATAGTCGACGCGCTCGGTTAGAACTGACTGTGGAGTTTCTGACCGACCCAGTGACGTGGTGGATAGATCCATTCACGTCCAACTCATTCATGCGAAACGCGCTCTACGCGGGCTTGCTTGTGGTACTCACCACCTCGGTTGTGGGCACTTGGGTCGTGTTGCGTGGGATGAGCTTTTTGGGCGATGCCCTGGCACACGGCGTGCTCCCCGGCATCGCTATAGCGTTCATCATCGGTGTGAACACCACAATCGGAGCGTTTGTTGCAGCCTTGGTGATGGTGTTGGGTATCAACTTGATCCGAAATCATTCGCCGCTCCCCGAAGACGCCTCAATTGGAGTGCTCTTCGTGGGTTTCCTGGCTCTGGCAGTGGTGATCATGTCGAGTTCGTCGGGGTCATACACGGGTGACCTCAATCGCTTTCTGTTCGGCTCGATCACCGGAGTCGACTCTGGAGACCTTCGGCGTCAAGCAATCGCGGCGGTGATCTCGCTGGCTGGCGTGACTGTTTTTTATCGAGCGTTTCTGGTGATGACTTTCGACGAAGCCCAGGCACAGGTCTTGGGTCTGCGCCCCCGTCTAGCGCACGCGATGCTGCTGGTGTTGCTGGTGATCTCAATCGTTTCGTCTTTCGAAGCGGTCGGGAACCTATTGGTGTTCGCCTTTTTGATCGCGCCGCCCGCTACTGCGGTGCTGCTGGTAAGGAGAGTGCCGCGCATCATGATCGTCGCGACTGCTATCGGAGCGGGGTCGACAGTGGTCGGGCTGCTCGTCAGCTATCACCACAGCACCGCCGCCGGAGCCACGATGGCCCTTGCAACGGTAGTTGTCTTTCTCGTCGTGCTCACGTCAAAGTCGGTGCTGAATGCAATTGGAGAGCGTCGCTAGAACTCAACGCGGCAGACTTTGCACACCGGACCCTTGCCCGCCGGACCCTTGCACACCGGACCCTTGCCCGCCGGACCCTTGACCGAAGGCCCTAGTCTGTTGTGACGGGAAACAACTGGGGAGCGCAACTTGACTTCGACGCATCGCCAACAGATTCTGGGCGAACAGCTTCTTGAGATAATCCGCACGACCCGGTAGGCCTCTGATTCGAACCGGTTGAGGAGGAAGCATGGATCTATCCACCATCGACTACGCAGTACGTGACCATGTGGCCCATCTGAGGTTCACCCAAGGTGATAGCGCAAATGTTGTTAACCGGGCCTTCGCTGCGGATTTAAGAGCGGTGATGCTTGAGATCGAGTGGGACGACGATGTGCGTGCCGTGTCGGTTACAGCCGAAGGCAAGTTGTTCAGCGCTGGTGGCGATCTCAAAGAGTTCCATTCCAAAGGCGCTGACCTTCCCAAACACGTCGCGGACCTACTCGCAGACTTCCACACGGCCATCTACAAGATGAACCGCATCCCCAAACCGTTCGTGGCCGGGGTCCGTGGTGGAGTGGGCGGAGCGGGACTCTCGCTGGTCGGGGCTTTCGATCTAGTCGTATCCGGTGAATCAGCCAAGTACACGATGGCCTACACCCGAGCGGGTATGACACCCGACGGAACTTCTAGCTACTTCGTTGCCCGCCACATTGGCGTACGTCGGATGCTCGATCTCACGCTCACCAACCGGACGTTGTCAGCAGCCGAAGCTGAAGCTTGGGGGTTGGTGAACCGGGTGGTGCCCGATGATGAGGTCGACGAGGCCACCGAGCAGCTCGCTCAACAACTAGCCGACGGTGCCCCGTATGCGATCGGTAACGCTAAGCGCATCATCTATGAGGGTTACGAGCGGTCTCTCGAAGAAGCTGGCGAGATTGAAGGCGTGATGATCACAGGCGCAGCCGCAACCAACGACGGCAAGGAAGGAATCGCCGCATTTGTTGAGAAACGCCGCCCCAACTTCACCGGTTCCTGAGACCCCCGACCTTGACTGACCAGCCGACTTCCCCAACGAACAGGCAACCTAGCGTCGAGCGCTACACGCACGGGTACCACGAGGTGATCGTGGGGTCATACACTCGCCGTACCGCGGAGACGTGCGCGGGCTTTCTGCTGCCTCGCCTGCAACCGGACACAGTGCTACTCGATTTGGGTTGTGGCCCCGGCACGATCACCGCGGGCCTGGCTCGGCGGGTCGGGCGCGCGGTTGGACTGGACGCATCCGCGGAGATGGTCGACGCTGCACAAGAGCACGCTGCAGACTGCGGGATCGGCAATGCTGCCTTTGAGGTCGGTTCGGCTTACGACCTGCCATTCAGCGATGACAGCTTCGACGTGGTGTACGCCCATCAGGTGTTCCAGCATCTGTCGCAACCCGTCGAGGCACTGCGGGAAGTCCGCCGAATCCTGAAACCCGAAGGGATAGTGGCAATTCGTGACTCCGATTACGAAACGATGATCCACGCTCCAGTGACCGAGGCCATCGTTCGTTGGCGAGAGCTCTATCACCAGGTGTCCAGGTCCAACGGCGGCGAACCGAACGCTGGGCGGCATTTGTTGTCCTGGGTGACCGAGGCCGGTTTTGCTGATCCGGAAGTCACCACCGACACGGTCACGCATGCGACTCCCGAAGGGCGAACGGCTTGGGGCGAGATGTGGGCGGTGCGAGTCGTAGACAGCGACTTTGCCCGTCACGCGGTAGACCACGGGCTCTCCACCCGAGCAGAACTGCAGCAAATATCGGACGCCTTTCGCCACTGGACGAGCGAACCCACCGGTTTCTGGGCCTACCTCTGCGGCGAAGTCATTGCCACCTGCCCCTCAACTTGACCAGACTGGAGTTCTTGTCCTGCCCAGCAGTCTGCTGAGTGATCTGCGGGATCGTTCGGCGAAACCATCCGTCGACGGTTCGGATTGCCCAGTAGGTCCGCCCGGTCGGGTCGCGTTCGACTATCGGATATCCGTTATCGCCTCACGACACGCCCAGCACCTCAGGCTGACCGTCGACATCAACACCGATCCACGCCCGGCCCTGCTCGATAAGCGCCGAGGCATGGACGTTGCGTTAACCTCGTACGGGCCGGGCATGTCTCAACACAGGACCCGCTCGCCGCCGCAACTGTCCAACATCCTTGAACTCGCGGGTATGGGCAAACACATCGACTTCGACGAACAGGTCACGTCAAGCGATAACAAGGCCCGCCCGGATGTGGTCGTCAAAATCCCAGGCGGAGCGAAAGTCCCCATCGACGCGAAGTTCCCGCTGGTAACTGACCAAGAACATGCCACGGATCAAGTCAACGACGAAACCCGCCGCGAGTACGCCAACCGGATCCTCAACCACGCCAAAGAATTGGGGAAACGGAACTATCCCGACGCGTTGGACGCCGTGTTGGATTTCACTGTGATGTTCCTTCCGGTCGCTCCCATCCTCGACGAAGCGTTGACAGCCAACCCGGATCTGTGGGACAAGGCGTTGAGAGACCATCAGGTACTGATCGCGACTCCCTGGATGCTCGTTGCGTTCCTGCGCACCGTTTCGGTGTCGTGGCAACAAGACGAGATGGCCAAGAACACCAAAGAAATCCTCAAAGCTGGTACGGAGATGCTTGACAGGCTGCGGGTCTACGCCGAGCATGTTGACAGAGTGGGAGTCAACCTGCGTCAGGTGATGGACGCCCACAACAGCAGCGTTTCGTCGCTGGAGGCTAGAGTGTTCCCTCAGGCGAAACGGTTCGAGCAGTACGGAGTCACCGCACCCAAACCGATACCCGAGTTAGAACAACTCGACACCACACCCAAATCGTTCCGTACTCCCTGAACGACCGACCGAACCGCCTGATGAGCAACCAAAACCCCGCTGAGCAGCGGCTCGCTAAAACCAGCAGAAGCGGGCATCAACGGTTGATCACCTACGACGACACCGGACGGGAACTCAACCCGACCAGCGAATCAGACTGGGACGGCTGGGTTGGGGCGACAGATACCCGTAACTTCATGCTGCAGAACCCGTTGCTTGACTGGCTTGACCGCTGCGGCGAATCAAAAGAGTTCGTGCCTGACTCGCCAGATCATCGCACAGACTATGTGACGTTCCTGTTCAAAAAAGGCCAACAGTTCGAGCGGACTGTTGTAGCGCATCTACAGCATTTGGGAATCGGGGAGGTCCGGGCGGTCACAGGCACCGAGCAGTGTCTAGGGGTTCGTGACCTTCAAGCAGCGACCAACACCTACGCAGCAATGAGCGAGGGGGTCGAAATCATCCACCAAGGTGTGCTGCGTGACCCTCAGAATCGTTGCTTCGGGTCACCTGACCTGTTGATCCGCAGCGACATCCTCACCTTGTTGTTCGGTAACGCCCTAAGCGAACAAGAAGCCACGATCCCAGCACCAAACCTTGATATCGGCGTGCATTACGTTGTGGTCGACATCAAATACACCACTCTCGAATTGACCGCGAGAGGATTGCTCAACTCCAGCAGAAACAACCCTGCTTACAAAGCCCAGTTACACATCTACAACCGTGCGCTTGGCAGGCTGCAGGGTTTCGTCCCGCCACAGTCGTTTCTGTTGGGGCGGGGATGGAAACAAACAGTCAACAAACAAACCCTGCGGGGCAGATCGGCGATGGAACGCCTCGGGCCTGTCCCCCACAACGACAACGTACGCAAACAGCCCGTCGGTGCGCTCGTTCACGCGGCCGTTGACTGGCTGCTGCGAATGCGCAGCCACGGCGACGCGTGGACCATTGACCCGCCGTCCGTTGACGAACTCCGTCCGAACACGAACGCCGACAACGGGCGCTGGGCGACCGTATCCAAAGATTTCGCCACCAGGACCGGGGACCTCACAGCGCTTCCTAACTTCAGTGTGCCTCAACGAATAGCTGCGGCCGCCGCTGGGCTCACTGACTGGCGCGACCCCGCGGTGAACGCAGCGTCGTTGGGTGTCACGGGCCCCGTAACAGCCCGAGTGCTAGATGCCGTGCTCGACGTGAACCAAACGCCAGCCAACACCCCGGTCCGTCCAGCGCACGTAGCTGCGGCTCGCGATGAGTGGATCGACGTGCCACCATTGGAGTTCTACGTCGACTTCGAGACGGTCAACAACACCGACGACGACTTCGCTGCGTTCCCTCAGCAGAACGGGCAACCGCTTGTGTTCATGGTCGGCTGCGGGCACGCAGAAGACAACGAATGGCGTTTCGAGTGCTTCGTAGCTGACACGCTGAGCGAACACGCAGAAGCCGACATGATGGATCAGTGGATATCTCACATGGCTGAGACAACCAGCAAAATCGCCCCAGACACGAACCCGAAACTGATCCACTGGTCAGCAGCGGAGCCCTCAATGCTCGAATCGGCGTACAACTCAGCCGTGAACCGTCACGGCGGTGCCGGAAGCGTCTGGTCAACGCTGCGATGGTTCGATCTGTTGACAGCAACCATCAGGAAAGAACCGGTTGTTGTTCACGGTGCTCTGTCTTTCAACCTCAAAGCGTTCGCCAACGCTCTTCACTCGTTGGGTCTCATCGAAACACAATGGCAAACCGGACCAGCCGACGGTTTAGGGGCAATGACAGGCGCGTGGTGGTGTCAACACCAAATCGACGTTGGGGAGCATCAACGGTTGATCGACATTGACCTCATGGGAGAAATCCGTGACTACAACGAGGTTGACTGTCGCGTTATGTGGGAAATCCTGTCGTATCTGCGCGCCAACCACTAACCCACCTGTGTCTGCTCCGCATCAAGCCTTCGCGGTGCGGTCAGTGTTTGTGCCCAGCCGCGCACCGTCCGCCCCGACCGGGGTGAGGATGGGAGCACCGCCCTGTCTTTGACTTGTTGCGCGCTCCACATTTTCCCAACACTGTCTGACTCTGTTCTGGCTGGTCTACCGGCCGTCCCCGCGGCGGCCGACGCACGATAGAGGAGAACCAACCTCGCAGGAGGCGCATCCGACGACCCCTGCGAGCACGCACGAGCATCTCCTTAGCCCAATACTCGTCGCGCGGGCGCAGGCTCCGAACACGCGCAGCTCGCGGCTGCCATGATCTCATCAACCTCCGACAGCAGTGCAGGCATCTCGTTGGCGCCGAACCGGCCGTAGCCCTCCAGCGAGAGGCGTCCGTCAACCAACTCGGGTAAACCCGTGGATTCTGTGATCTTCGATGCTCGCGGGGTCGAACCACACCCGATGGTACGCACACGCATCGGGCGCGTTGCTGTGAAGCGTCCAAAGACTAGACACGCGCCGCCGGGAGGCGGTCATCGCTATGTTGCGGCGGCTACGATGCGCCCACACCCAACCAGGGACAGGCACACCATCACGGTCACACAACGCGTGAACGACTGCAGCAATGCGCGTCAGGTCATGGCGACGACGTGTGAAACGGTGGTACCAGCGATGTCGGCGAGGCGGTTCCTGCACCATTGCAATGCGGTGAGCGTGGTCAGCGTGAGCCCATTGCTTACACAACACGCGGAGTTCAACAATACGGCCGCGCTTGTCGTCATCGGCCATCCAGCGGGGAACTTGGTCGGCGGTGATAGTGGGGACGAACATGATGGTATGGAGGTGGGATCGGGTTCTCACGACCCATATTAGCGGGTTAGCTTCATCGTGCCTAGAGGGGTAACGCCTGCCCCGACCCAGGTGGAGGATGTGAGCACAGAATCCACCACCAGAACAACACCGCAGAGAACGCCACGACAGCGACTAGAACGCGTGACGTTGGTTAGAACCGTTCTAGGTACGGCTCCCTGTGCTAGTCGCGGGCAGTAGTCAGTATTCGCCGGACGCGATCATTGCTGCGATTTTTTCTGTTTCGAGCATTGGAGTAGTCTCTGGAGGGTCTGGCGCTGATGGCTGGAGGCGGACGAAAGGAGGACCTCGGGGTGGCGATGTCCTCGGAGGTTGCGGGTCGGGTGCCGCTCGTTGACTTGTCGGGAGCGTTCGAACCTGGCCGACGGCGCGATCACGCCGTTGAGACGATCAGGCGGGCCTGTGAAGACCTGGGTTTTCTGGTCATTACAGGTCACGGAGTCGGCAGCGAAACCGTGCAAAGGATCGAAGAAGTCTCCCGCCAATTCTTCGCCCTTCGGATTACCGAGAAGATGAAGCTCACCTGCCCGGAAGGCAACAGGCGGGGCTATAAGCCTCTCGGGGGCACGCTGCTGGCGTCGTCGCGTGGGGTTGAGACACCCCCAGACCTGTGCGAGTTGTACCTCGTCAACCGGTTTGATGACCCCGAAGCGGCCCGGCGCGCTGGATTGCGCGAAGGCCGCGAAGCCTTCTTCGCGCCAAACGTCTGGCCCGACCCAGAGCAGGTTCTGAATTTCCGGGAGACCTTCGGGACCTACTACGCGGTGATGGAGGGTTTGGCCGCCAGGCTGATGGGCTTGATGGCGCTGGCCCTCGGCCTAAACGAGAATTGGTTCGACGACAAATTCGCCGACCATGTCACGGCCCTCTCCGCCATCCACTACCCGGCCCTTGACGAAGCCCCACTCCCCGGGCAGTACCGACGCGGGCCGCATTCGGACTGGGGCAGCCTCACTGTTTTGCACCATGACGGCGGACCGGGTCTGCAGATCATGTCGCCCGAAGGCCAATGGGAAGACGTACCGGTGGTCCGCGGGTCCTTTGTGGTGAATATCGGTGACCTGATGGCAATGTGGACCAACGACCGTTGGGTTTCGACGGTGCACCGCGTCGTCGTGCCAGCCGATGACTGGCGTGAGCGGATCTCGATCGCGTTCTTCCACCAACCGACTTACGATGCACGCATCGAATGCATCCCCACTTGCACGTCAACCGACGACCCTCCTCGTCATGAACCGACCACTTCGGGCGAGTGGCTGGAATCGATGATCGACAAGACCACCGCCTATTGATTGAGTCGTCACTGGCACCTTTGGCCCAAGGCTCTAGCATGAGTGCCGGCCGGGACGTACCAAAGACCGGGAGGTCGCATGAACGCTCGAAGGGACATGATTATCGGTGCCATTGCCTGCATCGTCATATTCTTCTTCTTTGTCAGCATCGATTCGTACGAGACAGTCTCGGACTTCACGAGTGAACACGAGGGTTGGCAACTCGTTGAGATCCTGGCGGCTGTGCCTACGCTCGCCCTGGTCACCTCCTGGTTCGCCGTGCGGCGCTGGCTGGAAGTAGCCCACCTCAACGACAGGCTGGCTCATACCGTCGGACAACTCAAAGAAGCGATTAATGAACGCCAAGCCATGGAGGAACAGATCGGCGAGGCATACAAAATGGCGGCGATGGGCCAGCTAGCCGGCGGACTCACCCGGGAACTCAACAATGTGATGCAGCCGATCGTCACCTTGGCGCAAATGGGAGTCGACCAAACCGACCAAAGTGAGGCGCAACGGGAGAATATGGGTCGCATACTCTTGGCGGCGGAGCGTGGTTGCAAGATTCTCGAGAGTTCATTGGCTGACCCCGCTGGCGGATTCGGCGAGCCAGAAGAGATCGTCCCGTCGCAGGGGTTGTCGAGTGTGATTGCCCAGGTAGGAAAGTCGGTCGGAAACGATGTGACGATTGTGTCCCGTTTCAGCGACGAGGGTGGCGTGATCTCAGTGAACCGTGACGAATTCGACTCGGTG
Source organism: Acidimicrobiales bacterium (assembly GCA_047516945.1). Lineage (GTDB taxonomy): Bacteria > Actinomycetota > Acidimicrobiia > Acidimicrobiales > Aldehydirespiratoraceae > VXYK01. The sequence continues at coordinate 31,079 of JAKZTU010000001.1, forward strand.
TTTACGAGTTTGCTGACCAACGCGGCACAGGCCATGAAGCGTGGGGGCGAGATCACGGTGGGACTCTCGACCCGCACATTTGACGAGGCCCAGGCGCGTGTGCAGGGAGTCTCAGCTGGCAGCTACTTCAGTGCCACTGTGGCCGACCAAGGCATTGGCATGACCGATGATGTACGAACCCAAGTTTTTGATCCGTTCTTCACAACCAAATCGGCCGACGGATGCGCCGGTCTGGGTCTCACCATCGCCTATGAAAAGGTTCACGGATGGTCGGGCAGGATCACCGCGGAATCGTCTTATGGTGAGGGTTCGACGTTTGAAGTCCTCATCCCCCGCCACGACGTAGACGAAGCCCCAGGAGCCTGAATAATGGCGACCGTGTTGGTGGCTGACGACGACCCCGGGGGTGCGCTTTGCGCTGACGCGGCTGTTGGATGCTTGTGGTGACCATGAGGTAATCGAAGCCGACAGCTGCGAAGCAGCGCTGGAGCTAATGGCTTCCCGGAAACCGGACGTGGTTGTGACAGAGGCCGTGATGCCAACAATGACCGCGATCGAGTACATAAAGGCGTTGCGCTGGGCCTACCCTCGCGCCGGGATCGTGGCTTTGTCTGCGGGTGGTATGCACCAAAGTCCAGAGTTCGCTACCGGCCTTGCCAGCACCGCAGGAGCCGACGAAGTCCTGCTCAAACCTGTCAGAAACGATTCCCTGTTAACCGCCGTCAACAAAGTCCTCCGCTAAAGAACCTTATCGCTACATACCACCGGGGCTCCGCGCTTAGGTAGCATTCGCGAGACACATGAGAGAGAGAACTATGAAGCCTCCGAGTTTTGCCGCCACACCGCAGTTTGCAGCGGGGCTCGCAGGAGTTGCCGCGTGTTTCGCTGGCCTATCAGTCTGGATGATCAACGCTGGCCTTGCTGATGATGCGACGATCGGCTTGGCGTTCCTCCTGATCTTGGCTTCCCTTTCGCTGTTGTTTTCAGTTGGCGTGTGTCTCTCGAAACAGCAGCCGAAGTAGGGCCGAGTCATGCGCAACAGTCATCCTGTCGAGATATCTGGCCTAACGAAGTCCTACGGGGATGTAGACGCCGTGGACGATTTGAGTCTTGTTGTCAAGACGGGCGAGGTCCACGGGCTCCTCGGTCCCAACGGATCCGGTGGATCTGCCGCTGATGATGTTGCGCTTCAGAAGCTCCTTGAAGCCCGCCAACTGTACGAGGACTATTTGGCCGTAAGGTCTGTCGCTGAGTCGGCGACGCTTCGCGATCTGGCAACCAAGGCCGTGTCTGAGGACAGATACCTAGATCACGCCTTTACACCTCAGCCACTCACGATCTCGTTCCGCTGATCTCTCTGCTTTGCGATGTTCCTCGATGAGTCAGGACGATGGGGTCTTCGAAGTAGCAGAACGATGGAGACCCGAAGACACCGAGGTTCAGTTGCTCGCCCGCGATCGTAATCGTGCAAGCGGTACGGGACGACATGACGCACTGCGGCGCCTAGACGCGACTCATCTTCAAATCGGGTTCAGCGACCATCGGTCACAATTGCATACAATGCGAACGATTTCTGAGGAGCGTAGGGAGGGACCAACTAATGGCTGTCGATGTTCAGCAGATCACAGGTACTGCTCGGTCCGTACAAGAGCTTCTGTTGGGGACTCGCTACGGACTTGACTTCTACCAGCGTGAGTACAGCTGGGAGGAAGCACAGGTCGGTGAGCTCATCGACGACCTGACCGGTCGGTTCTTCGATGAGCACGACGAGGCTCACGAACGAGGCGACGTGGACTCCTACCGTCCGTACTTCCTAGGCCCGATCGTGACTGCACAGCGCGGTGGTGTGCGCTATCTCGTCGACGGTCAACAACGGATCACGACCCTCAGCCTCCTGTTGATCTATGTCCGTCACAGACTCGTCGAATCTCATTCCAAGGATGCAGATGCTCTCAATTCGCTGATCTACTCTTCGGCGTTCGGCAAGACGACATTCAACCTCGACGTTGACGAGCGCGAGAAGTGCCTGCAGGCCATCCTGGATGACGAGGAGTACGACGCCAGCGCGGAACCTGAGTCAGTTCGCAACCTCTGGAACAGATACCAGACGATCGTCGAACGGTTCCCGGGCGATCTTCACGGCGACACGCTGCCGTACTTCGCTGACTGGCTCCAGCACCGGGTGATCCTCGTCGCCATTGGAGCGCCAGATCAAGACATGGCGCTCGAGATATTCGAGACCATGAATGACCGAGGTCTGCGTCTGAGCAGTACCGACATGCTCAAGAGCTTCCTGCTCGCGCAGGTCGGCGACGAGAAAGTGATCCGGGATCTCAACGGCCGTTGGCGTCAGCGGGTCACCGAACTGATCGATACTGAGAAGAACGCCGACGCTGACTTTGTCAAGGCTTGGCTGCGCGGCAAGCACGCGGTGACCCAGCGTGAACGCAAGGCCAACGCAGCACCGCGCGACTTCGACATCATCGGCACGGCGTTCCACAAGTGGGTGCGAGACAACCGGACTGAGATCGGACTCACAGGACAAGAGACCTACCGACGATTTGTCGAGCGCGAGTTCTTGGGACTCAGTAGCCGCTACCTGGAACTCTTGCGCGCTTCTCGCGACTTGAGCCCAGGCCTCGAAGCCGTCTTCTGCAACGCGAGAAACGGCTTCACTCTTCAGCTCCCTGTGATCCTCGCTGCTGTCACCCCAGAGGATGATGACGAGACCTTCACGGCGAAGGCCGCGCTCGTGGCCGGCTCCCTGGACATCTTCATCGCCCGGAGAATGGTGAACCACCGTAACTTTGGTTACTCAACGGTCGTCTACACGATGTTCAACCTGATCAAGGAACTTCGCGACAACCCCGTGGAAACTGTTCGAAGAGTCCTGACCCAGTTTCTTGAGAACGAATGGGAGGAACTCGAAGGAATTTGGTTGTTTAGCCTCACGAAGCGAAATCGCCGCCACATCCACTACCTCCTCGCCCGCATCACCGCCTGGCTCGACGACGAACTGGGAACAGGAATGTCGCTGGCCGACTACCTCGACCGATCACGCAAGCATCCCTTCGAAGTCGAACACATCTGGGCCGACAAGTTCGAACGACACGCGGAAGAGTTCCCGACCGTCTACGAATTCGAGGAACACCGAAACATGTTCGGCGACCTTTTGCTGCTGCCGAAGGACTTCAACGCCAGCTACGGCGCGATGCCCTACGAACAGAAGGTCCAGCACTACTCGGGCCAGAATATCCTGGCGAAGTCGCTTCACCCGCTGGCATACCAGCACCACCCCAGCTTTGACAGGCTTCGCGAGACTTACAACCTCGCATTCGAGCCGTACCCGACGACCTTCACCAAAGACGATGTCGACGCCCGCCAAGTTCTCTACCGTGATTTGGCTGAGGTCGTCTGGAACCCAGAGCGAATCGGACTAGGGCCTCGTTGAGGCGTGGACACACAAATTGACGGCGCGTTGGATGCGGTTTGGATTGGGAACTCTCCGTTGCGTGAGTTGTGTGAACTACCCGTACTCAAGTACTGTAGTTTGTCGTTTCACCAGCGCTCAGAGTCCGAGGTTGTTGGCGAGTTGTAGAGCGTGGAGGGCTTGTTGGGCGTTGCTCTAGCCCACGGTGCAGCGTCAGATCGTTGGAGACTTCCCGTCTGATATGTCACGAAGAAGAGCTGGCAATTCAGCCAGAGTCTCGATCTCAAAATCGGCCCCTCCGCTCATTGGAACGTCAGCCCCCAGGCGACCACAACGAACCCAACATGTCTGTAGACCAACTGAGCGTCCAGGGACCATGTCGTGACGAATGCTCGCTGCCACATGGAGCACTTCGGCAGGTTCGCAATCAGCGATTGACAGCATCCGTTCGAAGTGCGCGAGTCCCGGCTTGTAGGAACGCACCGACTCAGCCGTTACCGCAAAGTCTGGATGAAAGCTGTCAAATTGGCGGTCTATAGTCCCAGCGAGCAGATCCTCATCGGTGTTCGACAGGATGCCGACAAGCATCGCCGGGAAGCGAGACCGGATATGGCTCAGCGTCGGTACTGTCGCTTCAAATGCTGGCCACCCGCTCACAGACAATTGCAGAGCGGTGCTCAAGCGGGTTTGGGTCACGCCGAACTCGGGTGCTAAAGCCCGCGCTACTTCGGCGAGTACTTCTTTGTAAGAGCGGTACGGCTTGGAAGTGGAAAGGAATTCTGCCCGATCAAAGGACTTGAGCGCAATCTGGTCATCGAATTGTCGCGACTCAGGGCAGGCATCAGCGATCGCCTGCAACACGCCGGTGTCCCAATCAATCAACGTACCGTAGCAGTCGAACGTCACGGTTCGGATCATCACATCAGGTGGCCTTCAGCGACGGCAACGAACACAGCGCCCGCAAGGGAGACGTGTTCAACTAACGGCGAAAGTCCCGCATCAGGGGTCTCAAACAAGTTGAGCACGGCGACCGAGGGGATATGACCTTGGGAACATGTTGAGCAACAGGTCGGGTCTGTTTTGACCGTAGGTGCCAAATCATGCACCAGAGGAACATAGCAGATCACAGGTTCACCTCGGTCAGAGGTCTAGGGCGGCGGTGAGTTGTAGGGCGTGGAGGGCTTGTTGGGCGTTTTCGAGTAGTGCGGCGCCGCGTTTGGCGAAGAACTCGTTGGAGTCGGCGACAGCGTCGCCGCCGTAGCGTTGGTGTTCGGTAACGCAAGCCTGTTCGAGCATCAGCGGGGTGAACCAGTCGTACTTGACCGCTGAAGCGGCCATGGCCAGTTCGACGATTCTTGGGTCGCCTTGCCAGCCAACATCTCCGAGACCCTCAAGGTAAGCGCCAAGCACCGCTTCGCGTAGCCGCGGTAGCTGGTCCGGTTCAACGAAGAAGTCGTGTGCGGCGTCGGGCACGAGGTTTCCGATGTCCTCGCCGAGCGCTCCGTCACCGACGAAGGCCCAATCCAGCAGAACAAAGCTGCCGTCATTGGTCTGGATCAGGTTCTTGGTCCAGAAGTCGAGGTGGCACAGGGTGCGCGGAAGCGACTCCAGCACCGAGTAGAGCCGATGACGCTGTGCGTGCAGTTCGTTGGCGGCCGACCTCAAAGCCGGTGGGAAGTGCTCCGCCACAAGGGGTTGGTTCCATGCGCGATCGTCGTCGAGCAACTCCCAGATCACCGGTTTTTCGGTGCTGTAGGCGCGCAAGAACCCTTGAGACAGCCATTCAACGTCTGGGAGCGCTCCGCTGAGAGCGAGTTTGCCTTGGGCTGCTCCCAAACGCCGTGCTACTTCGGCATAGGTGTCAATGTCCCAGTTCTCGGCTGGTGTGCCGTCAACGAACTTCAAGGCAACAACCGCATCGTCGTCGGTGATGTCGACACCCACGCAGCCCGGTGCCCGTACGCCTTCTTCAGCGAAGCACTGGACGACACCGGACTGGTACGCGAGAGCCTCACGGAGCCAGTAATTCCAGCGATCGGCCGATTCGCATTCCTGCGACCAGTGCCGCGTGAACGCCGTGGTACCAACCTCACGGTGCCGAGCCAATCTCTTCACGACCAGACGCCGATCACCCTTCGTCAATTCCCAGATATCAGCAGTGAGCCAGCGACTGTGTTGCGGTTCGGTCACTCGCCATCCATCGATCTCCAACCCGACCCGCACAAGGGTTTCGCTCAACGATAGATCCACCCTGCAACCCTAGAAGCACCGGCGTTCGCAGAGGGAAGAAAGGTTGCGTTCTGTTAGCGCACCGAGGCAGTGCGGTCATCGGCCGCGCCTTGATCAGGCCCGGTGGCAACTACTTTGGACTGCTCAGGTGGTCGCGCCTGTGGCCCAGTCATCAGTCGCCATCCAACAAGGCTGACTTGGCTTCGGCGAACTCAATGTCCGTCAGCGACCCGGAACGATGGAGTTCTGCGAGTTCCGAGAGCTTCGTCACCAAGTCAGCGGAGCCACCCTGGTCTGCAAGAGGTGTAACAGGTATCGGCCCAGCAGGGGAAGGCGGCGCAGTCTCCGCTTGGGCTGCCTTCTGCTCCGCCTTCCATTCCTTTCTGTATTCGCGACCTGCTGGTCCGTCGTACGGTTTTCCACTTCCCGTGTCGTTGTATTTGCCGCAGCGTTGGCACTTCAGTTTCTTTTTTGTGAGTAACGCCGCGGCTCCCCCCGCAACGCCCACTGTGAGCAAACCAGCGCCCACAGCGGTTGCCTTCGCCCGAAACGTGCGCTTTTCTGTGAAGCCCTTGCTTCCGCAATTCCAACAACGAGGCAACCCGTCCTTGTCGATTCTGATATCTTCCACAACTCGCCTCCTGCGCGGCTCCTCGGGGAGTGTAGAGCAACTCGGCCAGTAGCCACTGCGCTGGGGCAATTGGCAGCGCTGGTGATCACGAAATGATCGGACACTGCAAGCACATCACCCACATCTATGATCAACGTGTCGATCGCCTTCTTGTCGTCGGTAACAACAGCGGCCAGACGCACCTCTGGACGTGTGGGAAAATGCATCCGCTCGGTTCCGAGGCGGTGATGTGTGCCAGGACACACTGAACCCAGGTCCATCACAAGAACCAAATCAGCATGACTGGGCCGAAGCAAAGACCGTCAATGCCAGGAACGCCCCGGTCGTGGGATCTGAGATGTTGTACGGGTGTGGGCGTATGAAGCGGCCGTTTGCTGCTGTGATGGCTCATATCATGCAGTGTCACACCCTTTGAATAGGTTGTGGTCATGTTCGATTCGATGATCCAACAGGCCCGGCAGGTGACGACTTCTGGGCTTTGCCGTGGTGAGTTGGAGGGTCTGGTGGCGGGTGCTGGGCGGGCTGTGGCGGCGTTGTCTGCGTTGCAGACGCGGTGCGCGACTGAGATTGAAGCGTTGGATGATGGCGGGGTGAACTCCAAAACCGTTTTACGCGAGCAGGGGCGTATGTCGACTCGTGCGGCCAACTCTGTCGCGAAGACTGCTGCTGGTTTGGCTGAGATGCCGAAACTGGCCGAATCGTTGGCTGAAGGCACGATCACCGCAGAGCATGCGGCTGTAGCAGTCGCCGCGGCAGCCAAGACTTCGGCTGAACAAGTCGAAGACGAACTGTCGAAGCTTGCGGAGACATCGTCTGTTGACGCGTTTACAGAACAGTCACGGCGTTGGGTGAACCGCAACCAACCCGACGACGGCGCTGAGTTGTATAAACAGCAGCGCCGTAATCGGTTGTTGAAGCATTGGATCAACGAAGAAGGCATGGGTGTGCTGTTGGCTGAGTTGGATCCGACCAGCTATCAACAAGTGGTCAAAGAAATCAACGTTGAATACGACCGGTTGTGGCGTGACGACGGTGGCCGCGACGGCAAACCCGACGATGTGCGAACAACACCACAACGAATGGCCGACGCGTTCGTGGCGCTGTTGACAGACCCGACCCGCCGCGGGCCCGGTAGTACACGGATGCAACTCATCGCAGTAGCCGACATTGAACGCCTACGAGGTGACAACCCGACAGGGGTCGCTGAGATCGTCGGTGGTGAAGCCCTACCACAGACCGTGTTGGAACAGTTGATGTGCACCGCGGCTGTCACCGGAGTCGTCTTTGACGGCAAAGGTCAACCCCTCTGGGTGGGGCGCACCCATCGACACGCAACCGAGGCTCAAGTCAAAGCCATCATCGCCCGTGACCGGCACTGCACAGGCAAAGACTGCACCGCAGGTCCCGAACGCTGCGAAATCCATCACATCGTGCCCTGGGAACAAGGCGGACCAACCGACATCGACTCCATGTGTCTCGCCTGCCCACACTGCCATCACAACATCCACGACCGTGGCTACATCGTCATCAAAACCAACACCGGCTACAAAATCATCAACCCCAACAACCCACCCAACGGTCCCTAACCAGCACCAACCGCCTGCCAGCCTGCGAAAAGGGCCGACCACACAATCAGCCACACCGGTCACGGGGATCAGCAACCGTGGTTTGGTTCGGGCTGTTCAGCCAACAACCCACCACATTGCCCCTAACCGCCCAACCCCGTGAAGGCACAGCCTACGAGCCGACAGCCCGACTGGTGTCGGTTGGATCGCTAGCGAGTGACGCGGGCGGGACGCCTACGGTGGTGTGGAGTCGGAGTCGGGGGGATGGGTGACTTTAAGGGACAAGAAGCGGAGTGGGAGTTCGATCAGCGCGGTGGGACCGTGTGTCACCTCACCCCGAAATTGCATGGAGTCGCCTGTGTTGAGCACGTACCGCTTGGTCCCGTAGCCGTACTCGACGCAGCCCTCAAGGATGTATATGAACTCCACGCCACCGTGTTGGAATAGCGGGAAAACCTCGTCGGGTTCGGTGATTGTGACGTACAGCGATTCGATCTCACGGGTTGGACCTCGCAGCGATCCGAGATCGCGATACACCCTGCCGGGTCCAGCACCTTCGTGAATGATCTCCATCCCTTGTCCCGCTGGGACGATCACTGCATCGCGTTCTTCGTCCAGCCCTCGAAAAAAGGCTGTGAAGGGAACCTCGGCCGCGTCAGCCAAGCTGATGAGTGTGCTGAAACTTGGTGAGGTCTGCCCATGCTCGACTTTGGAGAGCATCCCGATTGATAGTCCCGCGGCGTCTGCGAATTGCTCCATGGTCAAGCCCATGCCCACCCGGAGTTCACGCACTCGCCGACCAACGCTCTCGCACACCTCATCGGTTGTCAGTCGGCCTGTTCGGCTGTCGCTGACGGTCAGCGGCGCTTCTGGGTCGCTTCCTTCAGGTGGCATGTTGGTGGCGTCGATTCTCAGAACAGAGTGAGGTACTGGTCGATCTCAGATTGGGTGACCTGGTGATGGTGGGCCATGAACTCAGCTTTTTTGGTCTTTACAAAATAGTCCCGATAGGAGCCGTCGGGGGTCATCCCGAGTCCTTTCTCAAGCACATCGCAGGTGGCCAGGTTTTCTGCTGCATGCAGCAAAGTTGGCGGCAACGTGACGATCCCTCGGTCTGCGATCTCTTCAGCGGAGAGCTTGAACAAGTTGTCCTCATTCGGTGGACCGGGGTCGACGCCTCGGTCAATACCGTCGAGTCCGCAAGCAAGCATCGCCGCGAACATCAGGTATGGATTCGCTGCTCCATCGGGGAGACGGAGTTCCAACCGGTCCGGCTCGGGTACGCGGATCATCTGGGTGCGGTTGTTGCCCCCATACGCCGCGTAAGCCGGTGCCCATGTCGCCCCCGATGCTGGGGCACCCACCCCCATTCGCTTGTAGGAGTTGACGATTGGGCAGAGGATTGCGACAAGCGACGGGGCATGTTCGATCAACCCGGCCGCGAACTGATAGGCTAGGTCGCTCAACCCCAAGCCTTTGGAGTCATCGTCGCCTCCAACGAAGAGCGGCTCGTTGTCGAGCGACCAAAGGCTTGAATGAGCATGGAGTCCGTTGCCGGTCTTGTCAGCGAAGGGTTTGGGCATGAACGTCGCATAGCGGCCATCGCGGGTGGCCATTGTGTGGATCATCAACCGGAACAGCACCAGCCGATCAGCGGTTGTGATGGCATCGGCATACTGCCAGTTCTGTTCGAACTGGCCGTTAGCGTCCTCATGGTCGTTGGCGTAGTTGCCCCATCCCATGACGTTGAGATTGCGTGAGACTTCGGTGAGGTGGGGCAGCATGCGGGTGAGGCCCTTGGCGTCATAGCAGGGTTGTTCGTCTACGTCACGCTCGTCTGCGACCACGATTGACCCGTCGGGGTTCCTGTTGACCAGGGAATACTCGGCTTCGACACCCGCGTTGAACACCAAACCACGCGACGTGAGACCGTCGAGCGCTTGGCGCAGGATCACGCGTGGTGCATAGGGCCAGAGTTCGCCTTCAACGGTTGGGTCGCATTGCAAGGCGGCGACATTGGGTTGCCATGGCAACTGGGTGTAGGAAGCGGGATCGGGAATGGCCAAGATGTCGGGGCTGGACGGGTCCTGGCCAATGGGACCCGCGGCAAAACCTGCGAATCCGGCACCTTCGTTCATCACGGTCTCGAGCGCTTCAACCGGAACTAGCTTGGCGCACGGTTTGCCGTGCATCTCCACAAACATTGCGTAGATGAAGTCGACACCATCGTTTTCGACCCGTGCTTTGATTTCTTCGTATGCGCCCATCGGCAACTCCTTCGTCTGAACTGAACCTGTGCGCGATTCACCTGAGGAAACCTCTACTGTAGGTGAAATCTCTTCACCGTTGTCAAGAGACGCGGCTAAGGTTTGCGAACGTGCCCGAGGTAAACCGCCGAGGTAAACAGCCGAGGTAAACCGCCCGAAGTATTTTCTCCGAGGAGTTGAACTCAAGCATGTGTGGGATTGTCGGTTTGTTCCTGAAAACTGCGACTTACCGCGACGAACTGGGAAGGCTCACCGCGGTCATGCTGCATGAAATGCGTGAACGAGGCCCCGACAGCGCCGGATTCGCCGTCTACGACCAAGGTGACAGCGAACGAACAAGGATCACCGTGCTGGTGACCGACGATTCGATCAACCGTCCCCAAACAGCCGACGCCTTAGAAGCCGAGCTCGGAGCCGAAGTCACCTTGCGAGAAGTTCATGACCACGCCGTGTTCGAAACGACCGGAGACGGTCGTGTTGCGCGCCAATGGCTTATCGACAACGTGACAGGAGTCGATGTATTGAGCTATGGCCAACAGATCGAGCTCTATAAGTCGGTGGGCGATCCTGATCTGGTCGCCACCCGCTACGACCTCGCGTCACGCCGCGGTACACACGCCATCGCCCACACTCGAATGGCTACCGAGTCCGCCGTCACCACCAACGGATCGCACCCCTTTGTAACCGGGGCCGACACTTGCTTGGTCCACAACGGCTCACTGTCGAATCACAACCAACTTCGAGAACGGTTGGTTCAGCGAGGCGAGTCGTTCCAGACCGAAAACGATTCCGAAGTCGCTGCTGGATACCTCGCCTGGAAACTGCGCACCGGCGACACCATCGATGGCGCGCTCACCAGTGCTTTGACCGATCTCGACGGTTTCTACACTTTCGCCATCGGCGTTAAGAACGGTTTTGCGATCCTTCGAGATCCGATTGCATGCAAGCCGGCTGTCGTGGCTGAAACCGACGATTGGGTAGCGATGTCGTCGGAGTACCGAGCAATCGCCCAACTCCCCGACGTAAGCCATGCAGAGATATTTGAACCTAAACCGTCACGCGTCTACTCATGGAGCCTGGCCTCATGACCATCTCGATCGACCTCTCGCAGGTAACGCTACGTGAACTGAACAAGCGCCTGCACCAAACCGATCAAGGTCATTTTGTTGTGCGCAATCCACGCGGGGCTCATGCATTGGCGGTCGGGATCACTTCGGCGGTCACTGTCGATGTTGAAGGATCCGTCGGTTACTTCTGTGCTGGGATGAACATGACGGGCACGGTGCGCGTCGACGGCAACGCCAGCACCGGACTCGCTGAGAACATCATGTCGGGGATGGTGCGGATAACCGGTAACGCCACGATGTCGGCGGGCGCTACGGGTCATGGCGGTTTGGTAGTCATTGAAGGCAACGCTGGGGCTCGCTGCGGTATTTCCATGAAAGGCGTCGACATTGTGGTCGGTGGCCATGTCGGGCATATGAGCGCATTCATGGCTCAAGCCGGCAACCTCGTCGTGCTCGGTGACGCCGCCCACGACCTCGGCGATTCGATATATGAAGCTGAGGTGTTTGTGCGGGGCAAGGTCGCATCGTTGGGATCTGATTGCGTGGAAAAAGAAATGACCCCGCAACACCTGGACACGCTCAGCCGCCTGCTCACAGCCGCAGAAATGTCTGCCGAACCAAGCGACTTTCGTCTCTACGGATCAGCCCGAGAGCTCTACAACTTCCATGTTGACGACGTTGATGCGGCCGCTGCAGCGAAAGGACGGCCATGAACCAACAGAGATGGCACCACCGAGAGTCCTACACGTTTGACCGCAATGTGATCGCGGAGATCCGGCGGGCGGCCAACACCGGGATCTACCGGATTCGAGGTTGGGGAGCCAAGCGGGAACTGCCCACCTTCGATGATCTCGTGTTCCTCGGTGCTTCGATGTCGCGCTACCCGTTGGAGGGTTACCGCGAGGCGTGTGCCACCGATCTTGTGATTGGTGAGGCGCGTGCCGAGCGACCCGTTCGTCTCGCCATTCCGATCACCATCGCAGGGATGAGTTTCGGGTCGTTGTCGGCGCAGGCAAAAGAAGCTCTCGGTCGGGGTGCTACCGCGGCTGGTACCTCTACAACTACCGGGGACGGCGGTATGACGGCTGAGGAGCGCGGACACTCCAAGACGCTTGTGTACCAGTACTTGCCGTCGCGTTACGGCATGAACCCAGATGATCTGCGCCGCGCTGACGCTATTGAGGTAGTTGTTGGGCAAGGTGCCAAACCAGGTGGCGGCGGGATACTGCTAGGGCAGAAGATCAATGAACGCGTGGCGGAGATGCGTACGCTCCCCGAGGGGATCGATCAGCGGTCAGCGTGTCGTCATCCCGACTGGACTGGTCCTGACGACCTGATGATCAAGATCATCGAACTGCGCGAGATCGTCGATTGGCAGGTTCCGATCTATGTCAAGGTTGGGGCCGCTCGCCCGTACTACGACACCTGCTTGGCGATCAAGGCGGGTGCCGACGCGATAGTTGTCGACGGTATGCAGGGGGGCACAGCAGCCACGCAAGATGTCTTTATCGAACATGTCGGTATCCCCACGATCGCTGCTGTTCCGGAGTCGGTGCGCGCGCTCAAGGAACTCGGTGTCCATCGTGAGGTGAAACTGATCGCTGCTGGGGGGATTCGTTCTGGTGCCGATGTGGCTAAGGCAATAGCGTTGGGGGCCGACGCGGTTTCGCTCGGCACTGCCGCACTGATCGCCATCGGAGACAACGATCCCGCCCTTGACGAGCAGTATCGGGAATTGGGTTCGGCGGCCGGTTTTTGGGAGGACTTTCAAGCAGGCAACGACCCGGCGGGAATCACCACGCAGGAACCTGAGTTGGTGAGCCGCCTTGATCCAGAACTGGCCGGTCGTCGCTTGGCCAACTATTTGCAGGTTTTGACCCTTGAGCTTCAGACGCTGGCTCGGGCCAACGGAAAGTCTCATGTCCACAACCTTGAACCTGAGGATCTGGCCGCTCTTACGGTGGAGGCAGCAGCCATGGCCAGGGTGCCGCTCGCGGGCACGGAATGGATTCCCGGTAGTTCTTGACGGAGAATACACCGATGGCTCTGGCTGACTTCCGTATCGAACCGTTCTCACACGGAGGTATCACTCACGACGTCTACTTCGCCGGTGACGGCCCCTGCGTTCTGGTGGCGTCAGAAATCCCAGGAATCACCCCCGAAGTAATCCGATTCGCCGAAGACCTGTTGGCTGCCGGTTTCGCGGTTGCGATGCCATCTATGTTCGGGGTTCCCGGCCAGGAACCCACAGCTGGGCGGATAACCAGGACCCTCGCACGGGCCTGCATCAGCGCCGAGTTCCACGCGATGGCTACCCGCGACAACTCCAAGGCCACCGAATGGCTTCGCGGTCTCGCCCGCAAGCTTCACGCCGACCACGGCGGGCCGGGCATTGGTTTTGTGGGGATGTGTTTCACCGGCGGATTCGGGCTGGCGATGCTGCTCGACGAGGCGGTGATCGCGCCGGTGCTTTCGCAGCCGACGCTGCCCTTCCCTATTGGCGCGAAACGTCGGGCAAACACGGGACTTGACGAAGAGCAACTCTCTGCGGTGGCGCAACGGGCGGCCGAGGGCTGCGCTGTTCTGGGTCTTCGCTTCACGGGTGACCCGATGGTGCCAGCCGAGCGTTTCGCCACGCTGCGAGAGGCCTTGGGAGAGAACTTCATCGGTGTCGAGATTCCGAGTCCCGACCCAGATCACGGAATCCCAAAGAACGCTCACAGTGTGCTGACTGAGGAGCGCTCCGATGCCCACGGTCATCCCACCAAGGAGTCGTTCGATCGGGTAGTGGCCTTCCTTACGGCGCACCTCCAGGGAAAATAGCGAGATTCTCTACTACGGTCGCAGGTATGGACCGTCGCCAATTCTTACAATCCGGAGTTTTTGCGGCTGGTGGCGCCACCGCATTTCCTCTTTTCGTAGCCGCTACGGCCGGGGCTCAGGCTTCAGGCGAGAGCCCTTACGGATCTTTGGAAGGCATCGCGCCGGATGCCAACGGAATGATCCTTCCGCCCGGCTTCACGTCTCGTGTTGTTGCCGTCGCGGGTGAACCGGTGGGCGACACCGACTTCGAATGGCACATATTTCCAGATGGCGCTGCGACCTTCGACGACGGCAACGGTGGCTGGATTCATACCGTCAACAGTGAAGTGTTCCTCGCGGGCGCCGCAGGTGTGAGCGCTATTCACTACGACGCCGACGGCAACATCATCGACGCGTACCCGCTCCTGCGAAATAGCAATTCCAACTGCGGTGGGGGTCCGAGTCCATGGGGAACGTTTCTCTCAGGCGAAGAGGTTTTTGCCTCTGGTGGATATCTCTGGGAGTGTGACCCGACTGGTGCCACCGAGCCGAAGGCACATGCTGCAATGGGCTTTTTTGTTCACGAGGCCGCAGCCGTCGATCCTGTGCGGGAGCAGGTGTATCAGACCGAGGACATGCTCGATGGTCGCCTCTACCGCTACAGCCCCCACAACTATCCCGACTTGAGCAGCGGATTGCTTGAGGCCGCCGCGGTCGCAGACGACGGGTCGGTGTCATGGATCGAGGTACCTGATCCGTCGGCCGCGGAAACACCTACTCGTCAACAGGTTCCGGAATCGACCGGGTTCCTTGGTGGTGAGGGCATCTGGTACTTCGACGACTGGATCTTCTTCTCAACGAAGTTCAACAACAAGATCCACGGGATTGACCTCGTCAACTCGACCCACACCTTGCTTTATGACCCGAACCCCGAAGATGTTGCCGCTGGCACCGCGGTGTTGTCGGGCGTCGACAACCTCACGGTTGATGCCGGATCGGGTGACATCTTCGTGGCTGAGGATGGCGGCAACATGGAGGTGGTCATCATTACGCCCGACGGGGTTGTCGCACCGTTCGCCCGGCTTGTCGACCAGGACAACTCCGAGATCACCGGACCGGTGTTCAACCCGCGTCGCGACCGTCTCTACTTCTCGAGTCAGCGGGGCCCGTCCCCGAGGCCGATTGGCGACATCAACCCGATGGTGGTCACCGAGGACCGCTTCGGCGGTATCACCTATGAGGTATCCGGACCGTTCCGAGGGATCGTGGAGGAGGTCGCTGAGGTACCCGAGACGACGACCACCACGACCGCAGCGGCTACAACCACGGAGCCGCCAGCCACGACACAAGCGCCGACCACAACCGCCGCACCTACAACAACGGTGCCGTCACCCACTACGACTATTGCTCAGATAGCTGAGGAATCGGGCGGTGATGGTGGTTCCGGTACGGGCATCGCCATCGGTATCGGCGCGGCCGCGGTGATCGCCGTGGGGGCAGGGGTGGTCGGCCTACGCCGCCGCGCCAGTTCCTAACCAGGCTGTCTTTTTCTTTGAGTCGATAGGCGGGGAAGGTTACGATCAGGGGGATGGATGTTGTCGTTGCGTTGCACGTAGCCGCAGCGCTGCTCTTGATCGTGGCGGGCGTCGCCAAGATAGTTCGGCCAGTACCAACGACGGATCTTTTGGCCTCGGTCGGTTTGCCAGAGGTGCCTGCGGCGGTCGTTGTTATCGGGGTTGTCGAATCTGTGGTTGGTGTCTTGGCGCTGGTGGTCGGGGGGCCGCTGTTGGCCGCGGCGACGGGTGCGCTCTACTTGGGATTTTTTGCGGTGGTTTGGCGAGCGCTCGTCACTGGTGCCACAACCTGTGGCTGTTTCGGTCGGGCCAACTCGCCGCCATCGTGGCTTCATGTAGTCGGCAACGCCACCTTTGCTGTGGCGTCATTTGTTGCAGTTGCTGGGCAGACGCCGACACAGGTCATGGCTGACCAGCCTGCAAGCGGAATTGGTTTTGTGCTCGGGTCCGGAGTGATCGCAGGTTTGGCTCTGGTTGCGTTCACCGCGGTGCCCGAAGCGCTCGCCGCGCGCAGCGGTACCCCGTCATCGGCGAGCTTCCACATCAACGGCGAGCGCCACAAACGATGAGCAGAACTGTTGTCAACGCTTTGAGTCGTGTGGTTGCCCATCGGACATCTCGGCGCGGCCTCCTCGCTCGTTCCGCTTTCGGAGCAACCGCGTTGGCTGTGGCGCCAGTGACTTTCGCGATGCGCCCGATTTCCGCGCACGACGTGATTTGTTCCTGCGGGAGTTCCGAGTGCGCTTGCGGTGACCTTTGTTGCGATGGGTACTCCGATTTCTGCTGCAAGTTGACCGGTGAGAATCTGTGCCCGCCCAACACGGTGGTCGCGGGCTGGTGGAAAGCCGATGGCACCGGGTTTTGCGATGTCGGTGACAGTCCTCGCCCCCGCTATTACCTGGATTGCAATCATCTTTGTGACGATGGTTGTGAATGTGACTCGAGTGGGGTTTGTGAATCGTCGTGTACGTCTGCTGATTGCCGCTGTCTTGAGGGATGTGATTCGCGATCAGTCGACTGCGCCACTTTCCGGTACGGCCAGTGCAATCAAGACCTTGCCTGTGTGGGACCTATTGCCTGTCGGATCGTCACCTGTGCGCCGCCGTGGCAGTGGGACGGATCATGTGATGACACGCCGGCAACTGATGACTCCACCGGGCCTCATGATCAACCCTGCTTGCATGAGGGTTTCACAGATATCGCGCCGAATGCTTACTATGCCGAGGCGGTGGTCTGGGCGTTGGAGCGAGAAATAACGACCGGCTATAGCGGCGATATCTTTGGCCCTCATGAGCCTCTGCTTCGTTGGCACTTGGCCGTTTTTTTGTGGCGTTACCAGGGGAATCCTGAACCGGTGTCGGTATCACACTTCGCCGATGTGCAAGACAGGTGGTACTCCCAGGCTGTGAACTGGATGTCCGAAGCTGGGATTGCGTCTGGCACCGACGCTGGTCGGTTCGACCCGGATGTCCCGGTCACGCGTGCCCAAGCCGTCACTTTCTTGTGGCGCATGAAAGGTCAACCGGCTGCGAACTGGGAGGCACCTCTACCATTTGATGATGTGGGAATTGATGCTTATTACCA
>JAKZTU010000002.1:0-3915 GCA_047516945.1 Acidimicrobiales bacterium
CGCGGTCTCACCACGAGTCACCGGCTGATCCGGCGAAAAACAAGTCCCATCAATGCCAGTGATCCCGTTGTCAACCGACCACTGCACCGCATCCGCGAAATACGCACCACCATCAACATCACCGAACCCCGCAACCGCACCCACCGGCGAAACCGGAACCAACAACACCGCCACCAGCGCCGCAACCAACCCACACCACCGAAGCGCAATCAACCTGACCACCATGAAACCATCCTAGGAAAGTTACGACCACGCTCGGTCAGTCGAGGAGGAATTCGGTGGCGTTGTGGTCGCTGATGGCGGTCATGGCTCGGTTGAACATGTCGACTATGAGCGCCCGGGCCCGGTCGTTGACGAGCTCCACCGTTCCCGCCTGGATCGGATAGCAGAGGCAGAACATGGCGGTCGCACGGTAGTCGTCCATCAACATGTCACGGTCGTGTGACACACCGGCGGCCTCGAGTTCGTTGAGGTAGGCGTCGATCAGCGAGGCCTCATGGGTTTGACGGTCGTCGATGGTCAGGCTCTGGGTGATGAAGTAGGCGAGGTCGTAGGCGAACGGCCCTTTGGCGCACACCTGCCAGTCAATGGTTGTGACCCCGCCGTCGGCGAAGAAGAGGTTGTCGAGTCGGTAGTCGCCGTGAACGATAGTGATCGGGCGGCCCTCCTTCACTTCCAGCAGTGAACGGACTGATCCTGGGAAACGTTCGATGATCGCCGTCAGCTCGCTGGTCACAAGCTCGGGGAACTTCTCGGTGAACGGCTCCCACGAAGCGGTTATTCCCTGGATCAGCGCTTCGGGTGTGGGCGGATCCGAACCGAACGGCAGCCAGGCGAAGTCGGGATCGTCGAACAGTGCCGAATCAGCGAACCTCGCGTGGTGCCGGGCAAGGTTGCGGACCGTGAGCAGAGCCGCGTCGGGCGGGCAGCCGTCCACCTGGCTGTGGACGGTCGCGTCGCCGACGTCCTCGAAGAGGAGCACGAAATCATCGGTTTCCGGGTCGTGGTCTGCCGCGTAGCAGGCTGTGGTCGGGATCGGGGTCAGCTGAGCGAATTGGCGGTAGAACCCGACCTCCTTCTCGTAGAACCGAAATACTTGGGCCATGTAACGAGCTTGAGGGTCAGTCGACGGGAGTTTCAGCACCAGAGTCGCCGGGCCGGCCGCTTCGCTGTCGTAGCGCAGCGACAAGCGGTAGAGCAGGCCCATGATCCCGACTCCCATGCCGATGGGTTCGACGTCGAACCCCCTCACCTGTGAGTCGGCGGCCAGAACGCCCGATGAACGCAGCGATTCTGTGAGCCACTGCGTCGTTACTTCGTCGATCACGGTCGGGAATGTCGCCATTGCGCCGAACACTAGCGTCTGAGGACATGCGCTGGTAGGAGCAAAGCCCGTCCGCATACGCGGTGCGCCACGGCACCTGCGAGCAGCAAAACTGGACAACAGACTCTCACAACAGGTGGACCAGTCTCAGGGGTCACGCCGGTCTGTTTCGGACGCACCAATCTTGGGCGCGCACTTCGTTCTCGATGTCGACAGCGGCGTCTTGGAAGGTTGACGGCGGCTGCGCCTGCACACGCGCCCCTGCTCAACGAGCAGAAGTTCGAAATCGTCGTCATTTTGAGTGTCCAGAATGTATGACATTGGCCGTCCAAAACGTAGCGCAATAGGTGTCCATTATGTAGTGTGCTTGGATGGCAGACTACATAGAGCGTGTGGTGGACCGCGAACTCGACGAACTGGCGGACGAACTGCCGGCGGTATCGCTGGAGGGTCCACGGGCGGTGGGTAAAACCGAGACGGCTCTGCGGCGGGCGCGCACGGTGTTCCGGCTCGACGACGACGCTGCGTTGACGATTGCGCGCGCCGACCCGCTGCGGCTCGCACGGGGCGAGCAGCCCATTCTCATCGATGAGTGGCAGCGGCTCCCGGCGTCGTGGGATGTCGTGCGTCGAGCAGTCGATGCAGACTTCGCGGGTTCCCGTTTCCTGTTGACAGGCTCCGCTGCGCCCAACGAACTGCCGACGCACTCGGGTGCGGGGCGGATCGTGACGATCAGAATGCGGCCGCTGTCGCTCGCCGAGCGGCTCGGCACAGGCACGGTCTCCCTGTCGCAACTGCTCGACGGCGCGCGCCGCTCCCTCGATGGCTTCAGCGACGTGACGCTGGCCGACTATGCGAACGAGATCGTCCGATCGGGGCTGCCGGCGACTCGCGGTCTGCGTGAGCGGGTGATCAGAGGAATCCTCGACGGCTACCTCGACCGAATCATCGAATACGACGTCGTCGAGCAGGGCACACGAATACGCGACCCTCAAGCATTGCGGACGTGGCTGAGTGCGTACGCCGCTGCGGTCTCGACCGCGACCACGTTCACCAAGATCACCGGGGCGGCGACCTCACGAGAGGGGCAGACACCGGCTCGCAGCACGGCACTGGCATATCGCGGAGCACTCGAACGTGCGTGGATGATCGAGGCCACCCCTGCATGGCTGCCGACGTCGAACCGTCTCAGGCGTGTGGCGGCAGCACCCGTGCACCAACTGGCAGACCCCGCCTTTGCTGCACGGCTGCTGGGCGTCGACGTCGACGCGCTGCTCGATGGCAGCTCGGGCAGGGGGGTCCTTCCCCGCGACGGCACGCTGTTGGGCGGCCTGTTCGAATCGCTGGTGACGTTGTCGGTGCGCGTCTATGCACAGGCCAACGAGGCTCGGGTGTTCCACCTGCGAACCCGCGCCGGCGAGCATGAGGTCGATCTCATCTTGGAGCGCCCCGACGGACGCATCGTCGCCCTGGAAGTCAAGCTCGGGGGCACAGTCGACGACGCCGACGTGAGGCACCTGCACTGGCTGGCACAAAGGATCGGCCCGCAGCTGCTCGACGCAGCAGTGCTCACCACCGGATCGCAGGCCTACCGCCGCCAGGACGGCATCGCCGTCATCCCCGCAGCCCTGCTCACAGTGTGAACCCGAGCCGGTCCCCCGTAGCCACCACAGACCCGCAGCATGAATCCGATGTTCGCGTTTCCGCCAGCGCCTTTTGCAGTCGGAACGAAATCCCCCGAGACCCGTGTCACGTTTCCGCGTGGCCCGTCAGCGCGGCCCTCGCACGAGGACGTGCGCGGGTAGGAGCAAGCCCGTCACGCCCGAGCGTCTTCCGCTGTTGTTCGCTGCACTCACCGGCCGCCCGGGCCGGGGCCTCGCCCGTATGGACCGAGTTCGCCCGCTTGCTCGCCCGGCCCCCAACTGTGCTTCGGACTATTGGTCATGCCCACTGGGCGCGCTGATGGGGCGTAGAGTCAGCCGATGGAATCAACCGAGTCCATAGAGCTTGTTGTCAACGGTCGCGCGGTCAGCGTCGATGGCACGGTCGCCAACACGGCGACGCTGCTTGATGTCCTGCGTGACGATCTCCGGCTCACCTCGGTCAAGGACGGGTGCAGCCCGCAGGGGCAGTGCGGCTGTTGCACGGTGCTGGTCGACGGTGCCCCACGGGTGTCGTGCGTTACCCCGGTGCGTCGGGTTCGGGATCGCACCGTCACCACCCTTGAAGGACTCCCCGACGACCTCGGCGAAGCGTGGGCTGACTCGTTCGCCTCGACAGGCGGAAGCCAGTGCGGTTTCTGCACGCCGGGCATCATCTGCCGCTACGAAGGGCTACGGGCCAAGGGCGCAGCCCACAATGACCGACCGGCTGCGGCCAGGGCACTGCAGGCTCATTTGTGTCGCTGCACCGGCTGGCAGCCGGTGGTTGACGCATGGGTGGCCTTCGGCCAACTTCTCGAGTTCGCCCCCACGAAATAACCACATCATCGTGTCACGGACCGTGTGGCTGCGGAGTGCTACAATGTAGCACATGACTGAGATCGGTATTAGAGCGTTGAAGCAGAACGCCTCTGCTGTAGTTGCCAGCGC
>JAKZTU010000003.1:0-3132 GCA_047516945.1 Acidimicrobiales bacterium
GACAGCGCAGATCACGACAGATTCAACGAAGCCAGGGTTCGTCAACACTGCCACTACCACAACGACATGCGGCGCAACCGAATGCCTGAAAGCCTGGCTACCAGATCCCAGCGCAGCGCCGAAACCGAAGGCACTGCGAACTGGTTTTTGTTGCGTCATGTCCGGTTCAGCCCGCTTGGGGGCCTGCGGCGCGTCGGTTCGGCGTTTGTATCGGTCAGAGTCGATGAAGAGCATCGCGAACACCAACAAGAACCCGAACACGACTCTGTCGAATGTCTTAAGCGTCACCTGCAGTTCGCCCAAGAGAAAAACGACGGATCCGACGAGGAAACCGGAGACGGACAGCCCAACCGCGAAGGCCAGAGCGAGTATCGGGCGTTTCCCCTGCTCCCACCAGCTAGACGTGAGCGGCTTGGTTGTGCTGTCCAGAGACGAACGACCCAGATTCGCGCCGGCAAGCCCGGCGAGCAGAGCGAGCAGTGTCCAACTCCAGGAGCCGGAATCTGCAAGCCACACGACCGCTACGGTCAACATGACCGCAGCCACGACTCTCACGGTTAGTTTCCGCTTGATCACTGAGACCCGATCGGTGGTTGCACTACTTGAAGCTGTCTGCGGTGGTCAGGAGTCATGGCTGTCCCTAGCCGGCGAATATGGCTTCGGTAGTGAAGGTCACGCCCCTCTCGAGGGTCTTGTGGACGGGGCAGCGCCGGGCTATGTCGGTCAAGCGGGCGCGCTGGTCGTCGTCGAAGTGGCCTTCGATGAAGATCTGGCTGCGTACGCGGTCGAGGTGACCGGATGCGTCGGACTCGCAGTCGTCGCAGTCGCGAGCGTGGACCCGGTCGTGCTCGTAGCGGGCCGATACCGAGTGGAGTTCCCAACCCTTCCGCCTGCAGTACAGCGACACGGTGATGGCGGTGCAGGCAGCCACCGATGACAACAGCAGTTCGTAAGGATTGGGACCGGTGTCGGCACCGCCGACTTCAGGGGGTTCATCGGCATGCCACAGGTGCGACCCGGATCGTAGTTCCACAGAGAACTCGGAGCCGGGTTCAATCTTGATATCGGCGGTGATGATGGTCATTGCCTCAGGCTACGCGAGCGAACGCCCCAAAGATCGGTGATGCCCGTGTGACGATTCGCGCATCTTCAGTTTTGATCCTCTTGCGCTTCTCCCTTTCGGTTCAAGGCCCTACCGTTAGGTGTATGGATCGCGACCCGAGCGATAAACCTGGTGGTGCTACCGACGGTGCTGTGAGTCCCGCCGGTACAGAGGGTTGGTCGTCTGCGTCCACGACAAAGCCACCACCGCCGCCGTCGCCTCACGGGTCGCCGCTATCGCCGCCACCACCTCCGCCACCGCCACCGTCGTCACCGTCGTCACCACCTTTACCGTCTCACGGTCCGCCTCATGGGCCGCCGCAGGTATCGGCTCGACCGTCGTCTGGCCCCGTGCCGTCGGTGCCGCCACTGCCCGGTTCACCGAGGCCGACTCCGCCACAGTTCGGTGCGATGCCACCCAGTGGCCCGCCTTTGGTTGCACAACCTGCCAACAAACGTTGGGACTCCGCGGCTTGGCTCAGAGGTATCTTTGTCCTGCTAACGGTATGCATGCTGCTCGTTGGTGGGTTCGTCGTCGGACAGCTCTGGTCGGACCACTCGACTGGGTCTTCGTCGCCTGCCACAAACGTTGCTTCTCAAGACCGCCTTGAACGGAGTGGGTCTTCGGTCAGTTCAACGCCGAGCGCTGACGCGGTGGATTCCTTTCTCGAGGTGGAACCAGGCCCGGTGCCGCTAGAGACATCTCTGGAGCCGGTGGCTGATGTTGCCGACGCGGTCAGCCCGTCGATCGTGGTGATAATCAGCGACGAAGGGCAAGGCTCGGGCGTCGTTTGGGACGCTGAGAACGGTTACATCGTGACCAACAACCATGTGGTTGAACTCAGCACCAACGTCGACGTTGAGTTCCCCGATGGACAGACGGTGGTCGGGACTGTGATCGGCGGTGACCCCAGTCGTGACGTGGCAGTAGTGGGAGTCGATCCCGATGAAGTCAATTTGCTGATTCAAGCAGTTTTCGCGCCGACCTCTGAAGTCAGGGTGGGACAGCTGGCCGTTGCTATTGGCGGGCCGTTCGGGCTGGACCAAAGCGTTACATCAGGTGTAGTGAGCGCGATCAACCGGGTACTTCTAGAGGGCGGTTCAGATCCCGAAAATCCCAGTCCGGTAGAGATGATCCAGACCGACGCGCCGATCAACCCGGGCAACTCTGGTGGTGCTCTTGCGGACCGCTTCGGCCGCGTTATCGGCATCAACACTCTGATCCGCACAGCCGGAAGCGCTGGCAACATCGGTGTCGGGTTCGCGATCCCTTCCGACACCATCGTGTTGATCGCGCGCCGCATCGTTAACGGCGAGTCTCTCGATGTGGGCTTCCTCGGTATTCAAGGCGAGACGCCAACAGATGGCTCGCCGGGTGCTTTGGTGACGTCAGTTGTCGACGGTTACCCGGCAGACGACAGCGGTATTAAAGCTGGCGACCTCATCATTGCGGTCAATGGCAAGGAGATATCTTCGATGGCAGATTTGGCGGCTGAGATCAAACTCTTCCGTCCCGGCGAAGCCGTCGATATCTTGTTGCTTCGCGACGGTACCCGGCTTACGGTCCGGGCGATACTCACAGCGGCCTGAGCTAGTGGACAGACCAGGTAGAATCCAGCGGCAATGTTTCTCGCCATAGTCGTCGCCGTCGCAGCGCTGATTCTCATCGGATTCTCCGCTTATCTTCTCGTCCGAGATCGCCGCCTTGAGCGAGACGACACCTCGGCCATTGAAGCACGCGACGGTGAGTCAGTCGTGGTTGAGTCAGCGGCTGAAACTGCTGCGATGGCACCCTCGTTTCGGGATCGTCTCGGAACCGCTCGTACTGCCCTCGGCGGCTATCTCGGTTCTGTGTTCGGTCGTGGAGCCATCAACGAACAGACCTGGAATGACCTTGAAGATGCGTTGATCCGGGCGGATGTAGGCGTCGGGACAACAGCTGAGATCATCTCGGTAGTTCGTGCCAACGCTGCCGACGAAGGGTTCGACGACGCGTCACAGCTTGCTGAGCTGGTGAAGGCTGAGATCGTC
>JAKZTU010000004.1:0-3123 GCA_047516945.1 Acidimicrobiales bacterium
AGAGGCGGTTGGCCACCTCCAACGTTGTGGGCTCTACCGAGGCTTCCGCCAACCTGAGTTCGACGGCGTTGGCCGCACTGTGGGGATCGGTCTCAGGGAATCCAAAAATGTCATCGAGCACCGCCCCGGAATCGGCTGATGCCCCGGCTCGGCTCAGACTGAAGGCCACGCCGATGCTGATCGGACTGGACACCGCATTGCCCTCCAGATGTTGGTGGAAACCCCACCCGGCCGCGTTGACTCCCGCAACCCACTCGCCGGTAGGGGCGGCAGGATCAGCGGGCAGCCGGGCAGCGGATGGCTCCAATACGGTTGTGTCCGGGTCCGAAGACCCGCAGGCCATTGCGATCGAGCCGAGCAGAATCAGTAATCCGACCAGTTTCTTCATGCTTGTTAGACGATGTGGATCAGTCACAGGTTCCCGAGGGTCTAGGAATTAGAACGCAGAGGGTTAGATCCAAGCTGAATCCCGGTTACGAGTCGGCCGATCAGCAGTTAGCGGACGATCAAGGCGCGATTGAACCCATCATGCGGGCCGCGGCCAGAGTGTTTTTAAGCAGGCAGCCGATGGTCATCGGGCCGGTGCCTCCAGGCATCGGGGTGATTGCGCCTGCGATGTCTTGAACACTGTCGAAGTCGACATCGCCGACGATCCCAGCCTCGGTGCGAGAGATACCCACGTCCACAACGGTGGCTCCCGGGCTCACGAACTCGGCGGTCACCAACCGTGCCATACCTGCAGCCGCGATGATGATGTCGGCCTGCCGGCACAACCCAGCGAGGTCTGCGGTGCGGCTGTGAGCGAGTGTGACGGTGGCGTCGCAGCCCTTGCGTCCCAACAACAGCACTTGAGGCAAGCCGACCAGCGTCGAGCGTCCTATGACGACTGCTCGTTTGCCGCTGGTCTCGATTCCATAACGCTCCAGTAGTTCCATCACTCCCAGCGGCGTGCATGGAACGTGCCCCACACGACCGCGAACAAGCCGACCCATCGACCGCTCAGTCAAGCCATCAACATCTTTTTCGGGTGGGACCAAGTCGAGCACTGCTTCAGCGTCGATACCAACCGGCACCGGGAGTTGAACAAGAATCCCGTGGACCGACTTGTCGTCTGCTAGATCGCCAACCGCCTCCTCAACTTCGCCTTGCGTTGCGTGGGGGCTCAACTCCACATTACGCGACACCATGCCCGCTTCCTGAGCCTTGCGATGCTTGTTGCGAACATATATCTGGCTCGGTTTGTCACTGCCGACCAACACGGTGGCGAGACACACCTCGGGGTTACCCAGCGAATCAATCTCCGCACGTATGGCTGCAACGATTTCATCGCGCAGCCGGTTGCCGTCCATGAGCACAGCACCGCCCGGTGTGCGCTCAAAGTCATCGTAAGAAGTCACGCCCGTAGGCTAGTCCGGCCACAAGATCACCCGCCCCTCGCCCCGAGAATTCGGCGAAGGCTCAACCGCTGTGGCTTGCTGCGCTTCCTCGCTTTGTGCATCGCGAATGGGGCGCCTGCCACAACATGGAAGTGGCGGTCGCTGAACTCGCCCGCCCATTACGTCTGCGGTCGCCGCTTACGAGCGGAAGCGATAGCTGCGTTGATTGCCTCCTCGATACGCGAACCGCGCCGCTTGAAGGGCAATTCGTCAAAAATCTCTTCGAATAACTGGGCATTCGTTCGGAGCAGCCCGTCTGACTCAATCCACCGGACAATCGCGACGAGTTCTTCGTGGGAGTACTCGTCAATCGAGTCGTAGACCCAAATACCGGGCGCGGAGACTCGCCGAGGAGCGGAATCGGTCTCGCCGGATGGAACACCGACCCCGGGCCCGTCGCGCGATGAATCCGAACCGGAATCGTTATTGCGCGAAACGATCTTCCCAGAGTTGATCTCTGCCAGTGCGGTCTCGTAGGCGGCAATCACGCGGCGCACTTCCGACTGGTGGTCGTTGAACCAGTCAGTCGACCAGATTCGACAGAACCGCCATCCGAGCCTCTCAAGATGCTCTTGACGCAAGCGGTCACGGTCGCGGGCTGTCGGTGAGGAATGATAGCTGGCACCGTCGGCTTCAACTGCCAGCGCAAACTGGCCGGGTCTGGCGGGATGGCGCACCGCAAAGTCGATTCGATAGCCAGAGCACCCATATTGGGGGACCACCTCCAGTCCAACGGCGTTGAGCTTGTCCAGAACATCGATCTCGAAGGGATTCAGCTTCTCGGGCGGGTCCACGCCGTCCAGATCAGTCCCGCCTGATTGAGCGAATTTCAAGAATCCGCGCAGCATGTTGGCCCCAGTCGCCCGTGTCCTGTCGGGATCCATGTCGGCGTAGTCGAACGACGACACCAAGGTCATACGCTTGCGGGCCCTAGTTATTGCAACGTTCAGCCGCCGCTCGCCGCCTTGTAGGTTCAACGGCCCGAATCGGTACTGCATTCTACCGTCGTCGTTCTTGCCGTAGCCGATACTCAAGATGATGGCATCACGTTCATCGCCCTGCACCCGCTCCAGATTCTTCACGAAAGCCAGCTCTTCGCGCGAAACCGCGAAGAACTCCTCGAGTTCGGGGCTGCGCTCCTTCTCAATCCGCTTTCGCAGAGTCTCCTCGATGCGATCGGAGTGATGTAAGCCCATGGCGATGACCCCGAGGCTCTCTGCGGGTCGCCGCTGGGCATGCTCTATCATCAAGTCAACCACCCGTTGGACTTCGCCGGAGTTGCTGCCTTTCTCGGTGGGCATTCCCATTTGGTGCGGAACCAGGACCCAGTCGAGGCACTGGTCAGCGGCGGCGCCAGGGAATGTGGTCAGGCTGCCGCGGTAGATATGCCGGTTCGAGTAGGCGATCAGCCGCTCATCCTGAGAGCGGTAGTGCCAGGTGAGGGGACGCCGAGCCAGAATGGCGTCGAGCACATCGAGTATTGACTCGTAATCGGTGATCGACTCCTCGTCCTCGTCGAGATCATCGTCTACCCCGGAGCTGTCGAAGAAAGATGTGGGTGGCAATTGGCGAGAGTCTCCCGCAACCATTGCCCGCTTTCCTCGCAGGATCGCCGAAATTGCGTCGCAGGGCATCACCTGGCTGGCCTCGTCGAACACCACTAGGTCGAAAATTGGTCCGGGAGGCA
>JAKZTU010000005.1:0-3015 GCA_047516945.1 Acidimicrobiales bacterium
TCCGGTCGATTTCCGTCGCCAGTCAACTCGCCCGGGTCGAGTCCGGCGAACTCGAACTTGGCGAGTTCGACTTCCGCTACGCGCGCGATTTCCTAGCCCGTCCCGGCTACCTCAAGACGAGACCGCTAGTCGCGGAACTGAGGCCTATCGGTACCGCCACACTGCGCCAATGGTCGCCTTCGGCGCTATCTGCTGACACCCGACGATAGCGTTCCGTCTACCGTTCGCGCGCATGGGAGCATGAAAAGCTGACAATGAAGGCGTCAGACTGTGCAAGGCGCGCTCGACCGCAACCCCCGAGCCCACAGATAACGGGCACGACGGTGGCGAACATCGGGTTGTCATCCTCGCACAAGTACTCGTAGAGACCCGCGCGGCTCAACCTATCAACTCGGCGAGTCCGCTCACGGGCCGGATGTCGGCCGGCGCGCTGCAGCACGTCCACCAGGTACGTGTACGGGTCCACCCCGTGCAGTGCCAGCGACTGGTGGCCCGAGGGCGTGTGCAAAGATAGGAGAACCACCATCTACGTTGCCTCTGCGGCGGGTTGCGTGGTGGTGCGGCAGATTATCTGACGCACGGTGAGACTGGACGCTACACGGCCCACTCACCCGACAGCGCTTCCGCCTGCTCGAGCACGGTCCGTGTCGCCTTCTCCTGCTTGTCCGGCGGATAGCCATGCTTGCGGAGGACGCGCTTGACGAGCCGGCGGAGGTTGGCGCGCACGTTCTCACGGAGCGTCCAGTCTATGGTGACGTTGCGGCGCACCGTGCCGACAAGCTCGCGTGCGATTTCGCACAGGGTCTCGTCGCCAAGTATCTGGACGGCGCCGTCGTTGGTTTCCAGCGCATCGTAGAATGCCAGTTCGTCATCCGTCAGCCCGAGCTCCTCGCCGCGGGCGTTCGCGGCCCGCATTTTGTGGGCGAGTTCGATGAGTTCCTCGATTACCTGGGCTGCTTCTACCGCTCGGTTCTGATAGCGACGGATGGCCTTGTCAAGCATCTCCGCGAAGGATCGCGCCTGGACGACGTTCTTGCGACGTCTCCCGGCGACTTCGCCCTTCAATAGTTTCCGCAGCAGTTCGACGGCCAGGTTGGGGCGCTCCATGCCGCGCACCTCGGCAAGGAACTCGTCCGAGAGAATCGAGATGTCCGGCTTCTGGATCCCCGCAGCGGCAAAGATGTCGATGACGCCTTCAGGTGCCACGGCGCGGGAGATGATCTGACGCACGGCCTGGTCCAGTTCCTCCTCCTGTCGCGCTTGGGTGGCCGCCCGTTTCGCAAGGACGGCCTGCACGTTCTGAAAGAAGCCCACGTCGTCCCGGATGCGGATGGCTTCGTCGCTGGGCACAGCAAGCGCGAACGCGCGAGAAAGGTCGCGCACCGCGCGAATGAAGCGGTCTTTGCCGTTCTCCTGGGCGAGCATGTGCTCCTGTGCGGCCGGCAGGAGCCCCAGACGGTCCTTCGGCGTGCCCGTGGACCACTTGGCGAAGTCGAAGCCGTGGAGCATCGCGAGGCATACCTCGTACTTCTCGATCATCAGCGCGATGGCTTCGCCCTTGTCGATTGCGGTCTGGCCGGTGCCGCCGCTCTCGGTGTACGTGGCGAGAGCCTGCTTGAGTTCATGGGACAGGCCGAGGTAGTCGACCACGAGGCCGCCCGGCTTGTCCTTGAACACGCGGTTCACGCGGGCGATAGCTTGCATGAGGCCGTGGCCTCGCATCGGCTTGTCCACGTACATCGTGTGCAGGCTTGGGGCGTCGAAGCCGGTAAGCCACATGTCGCGCACGAGTACGACCTGAAGTGGGTCGTCGGGATTCCGGAAGCGCGTCGCTAGGGCTTCGCGGCGCGCCTTGTTGCGGATGTGGTGTTGCCAGTCGGTTGGATCTGAGGCGGAGCCTGTCATGACGATCTTGATCCGTCCCTTGTCGTCGTCCTCTTCATGCCAGCCAGGCAGCAGGCGCGTGAACTCCCGGTAAACGTCGACGCATATCCGGCGGCTCATACAGACGATCATCGCCTTCCCGTTCATCGCAGCCACGCGCTCGTCGAAGTGCGGCACAATATCCTGGGCGACGAGACATAGCCGTTTCTCGGCGCCGACGATGGCCTCTTGTTGAGCCCATTTGGTCTTGAGCTTCTCCTTGCGGTCGATCTCCTCGCCTTCGGTCGCCTCCTCGAAGTCTGGATCGATCTTCGGTCGTTCGCCGTCGTCCAACCCCAGTTTGGCGAGACGGCTTTCGTAGTAGATCGGCACGGTGGCGCGGTCCTCGACGGCGCGCTGGATGTCGTAGACGCTGATGTAGTCCCCAAATACGAGGCGGGTGTTTGCGTCTTGGAGCTCGACTGGCGTTCCGGTGAAACCTATGAAGGAGGCGTTCGGAAGCGCGTCCCGCATGTGTCGGGCGTAACCGTCGATGAAGTCGTACTGGCTTCGGTGCGCCTCGTCGGCGATCACGACGATGTTGCTACGTCCAGATAGCAGTGGATGTCGATCGGCCTTCTCTTGCGGAAAGAACTTCTGAATCGTGGTGAAGACGACGCCCCCTGATTCGACGGCGAGCTTGCTCCGCAGGTCGACCCGGCTCTTCGCCTGTATCGGCGGCTGTCGCAGCAGGTCCTGACAGCGGGCAAAGGTGCCGAAGAGCTGGTCGTCGAGGTCGTTCCGGTCGTTCAGAACGACGACGGTGGGGTTCGCCATCGCAGGCTCGCGGATAATGCGGCCGGCGTAGAAGGCCATCGTCAGGCTCTTGCCCGACCCTTGGGTGTGCCAGACGACGCCTATTCGCCGGTCGCCGGCTTCGCCGCCTGGCCGGCCGCCTGACTCATACCGCCCCCGCCCTTCGCCGACTTCCGTTGATCGTTGAAGCTTCGCCGCACGTAGTGTCTCCGCGACGGCGGTCTGGACGGCGTGGAACTGGTGGTAGCCAGCCATCTTCCTGGCGAGTGCGCCCCCGTGGTCCTCGAAGACGATGAAGTCGCGCAATAGGGCGAGGAAGCGCGCTGGCTCGCAGCC
>JAKZTU010000006.1:0-10199 GCA_047516945.1 Acidimicrobiales bacterium
CGCTCACAGCGCCCTCTTGTTGTACTGGCCAGGGCTTCACAGCGTTTGCTCTTCTATCCCGGTGATCGTCCATGACTGTACCGCCAGTGTCGTCGTGGAGCCGTCCGCAAAAGCCACGTCGATCGAGACTTCGATGGTCACCACGTGAGGCCCGACGGTCCGCGGCAAGAACCAGAACTGCGTCCACCCGCGCCGAGTACCCAGCGCCGAGTCGGTCGCCCAAATATCGGGGTCAACATCAGGCGACGACCAACGATAAGTGATGCCGTTATGAACGGTGGGGCAGCCTCGCGGCACCAAGTCCGAAACGGTGCCCTGGCGCTCGCCGTTGCTGACCGCCTCGACCCACATGTCCCGTTTCCACCGAGTGCCGGTCGGCATCTGAACCCCGTTCAGAGTGCCGATAATCACTCGCAGATCCCCCGAAGCCTCGACCTGTTCCTCGATAAGCGTTGCGCAGGTCAGCACCGCTGTTGTCGTGGTGGTGGTCGTGCCGGTACCGATCGTGCATGGAGGTACCGTCCGGACGAAGCGCGTGTCGTGGCCCGTGCCGTTGATCACTCGATAGGAGGCCCCGCAGGTGTTCGGCACGAAGTTGTGGGTGTGACAATTCCGACCATCGCCGGTGTGACTGTGCAACCCCGTCGCGCAACTCGATGGCAAGGTCGTCGTGGTCGTTGTGGTCGTTGGTGAGCATCGGCTGGTTGTCAGCCAGCTTGCATGACCGGTGATGTAAACACCGCTGGTGAACCAGGAGCAGGAATGTCCATGGCAAAGATTGCTGTTGCCTGCGCCATGCGGGTTGACTGTGTGGCTGTGAGTCTCAGCCACACAGTTCGGAATTACGACAGTCGTGACTTCCGCCGTCGTCACCAGAGTCCGAATACTCTGATGAAGACGCCATACGGCGTTATCTGAGGGCTTAGGGCAATCCGCGCGTGAGTTTTGCGACGAGCAGCTCGTGGTGGCTGTAGCACACTGTTCTTGCCCGTTGCTCAGCGTCATGCAATTCCCCAGCCAATGAGACGTGATGTTGTAGGTGTTGGCGTCGTTGTGGCACGAGTAGCTGCCAGGTCCTTGGGTGTTGTGGATCTGCGAGCAGTGCGGCAAGTACCCGTAGGGGTGTGCTTCGGCGGCTGGTACCGCCTCGTCGAGATCCTCTAGCAGCGGCACCGAACCGCACAACGCGGCGACCAACGACAAAGCCACGATCGCCAACGTCAGCGCGAGTGAGCGTTTCACGATGGGTTGAACCTCACAGCCCAGCAGCCAGCGCCCTTGGCTCCCACTCCAAGCTCGAACGGGTTATCGAGCGGTGTGTTCTCGTGGATAGAAAATGGCACGCTCCATCGGCCGTCTGTGGCGGTAACGCTCAAAAGCTGCGACCCGCTCGGTCCGCCGGGCACTGTAGGAACGTAGGACGATCCGTCTTCTGAGGGTGTCGCCAACGACACAGTAAACGTACTGTCCTCTGGTTCGATCCCATCAAGGAAATGCCTGTTGTCGACTAGCGATATCTCCGCAGTCCAACTGGTTCCTGCTTCTAGTTGGGGGAACGCAGCCGCCGGAGCCGAGTTGTCGCTCACGTTGATGTCCATCGCCCCCAGCCCGTCGCTGAGGTCCACCGTCGGGCATTCACGAACCAACTCCGTCGCCCATTCGCTGTACCAACGACATTCGCCCGTGCTGCGGCGTCCGTAGAAGCACTCGGCGGGGCGGCAGCCGTTGTCGGTTTCGGTGACGAACTCGTCGAGTTTCACCATGCCTTCCCCACAAATTATCGGCAAAACGATTTCAGGCTCGTCGATCACTGGTGTCGTCGCTGTTGTCGTCGCGTCCCTGGCGGCGATCTCCACAACGATCGTCTCAGGTATCTCGTGCACGTCGGGCAATGTCGTCGTCGCCTCTGGCGTCGGCTTGGTCGGCTCAGCCTCATCGTGCGTTGTAGTCGAGGTCCTCGCTGTGCCTTCCTCAGAGATCGTTGCGGTGGCCTCAGAGCCGTCGTCGTCATCTGCGATCGAGGTTTCGTCGTGTGTGTGGCCATGGTGCGCGTCGCTTGTTGTGGTCGTAGCCTCTGCACCCGACTCTGTAGTCGTAGCCTCTGCACCCGACTCTGTGGTCGACTCGGCCAGCGCGGCGGTCGTCGGTGTTGAGGACATGGTGGCCGAAGACTGGCGATCGTCGAGGATCGGAGTGGACACCTCGATTTCGTCGCTGCCGTTGCCGCCGATGTCAAACAGCCAGACGATGGCGAAAACGAGCACCGCGGCCGCGGCCACAATAGCGGCCATATGCCACAGCCTGAGGTCTCTGCTGGGCAGTCTCATGGTGTCACCCCGAGCGCCCTCAACGCCGATACTAGCCGCGCGCCATCGCCGCGCGCGAGGTGGTTGTTGTTCATTTCGCAGCTCCTTTTTCGGTTACCCATGAACTGTACTGGCTCAGTGTGGCGGCCGCCAGGGGGACGACCGCCCCAACGGGAGCCGATGAACGATCACCGTGGGGCAGGTCCATCGATTGACCCTACGAGCGGCACCCCAAAGTTTCCGATCCCGTCGAGGCCCTTAGCGCGCCGAACCCGCCGGCGTTTCACCGACGGGCCGACGGGCAAGGAAGGAGCTGCGAAACGCCGACCTTGCCGAGCCGCACCGTACCACCGCGGCCACGGAGCCGACCCCCGCCCTTTTCGTACAGGTTGACTCCCCCGCCAGAAGGCCCGATTGTCGCAAAAAATCCCCACATGCAGCAAAGCAGATTTTCTCACCGATCGAGCAATTTACCAATTTCTCACGGATTGGCCGACTCCCCCGCTAGAACGCCGGTACAGCGACGAACCGGCTGCCGGTGGCCCTTGGAGTGGCCCCGCACCCCCCTCCATCGCACCACGGACGGCTCAGGCGGCGATCCTCGAAGAATCACGCCGCGGCGACTAGCCAGTTTCTGTGTTAGGCGGCCGCATAGCCACGTTCGACAATTTCTGTCCGTGCTGCAGGAGGATCTTCGAGCAGACAGAAAATGCCGGCGTCGACGCAGCTCGACGTCCAGACACAAAACGCTGACACCGTTGCTGATGTCTCCCACAGTCTTGATGCGCATGAACTGATCGTTGGTGTCACAACCAACACCGCCACCAACTGTCTCTACTGGCCGCCCCGTTGCCGAAGGCGACGGGGCCGACGTGGTTTTGAGGTCCTGGACCGGGTTTGGTTTGAGGTCCTGGACGGGGTTGGAAAGGGACCGGACCGGGTTGGAAGATCGAAAAGAGGATTAGGAGATAGACGTAGGCACTTTGACTGTGCAAGGATGATTTCGTGCGCCGCAAGTCCAAAGAAGATGCCCCTCAACTTCACACGCATTTGATCATCACCAACCGCGTTGACCTGGCCAAGTATCTGGCTGAGGTGACTTCCGGGATTGAGGATTACTTCACTGCCGAAGCCTTCGAGATCAAACCGACCCGTTGGATCGGTGGCGGTAGCCGAGCCTTGGGGTTGGAGGGTCGGGTCAGTGAAGGCGAACTGGAAGGTGTGTTGATCGGCCGGCCGATCGGCCAGCTCGGCGGCGAAGGCGAAGCCGCACGGTGAGTGTTCCGTTCAAGCTGTCCACGCCGCCGAGACGATCGAGGGGAGCTGTATCGAGCGGTCTGATCCCGTTGAAGGGGTCAGCCAAGGACATGGCCAAGTATCTCGCTGAGGTGACTTCCGGGGTCGAGGATTACATCGTCGGTGACGCCATCGTCGCGACTCGTTGGATCGGTGGCGGTAGCCGAGCCTTGGGGTTGGAGGGTCGGGTCAGCGAAGGCGAACTGGAAGGTGTGTTGATCGGCCGGCCGATCGGCCAGCTCGGCGACGAGGACGCCGAGTTGGTGGTCAACAAGTCGAGAATCCTCAACGGGTGGGACATCAGCTTCGGCCCGCCGAAGTCGTATTCGGTTCTGGTGGCCATGGCGTCACCGGAAATGAGAAGCCTGCTGATCCGTGCGCAGACGCAGGCCGTCGAGTGTGCAGTCGCGTCGCTCGACCAAGCCATCGGTACCCGACGAGGGGCGCAAGGCCGCGGTGGATGGGAACAAGCGCCAGGGATCATCGCCGCGGCGACGACGCATCTGACGTCCAGAGCAAACGATCCTCAACTTCACACCCATGTGACGCCCGTCAATCGTGTTGAGACGGCCGACGGAAAGACCTTGAGCATCGACTCGAAAGTGTTCCATGACGCGTCGCCGCACGCGGTCACCATGTACGGCCGTGAGCTTCGCAGGATCACCTCTGAGGTCCTCGGCATCAAATGGACTGGACCGGACCCGAAAGGCCACTACGAAGTAGAAGGCGTACCGGAATCGTTGATCGCTGAGTTCTCGACCCGTGACCACGAGATCAAGGCGTACCGAGAAGCCCACCCCGAAGTGACTGAGGACTATGCAGCGAAGGTGACCCGAAAAGCCAAAGGCAAACCCGAACCTATCGAAGCGAAGTTCGCTCGTTGGCAGGCCCGCATCATTGAGATTGCGCCCAGGTGGGCGCGACGGATGCTGCGCCAGGGGCCGCCCGCGGGGATCGCTCCCGCCGGCGAACATGTGGCGTTGCCTCAACCAGACGCTCCGGAGCCGACTCCGGAACTGCGCCGACAAGTAGTCGAGCAGGCCGCGAGGGACCTGACCACCAGGATCGCTCAATGGGACGACCTTGAGGCCCGTCAAACGATCGCTGAGCTAGCGCCGATGTCATGGACCGACAACCAGGTCGCTTCCGTTGCTGATGAGTTGATGCAGTCGGACTTGGTGTGCGGTCTGGGTGTGCCCGCTATGGGCGGAGTTGACTCGATCCGGCCCGGTGGCCAGAGGTTCTCGACGTGGGAGGTCCTCGAAGCCGAAGCACGGCTGATCCATTTCTTCTCTGCTGACCAACCACCCCGCGCTGATCTCGAACAGTCCCAGCACGCCGCTGAAACGGCGATCGCTCAGGCCGAAGCCCGAGACGGTCACCCCCTCGACCCGAGCCAAGCCGACACCGTACGGGCCATTGCCGCCACCAGCCGCGGCCACGTTGTCGTCGGTCCCGCCGGCGCCGGCAAAACCACTGTGTTCTCCACGATCGCGGACTGGGGAGAACAGATGGGAATCGACCGATCCCGGATGGTTGGAATGGCGGTAGCGCAGAAGGCCTCAGACCTGATCGGCAACGCCATGGGATGTGATGGCTTCAACACCACCAAAGCTCTGCTGCAGGACCGCGTCCCCCACGACGGTTTAGTTGTCGTCGACGAAGGGTCGATGGTCAACACCACCCAGCTTGATCGGATCACCCGCCTCGCCGCCGAGCGCAACACCAAAGTCGTTCTGGTTGGTGACCCCGCGCAGCTCGGCGCGGTCAAAGGCCCCGCAGGAATGCTGCAGTGCTTCAACACCGCGCCCGTCGCTGCGCTGAGCGTGCTGCACACACCGTGGAGGTTCTCCGCCGAATGGGAACGTCAAGCCTCCCTAGCGTTGCATGATCGAGACTCAGCAGTGCGCGACACCTACCTACGTGAACAGCGC
This sequence comes from Acidimicrobiales bacterium, assembly GCA_047516945.1. Lineage (GTDB taxonomy): Bacteria > Actinomycetota > Acidimicrobiia > Acidimicrobiales > Aldehydirespiratoraceae > VXYK01. The sequence goes on from JAKZTU010000006.1 coordinate 5,537, forward strand.
ATCATCGGCATCACCCCCGACGTTGGCCCCATGGAAATCGAAGAACGCCACAAGGTCGCCACCGAGCGGATTGCTGCACGAGTCGTCGACGACCTCCACAACGGCGACGATGCTCTAGTGGTGACCTCAACGAATGTCGAAGCCGCAGCCATCAACACCGAGATTCAGGGTCGGCTGTTCCCGAATCGTGAAACCGAAGCTGTGTTGGTGGCGGGCAAAGCCATGCAGATCGGGGTCGGAGACAAGATCGTCACCCGACAAAACGACTTCACGGTTGCCACAACGATGGGTGCGCCGGTGCTCAACGGTGGAGGGTGGATCGTCGAAGCGATCAGCGGTGGCGACCTCAAATGCCGCTCAACGGACACCGGCGTCGGCTCGGTGATCCTCAAAGCCGACTACCTCGACCCCCCGGACCAAGACCCAGACGACCGCCCGCCTATCCAACTGGGGTGGGCAGTGACCGCGCACACCGGCCAGGGCCAAACCGTTGACATCGCCTACGCGCTCGTGAATGAGCGCACCAGCAGCGAAGCACTGTATGTGATGGGAACGAGAGGCCGACACGCCAACTATTTTGTGACCGCCGGTGACCAGGACGAAGCGGTCGACGCCTTCGACTCTGCGCTGCAACGAAGCCGCGCCTCGATGTCAGCCAGCTACGTCGACCGCCAACTACGCCAAGACGCCACTCAGCCAGTACAGAACGAACCGTCGCCAGGTCCTCCAACTGCAGCGCGACCGGACCGAAGCCTCGACACACTGCACCGGCGAGCCGACAACGAACTGCGCCACCTCAAACCGCACGACCGCGACGAAGCGCGCACCGCGGTCACACTCCACGACGGCCGCCTCATGCACGGCGACTACTGGCTCGAACTGGTGCGCCGCAACCAGATCAACCAGCAACCCAAACCGGCACCACCATCGCCACCACGTCCTCGAACTGGAGAGCCAACGTTCGACGAATTCAACGACTACCTCGCCAGCGCAGAAAAAGCCTTCCTGCATTACGACACCGACTTTAAAGCCGCCTATCGCGACGCCGAGATGCGCAGGATCGACCGACCGTCGTGGCAACGATTCTGGGATGAGATGACACGACGAGACGAACTACACGATCCAGGACCGCCACTGCTTGAGCCGGAACCGCTTGAGCCGGACCCAGACCCCATCATCGACCCGGACCCAGACCTCGGCCAGCAACCCGAACCGCCACTGCTGCCGCCACCAGACCTCGACATCGGGTTCTGAACTTCGCTGGCCAGCCGCCGATCGCCGTCGATCGCCGCCAACCAAGCCGAGCCTGCCAGGGACCAGAAAGTAACACTAGACGTATCGTAACGTACCTGTAATCTAATTAGTATTACGTCGATCAGTTCAAAGAGTACACTGACGGTAATATCTATTATCACGGAGGTAACATGAACAGCGCATTTACGCTACTCGCAGAGATCGAGCGATTGACTGGAGAGATCACCACAGCGACCGAGCAGCGCGACTTGCTCATCAAAGCGGCCGCCCAGCACGGAGCACGTCAGACCGACTTGGTGAAGGCGACAGGCTTGAGCCGACCGAACATTGCCAGGAGGACGAAATGAGAACCACGACAGAAGTACTGGAAACCGTCGTCAAGACTCTGAACGAGCTTCTCGAAGACAACGAAGGCGACGAGGACCTGCTCCACCTGATCCAGGAGATCAACCGGCATCGACCCGCCAGAGAACTGTTGAAGATGGCCGTCGAAACCATGATCGAGTTCTACGAGTACACCTACGCCGACGAGGACCTGCTCGAAGTGATCCAGGAAACCAACCTGTATCTCAACGAAGTCAAGAGACCGATCATGACTGAACCCAAAGACCCGCTGGAACTAGGCAAGGCATTGGCGAAGTTGTTGGCCGACCTCGAAGCCGATCCAGACGAAGCGAAGGCCATTGTCGCCGACTACTACGAAGAGCGAAACCGTCCAGCAAAGTCGGTCGAGGACCAAGAGCCGAAGTTCTCTGGGCCGGAGTTGTGACCGACTGCTATTCGTGCCGCAATCAAGGACTCGAGACTTGTGTCTGCGGTCCCGGAGTCAGCGGACTTTGGGCGATCACCACCGACTACGACGTGCGCCCTGACCGAAGCACGTCGAGAGTGGTCGTGGTCATCGTTCGTCGTATCGCCAGTCGAGCGCGGTGACGGTTTCGCCGGCGGCAGGTAGGGCCAGCATGGTGCCGCCTCGCTTCATCAGGTTCAGCCGGTTGTTCTCGGCCTCACGGGCCTCCTCCTCAAGGATCCAGGCGTTGGGTTGCGCTGTGAACGTTGCCGATGCCGCTTCGAGGGCCTGCTCGATCGGGAGTTGGACACGCCACCGCTGAAGCATGTTTCGTGTGAGTCCGGTCGCGGCTTGGACTTCGCTGTAGCTGTGATGCCGCAACGCGTGATCGAGGCTGCGCCGCAGTCTCTCGGCGCTGTCCTTAATTATTCTGAGATTGTCACTGAGTCGTGCGAGCAAAATCTCGTTGCGGTCGTTCACCAGCGGATTCGACATGAGAAAAGTGTACTGAAATTAGTACGCTGATGCAATGTCCGGGAGGAATCGCGCCGTCCAGTGAACTTCGCTGGCAACGCGGCCCAGCCCCAGCGTTCGGGTCATCGAGCCACTGTGTCAGATAGCCGACACAAAAGCGGGGGAGTGAACCCCGAAGCCCTGGGCCTCAACCACCGCCCGCGGCGATCCGGAAGCAATGGTGGCAACTGTGAGCGATCGACCAGGCCCTCGAAGGCTGCACCACTTCGGTACTGTGGCGGGCCACCCAGCACACGTAGTCAACCCGGCGTTTTGTGTCTGCTTGTCTGCAGACCTGGTGAGCGGCGTTTCGTGGCGATCACTGCTGGCAACCATCGCCCCACAAACACAAATGTGCAACAGTGCGCCACAATCTGTTACACTCGTAACACACCGTTAGAAAAAGGAGCATGTCATGCCGAACCAAATACCTGAAACCGTCCGGCTCACCAGCCGATCCCACGAATACCTCAGCGATGTCATCGACAACATCGATGGTGCCACCGACGACCGCGGCCTCAAGATCGACAACCCCAGCGTCGCGGAAATAGTCCAAGCCGCTCTCGGCTACCTCCAACAAGCCTCAAGCAACAACCCACAGAACGTCGTCGCCAACCTCGTCGAGGCACGACTCCGTGACTGACTTCAACTTCCTGGCCCTCGACTGGTACCGCCAACACCTCGACGAAATCCGCTGCGGCGACTGGGCCGACCTCATCGACTGTGTAGCCGACGTTGTAGAGACGATCGACGACGCCCTCGAACAGGGCGCAACGATCGAACAAGTAGCCGAGGTCCTCCAGTTGCCCGCCGTCGACGTCGCAACGCTGATCGCCCGATGAGCGGCAACACAGGATTCGATCTAGGATCATCGACTGACGGCGCTTGGTTAAGGAGAGCAAATGGCCATACCGCCACCACCCCCAGCGCCGTCACCAGTAGAACTTGCCTGGCAGCGCGAACAGCGAGAAGAGTCCGAGAAGCGCGACCGTGCCTTGCAAGAAGCGCGCGCCGAGTGTTTGCATTGCGTCTATGACCTTGAGTACAAGAAAGCAGCGCCGGGCTCCATCTTCCGTCACGCACAGGATGCCGTGCGCGCAGCCCGTGCAGCCCGCGAAGCCCGCGACTACGTGATACCACCCCGAGCGCCATCACCAGCAGAAATTGCCCGGCAACGCGAACAGGGAGAATCGCCGGAGAATCGCGAACGCGCCTTTCAAGAAGCGCGCGCCGAGTGTTTGCAATGTGTTTACGACCTGGAGTGCGAAAAGGCACTACCGGGGACCGACATCGGCTACGTTTTCCACTACGCAGAGGATGCCGTGCGCGCAGCGTGCGAAGCCCGCGAAGCCCTCGAGCGCGCCATGTCGCCGCGGCCCCGCCGGATCGCACCGCCAGAGCTTGGCCTCTGACCCAAGCCCACCAGCACCCGTCACACCCCACAGGTACGTCACGTCGGCAAAGCGTGCTCCCTGTGCGAGCGGGGGGAGCCGCGCGTTACGCTGCAATCCTATGGAGGTCGTGGTCAGCGTCATCGGAATCGCGGTCGTTGTGGTCCTCGGCGCGGCGAGTTGGATACTGACGCGGCTTACCGCCGACATCACGAGGTTGAGCACCGAGGTACGCGACCTTCGAGAAGACAACAAGCTCGTCCGAGCCGGGTTCGACAGTCTGCGATCTGATACCCGAGCCGGGTTGGACAGTCTGCGATCCGATACCCAAGCCGGGTTCGACAGTCTGCGATCCGATACCCAAGCCGGGTTGGACAGTCTGCGATCCGATACCCAAGCCGGGTTGGACAGTCTGCGATCTGAGACCCAAGCCGGGTTGGACAGTCTGCGATCCGAGACCCAAGCGGGGTTCGACAGTCTGCGATCCGAGCTTCGACAGTTCCGCGGCGAGGTCGGGCAACTGCGTGACGAAGTTCACGGCCTCGATGTCCGCTTGGCCAGGTTGCCGGAGCAGGCCGACGCCTAAACCGCCGACGCCACGCTCCCGCCATAACCTCGCCTTACTTGCGCCATAACATAGCCACAAGCCTTGATGTGATCACCGATCGAGAACTTCGAGCGTTTTTATGAGCGATCGGAGCTGCACGAGGCCTTC
>JAKZTU010000007.1:0-3578 GCA_047516945.1 Acidimicrobiales bacterium
CCACGGCGGCTGCGGGTGGTTTCAAATCTGTCAGCGCAGGCGGCGGCCATAGTTGCGGGATAGGTAGCGACGACACCGCTGTCTGCTGGGGAGACAACCGGGAGAAGCAGGCCACGGTGCCTGCGGGTGGTTTTAAATCTGTCAGCGCAGGCGGCGGCCATAGTTGCGGGATACGTAGCGACAACACCATCGTCTGCTGGGGCTCCAACCGGGAAGGGCGGACCTCCGCGCCTGCGGGTGGTTTCAAATCTGTCAGCGCAGGCCCATGGCATAGTTGCGCGATAGGTAGCGATGACACTGTTGTCTGCTGGGGTTCCAACCAGTTTGGGCAGAGCACCGCGCCGGTGGGTGGTTTCAAAGCTGTCAGCGCAGGCGGCGGCCATAGTTGCGGGTTCCGTAGCGACGACACTGTCGTCTGCTGGGGAAACAACGAGTATGGGCAGGCCACGGTGCCGGCGGGTGGTTTCAAAGCTGTCAGCGCAGGCTACGACCATAGTTGCGGGTTACGTAGCGACGACACTGTCGTCTGCTGGGGAGACAACTCGCGGCGGCAGACCACCGTGCCGACAAGAAGTCTCAAAGCAGAGATTGTCAATAACAACCCCAATAATATCCCCGGGTATGATCCCGATATCTTCTACACCGAAGAAAACGATCTCAGCCGCTTTATCAAAGAAGAGATAGTTGACCGGTATGCTGAAGACAACCCCTGGTTAATGGAAGTCTGGAATTACACTAATCGTTCAGATTTCAAGTATGAGCTTGCAGACAACCGTGGATCATCCGTTTCTTGGGTCACGCCCAATACAACTTCAACTTTGTCGAAAGTCGAGATCATAGAGCTAACCACTAACGCTTCGTGTCTCAAAAAATCACACTGCTGGACTAATTTAATACACGAGATGGCTCATATTTACACTCTGGCAAACGGGGTTTCGTCGCATCCGGAGATATTAGCAGTAGCACACTTGTATTTTGAACAGCTTGCAAAAGCAACTTGTGTTGCTATCGAGTTATACGCTGATGCTGCCCGGCTTTTAGTGCCTGTTGAACGCAACACATATTCTCCGTATTGGCATAATTGTCCGCATCTGCCCCAATTTGTGACCCCAGAGGCAGAAATGATTGCTAGAAGCTCTTTTACCGGCAGAATGCCATGGTGGTTCTACAACACATTTCAAGACGAGAACGGTAGTCTGGATTACAAGGAAATCTGGTCAGAAGTCAGGGCACTGAGACCTCGAGAACGTACCATCGTTGTTTACCAACTTAAAGATGCCTTTGGTGGCTATTGCTTGGACTCAGCAGCCAACGAGTCAGCCTTCGGCAGCTTGAATTTAGATCAGCCTTGGCGCGATGGTGGCTGTCCTGCTGACTCGTGACTCCGCTAAGCGGTCGCCTATTGAATCCAAGCGGATAAAAGGTTGCGCCGACCAAGTCCTCGCCTGAGTCCTCTGTGCGGATCTGGCTCAAATCACGGAATCCTTCAGTGTTCGCTCAGTTCTGCGCTCCAAGGCATCGATGAGACGTTCGGCTAGCACTCGTTCGTCGATTTCGCACAGTTGGTCTGGAAGTTCTGGTCGTGATTTGGCGAAGACGTTTGCTTTGCTCAGCGCTGCCCGACTCAGGCACGTCAGCTTTGAGAGCTCCAAGTCGGCCGCAGCGTCGGTGTCTCCGATCTCGATCAACTTCTTGTACAGACCTTCCGCCTTCTGAGCGCGTTCGAGCGCATCAGTCACCGACGGGAACGACAGGTGATCCTTCCAGTCCGCGCGTAGTGTTGTCCACCAACCACAGCGTTCAAACAAGACTCGCCCGTAACGCACGGTCCAAGACAGGTAGTCGTGACACGCGGCCAGCTTCTGCAGCACTTCGTCCTGCTCGTATAGCCGAAGGTCTATAGAGATCGGCTGTCGAGGCAGAATGGGCCGACACTCTCCGTAAACCAAAACCAGATCAAGGTCATCGCTGTGTTCCACATCGCGAACGGACGAGCCAGTGGCCACGATCGCCATGATGGCCTCATTATCGGTTGCTCCCTCGACGGCCTCGTGTGTCCAAATTCGAGCGGCTTCGTCTGGCCACCTCTTCACAACATCTGATAGATTGAATCACCCCGGGTTTTGTGGAGGCTCTGTTCCTTGAGAGGATGGAGCAATGCCGAATAATGGGAGATATCCAGCCGAGTTGCGTGAGCGGGCGGTGAGGATGGTGCTTGAGCACGAACGTGAGCACAGCTCGCGGTGGGAGGCGATCTGTTCGGTTGCCGCCAAGTTGGGTCCGTCGGAGGAGTCGGTGCGTAAGTGGGTGCGCCGTGCCGAGATCGACGCTGGGGGCCGTGAGGGGGTGAGTTCGGTGGAGCGGGCCCGGATCAAAGAGTTGGAGCGAGAGAATCGTGAGTTGCGTCGGGCTAATGAGATCCTCAAGGCGGCGTCGGCTTTCTTCGGGGCGGAGCTCGACCGCCAGTACCAGAGATAGTGGCGTTCATCGACGTTTACAGGGACCGGTTCGGGGTCGAGCCGATCTGCAGGGTGCTCACCGAGCACGGTATGCGGATCGCCCCGTCCACTTATTACGCAGCCAAGACCAGGCAGCCGTCGGTGAGGGCGCGGCGCGACGAGGTGCTGAGCGTGCTGATCGCCAGGGTGCATGCCGATAACTACGGTGTCTACGGGGCCGTCAAAGTGTGGGAGCACCTCAACAAGGTCGAGAACATCAAGGTTGCTCGTTGCACCGTGGAGCGGCTCATGGGCCGTTTGGGCCTGCGAGGCGTTCGGCGGGGCCGCACCCCGGTGACCACCACAGGCTCGCACCTAGACGATCGGCCACAAGACCTGGTAGACCGCGACTTCACAGTGCCGGCCCCTAACCGGTTGTGGCTCGCGGACCTCACCTATGTGTTGACCCGCAGTGGCTGGGTGTACGCGGCTTTCGTGATCGACGCCTATTCGCGCCGGGTGCTGGGCTGGCAGGCATCAACGTCGCTGCGCACCGACCTGGCCCTCGACGCCTTGGAGATGGCCATCCACACCCGGCAACGCAGCGGCCACGGCGTCGAGCAGGTCGTGCATCACAGCGACCGCGGAACCCAGTACCTGTCCATCCGTTACAGCCAGCGTCTCGCCGACAACGACATCGTCGCCTCGGTCGGCAGCCGCGGCGACAGTTACGACAACGCCATGATCGAGAGCTTCAACGGCCTGTTCAAATGGGAGTTGATCTACAACCGAGGCCCCTGGCACAACCTCAGCGCCGTCGAGTACGCCACCCTCGAATACATCGACTGGTACAACAACCGGCGGCTGCACAGCCAACTCACCGGCACCCCAAGACACACCACCCCGGTCGCGCACGAGAACGCCTACTACAATCAAACCAACCCCGCCGACCCGGCGGAGACACACAAAAAACAGTCTCTACCAAACCCGGGGTGATTCAACTCGTCTCCGTTCCTCGATCCCGGATTAAGCGAGTGGGGAGGGCACCGAGGCTTGTCGTACGGCATGGGCAACTTCCAGTGCCAACCCGACGAGGCAGTGATCCTCGAAGTCGCCCCGCCCGATTGCCACTACTGGGGG
>JAKZTU010000008.1:0-5179 GCA_047516945.1 Acidimicrobiales bacterium
ATGTCGTCTACCAAGCTACGGCGCTGCTCGGACAAAGAACCCTTCGCTTGGATCTGCACCATCGTCTCGAACTGCCGGACAGTGCCGACACGGCACGGCACGCACTGACCACACGACTCGTTCTTGAAGAACTCCGCGATGCGCACCGCCACATCGGTCATATCAATCTCATCGGTGAAAGCCATCACCACACCTGAACCCAGCGTGGTGCCGCGTTCACGCGTGTCTTCCAGTGTCAGCGGCATGTCGAGGGCGTCGGGGCCGACGAACGAGCCGGCTGCGCCGCCCATCAGCACCGCGGCCAGAGTGCCGCTACCGGTCAAGGGACCTGCGAGTTCGAGCACCTGACCAAGCGTTGTGCCGAACTCCACCTCGTAGATCCCTGGCTTAGACACCCGGCCGCTCAAGCACAGCAGCTTCGTTCCAGGCGAACGTTCAGTTCCTCGACTGCGATATTCGTCGGGGCCGATGAGCACGATATCGAGGGTGTTGAGCAACGTCTCAGGATTGTTGATCGCTGTCGGCTCTCTGAACAGTCCATGTGTGGTGGGGAATGGGGGTTTGCTGCGCGGCTCACCTCTGAAGCCTTCAAGTGAAGCGAACAAGGCGGTTTCCTCACCGCAAATGTAAGCACCGGCGCCACGACGAATCTCGATGTCGAAACGGTGTCCTGAGTTTGCCGCGTTCGCGCCTAGCAGGCCCGCTTCACGAGCCTGATCCACCGCGTTCTGGAGCCGAGCGGTGGCAAGTGGATACTCACCGCGAATATAGATCCAGCCGTTATTGGCACCCGTTGCGAAGCCAGCGAGTGTGAGTGACTCAATTACCGCGAAGGGGTCTTGCTCCATCACTACCCGGTCTTTGAAGGTGCCCGGCTCGGATTCATCGCAGTTGGCCACCACATGTTTGGGTCGGCCCTGCTCCGCGGCCACTGCTCGCCATTTGATGCCAGTTGGGAAGGCAGCCCCACCGCGACCGGAGAGGCCAGAGTCTGCCACCGCGGTGCACACCGCGGTAGGCCCCATCTCAATGGCTCGTGCAAGCGCTCGGTATCCGCCATTGGCCCTGTAAGCATCAAGGGATGTCGGGTCCACAACGCCGACGTTACGTAACAGCCGCAACGATGGATCCCCTTGCTGGGGTATCTGCTTGGCAACAGCGACTTCGTCGGCCGGGGCCGAGTCGGGCCTTCCTACACCTTGGTGGAACTGTGCGGGGGCTCGCTCACATTGCCCAAGGCAGGGAGAACGGTGAACGTGATTTCCTTGGGCCTCAAGCTCAGCGATCAGTTCCTCGTTGGCAGCGATCTGACAAGCCGCATCAACACAAACATGGGTGACATGGGTGGTCCCGAGGTCATGGTTGGGGTCGTCCAAGCGGAACATCTCATAAAACGTGGCCACACCGTAAGCCTCCGCCGGCGGTACCTGCAGCACTTCACAAACGTGATTGAGGCCTCCGGGGCTTATCCATCCCTTGGCGTTTTGCAACGCGTGAAGGGCGGGAAGCAGCAGGTGGCGGTGGTCACGGCGACGGTGTGTTCCTCCATAGACGAGACGCTCCGTCTCACGCACAACAGCGGTGACAACCCCTATGGCGGTGGTGACGGCAGCAATTTCGATCTCGTCGGCTACGTCGTCGCCGATAAATAGGTCAGCCATTGCCAGATTCGGTGACCGTGTTGAAGGCGGGGGTCAGCTTCTCTATCCGTTCGATCCGCACCGCTGCGGCCTTGAACTCGGCGGTGCCGGACCGGAGGTCCCATTCGGGGTTGGTGAGCTTGTTGATGTCGACTAGTTCCGGAAAGTGGAAAGTGGTGAAGGTGAGGCCCACGGGAATGTCGGGTTGGATTCGAGCACAAGTCTCAACTGAGCCGCGGGGTGAGCTGACGAGCACCCGGTCACCGTCGCTTATACCGAGCTGTTGAGCGTCAAGGGGGTTGATATCGATACCATCGCCGTAGCGGATCGGCGAAGCGAAACTGCCTGATTGCACGCCAGTGTTGAAGCTGTCCAGCGCCCGTCCTGTGGTGAGTCGAAGTGGGAACTCGTCGCTGAGTTGTTCCTTTGGCCCTTCGTGGTGACAAACGCTGAACGGTGCCGGTTCCCGACCATCAAGGTCCTCTTCCCACAACCAGCCGTGCAGGAACGGGGTGCCTGGGTGCTCCAGGTCGGTGCAGGGCCATTGCAGACCACCTTCGGATTCGAGGCGGTCCCAGCTCATACCGGCGTGGAGCGGCGACAGCGAGCGAAGTTCATCCCAGAGGTCCTGGGAAGTAGGATTACCCCAATCGACTCCGAGGCGAGTCGCTAGGTCGCCGATGATCTCGGTGTCGTGGCGGGCTTCGCCGGGGGGCGAGACCGCGGCGCGAACTCGCTGGACTCGTCGCTCCGATGAGGTGACCGTGCCCTCGGATTCGGCCCATCCCACCGCGGCGGGGAAAACAACATCGGCCATCTCGGCAGTTCTTGTCATCAAGATGTCTTGCACGACGAGGATGTCGAGACCGCTGAGCAATTTGCGGGCGTGTGCCACATCAGCCTCGGAATCTGCGGGGTTTTCTCCGATCACGTATAGACCCTTAATGCTGCCCTTCTCCATCGCCTCAAAGATCAAAGTGAGGTGCAGTCCGGGCTCTGACGGGAGTTTCATGCCGTAGGCAGCCTCGAACTTGGCCAATGCGACGGGGTCTTCGAGGTCTTGGAATCCAGGGAACTTGTTGGGCAGCGCACCCATGTCGCCTCCTCCCTGCACGTTGTTCTGCCCGCGCAGCGGCACCAGACCTGATCCCCAGCGTCCTACGTGTCCCGTGAGCAGGGCCAAGTTGCACAGCGACAAGACGTTTTCGACAGCGTTGTGGTGCTCAGTGATTCCCAGGGTCCACAGGATCTGCGCCGTCTTGGCAGTGGCATAGTCGTGCGCCATCTCGCCGATGGCGTGGCCCGGGACACCGGTTATCTGTTCGGCATGTTCCAGTGTGTAGGGCTCTACAGCCGCCTTGTAATCATCAAAACCTTGCGTGGAGTGGGCGATGAAGTCGCGGTCATGGAGGCCCGCAGCGATGATTTCCCGTCCGACCGCGTTGGCTAGGGCGATGTCGGTTCCAACGTTGAGACCAAGCCAAGCATCGGCGAACTTCGCTGAACTCGTGCGCCGCGGGTCAACCGTGTACATCTTCGCTCCGTTGTTGAGCCCTGTCAGCAGATGATGGAAGTAGATCGGATGGGCCTCGCGGGCGTTGGACCCCCACAGCAAGACAAGGTCAGTCTCTTCCACTTCTTTGTATGAAGATGTTCCCCCGCCTGCTCCGAAGACTGTCGCCAGACCGACGACCGAGGGTGCGTGTCAAGTTCGATTACAGGAATCAATGTTGTTGGATCGCATAGCGCAGCGAATGAATTTCTGCGCTGCGTAGTTCATCTCGTTGGTCGATTTTGAGCAACTGAACATGCCGAACGCTTCGCCGCCGTGTTGATCTCGGATCCGTGCGAGACCTTGCGCCGCGCGGGTAAGCGCCTCATCCCAAGTAGCAGCACGCAGTTCACCGTTTTCGCGCACCATCGGAGTAGTGATCCGTTCCAGGGGCTTGACGTAGCGCTGACGGCGATTGCCGCGATTGAGTCCCTTCCGAGTCGGTCCTCTCGGTTCCAATCGGGTCTTCTCTTCGCGGTCGTCTACACCAACGTTGTCCACATCGGAACAATACCGCAATGCGGAACCGGTGTGCGGCACAGATCTGCAGAGCGCTTGATAAGAATTGGGCGTCTTGTGTGCTGGTGTTCGGATATGGTCGCTCAATGCGCTGGTCGAACCTTTTTGTACCCACGCTGCGCGAGCCGCCAGCCGATGCCGAAGCAGCCAACCACAAATTGTTGATCCGCGGTGGATTCATCCGCCAACTCCACTCAGGGCACTACTCGTTGCTGCCGCTCGGGTTGCGGGTGCACGAAAAAGTTGCCGCGATTGTGCGGCGCGAGATGGAAGCCATCGGTGGCCAAGAGTTCCTGTTGCCAGCGATGCATCCCGCTGAGATCTGGAAAAAGTCGGGACGCTGGCAGGCAGTGGGCGAAGAGATGTTTCGTCTCGTTGATCGCAAAGGTGCCGACAACGTCTTAGGGATGACCCATGAGGAAATCTTCACTGATGTGGCCCGAGAGATCACTTCATACAAGTCGCTGCCGCAGATCTGGTACCAGATCCAGTGGAAGTTCCGTGACGAACCTCGTCCGAAAAGTGGCCTGTTGAGGGTTCGCGAGTTCGCAATGAAGGACTCATATTCGTTCGACATCGACGAAGCGGGCCTCGATCACAGTTTCGATATCCACCACGACGCGTATATCCGCATCTTTGCTGCCCTAGACCTGCCTGCGATACCGGTAGAGGCGTCGTCTGGAGCCATGGGCGGCTCAGGTTCCACCGAGTTCATGGTCCCTTCCAGCGCAGGCGAAGACGACATCGCGTTGTGCAGCAATTGTGGCTATGCAGCCAACCTTGAACGAGCGGGAGCTCGTTTGGCTGAGGTTGAGGATCGAGACCTCTCAGAGTTGTTGCGTTTCCCTACACCGGGTGTGCGCACGATCGCCGCATTGGAGACAATCGAGGGCGGCGCCGCGGCCGTGCATCAGATCAAGACGATGGTGATGGTGCTTGACGGCGAAGTGACCTTGGCATTGCTGCGCGGCGACCACGAACTCGAGATTCAGAAGTTGGCCGATTCCACCGGGGCGGCAGACATCCGGCCCGCTAATCCGCAAGAAACCCTTCAGCATCTCGGTGCCAATCCTGGATCCCTCGGTGCCGTTAATGTCGACGGCCTGCGCGTCATCTGTGATCCCGCGCTCAAGGGTCGGCGTGGTATGACCACCGGCGCCAACGAAGACGACTGGCATTGGTCCGGGGTTGATGTGGCTCGCGACATCGCCGTTGACGAATGGACCGACCTTCGCAGGGTCCAAGCAAACGAGCCTTGCCTGGAATGTGGTACCCCTCTCGAGATCGTTCGCTGCATTGAGGCGGGCCACATCTTTAAACTCGGAACCAAATACTCCGACGCGCTGGGTGCGCTGGTGCTTGATCCCAATGGCGAACAGAAGCCTTTGGTGATGGGCAGTTACGGCATCGGCATCGGCCGCAACGTTGCCGCGGTGGCCGAGATCCACCACGACGACAAGGGCCTGGT
>JAKZTU010000009.1:0-3201 GCA_047516945.1 Acidimicrobiales bacterium
GTTCTGAGCGTTCCTGTGAGTCAGGGGGTGGCCCCCAGAGAACGGAGAGAACGAGCGGCGGCAGCTTTAGACCGGGTAGGCCTCGGAAACCGGAAGTCCCACGTTCCGTCGAAAATGTCCGGGGGTGAGCGGCAAAGGGTCGCTATCGCTAGAGCTTTGGTGCATGACCCGGCGTTGATACTGGCCGATGAACCCACTGGCAACCTGGATTCCAAGGCGAACGCGTCGATCATTGAACTGTTCGAGCGACTGCATGCCGAGGGGAGCACGATTGTCGTGGTAACCCACAACGATGAGATCGCCGCACATCTTCCCCGAATCGTGCGTCTGCTCGACGGGCAGGTGCAGTCCGATACGAGGCAGACGTGGTGAACTCAAAGAAATCGGGGAAATCGGCGAACTCACCGAACTCGGCTGTGAAGCCGAGCCGTCTCCGGCCGCTTGATGTGCTTCGTGTCGGGTTTGCGGGGGTTCAATCCCGAAAGTTGCGTGCTGCCCTCTCAGCGCTGGGTATCGCCATCGGTATCGCTTCTCTCTTGGGCGTGCTCGGTCTCTCTGAATCGTCCAAGTCCGATTTGCTCGACAAGATCAACGCCTTGGGCACCAACCTCTTGCAAGTAACCCCCTCCGCTGGTTTCGGTGCTGGCGATGCCACGCTTCCGGATGAAGCTGTAGCGATGATCGGACGGGTGGGGAGCGTGGAGGAGATCTCCTTTGTGTCCTCAGTCGACGTTGGCGTGTACCGCAGCGACTTCATCCCGTCGGGCCGGACTGGCGGCATCTCGGTGGTGGGAAGCGACATGGCCCTGCTCGACACCCTCAACGGCGAAATCGCCCATGGCACATTCCTCACCGAGGCAGCCCTTGAGTATCCCGCCGTGGTTCTGGGATCGGTCACAGCGCAGCGGCTTGGGATCAGGGACCTCAGCAGCCGGCCGCGGGTGCTCATTGGCGACCGTTGGGTGGAGGTAGTGGGCATCTTGGAACCTTTTGCGCTGGCTCCCGATTTGGACCGGGCGGCGATTATCGGGCATCAGGCGTCGATTGACTATTTCGATGCTGATGGCGCGGCGACGACGGTCTATCTACGGGTCAACGAAGGGTGGATTGATATCACCCGCGATGTCATGCCCGCCACGGCCGATCCGGCGAACCCGGAAGAGGTGGAGGTGAGCCGGCCTTCAGACCTGCTGGAGGCACAAGAGGCCGCCGAGAACCAGTTTGCAAACCTTTTCCTCGGCTTGGGTGCGGTGGCTCTATTCGTTGGCGGGATCGGAATCGCCAACGTGATGGTGATCGGTGTGCTTGAGCGGCGCGGCGAGATCGGGTTGCGACGAGCGATCGGGGCTACTCGAGGTCACATCCTCGGCCAGTTTCTGACCGAGTCGCTGCTCTTGTCTGCGGCGGGGGGTGCAGCCGGGGTGTTGCTCGGTGTTGCGGTCACCGCGGGGTATTCGGCAACTCAGGGATGGCGGGTGATCATTCCCGACATAGCGGTCTGGGGCGGTCTCGGCGCGGCGTTCGTAATCGGTGCTTTGGCGGGTATCTATCCGGCCGTTCGCGCTTCTCGCCTGTCGCCCACCGAAGCCCTCCGTTTCGAGTAACCGCCGCTGGTTTCAGTGGTCGGGTTCGGGTGGGGGTTTGAGGTAGAACGTTCCGTTGGATGCCGAATGCGGGCTGACCCGGTGTTTCAAGCGCCGTTTTCTTATCCCGGCGTATGAGATGTTGTCTTGGGAGTCTGGTCGAGAGCGATGGTGTGGTCCTGGGCGGTTATTTCGATATGGAGAGACGCGCCAAGCGCAGCGGTGAGTTTCATGAGCGTGGATAGCTTGGGGTCTGTTGATCGCTCTAGTTTTGAAACACCCGCCTGAGCGGGTGCTGCGGGTGGCTGCTCGGACCGCCGACATTGTGGGGGGCAACCCCAGCACTGCGTCGGCGATATGGGGGATTCCGCTAGCGCTTGATCACATTGGGATCAGTTCGAAGGCGACTCCGTACTGCACGCCCAGCGTCTCGCCGACCCGTTGGCAGCTGTTGCTCAGGAAGGAATCGGGATTGAAGGACGGGTCGCCCAGGCTCTCGATGTAGATGCGGTGGCAGCGTAATGAACCCACGCCGGCCGCGAGATGATCGGTCACATCAACTCCATGGGTGGGCACAGGAGAGGATGCGTATGCGATCCAGCTCACACCGTTCCACGGCTCGCCAGCTTCGGTGAACAGCCAGCGATTGGCGGCGTCGCGAACGGCGTCGGGCAGAGCCCTACCGAGCTCTCGGTGATCGACATGGTTCCACGGCCCGGAGTCTCCCCACCGGTCGCGGTAATTCGATCCGATGATCACTTCTGGCTGGTGACGGCGGATGGCCGCAGCCAGGTCTCGCCGCAGTTCGATCCCGTTGGTTACTAGGCCATCAGGGTGATCCAGGAACTCAACCACCGAAACACCCACGGCGGCCGCGGCAGAGACCTGCTCTTTCGAGCGCAGCGGACCGGCCTCGCTGGGAGGCATGGAATCGATACCGGCCTCGCCCCGGGTGGCCAGCACGTAACGTACGTCTTTGCCCATGGCGGTCCAGCGGGCGACAGCCGCCGACGCTCCATATTCAAGGTCGTCGAGATGGGCCACGACCGCCAAGGCCCGTTCCCAATCCTCGGGTAGCGTGGGAATATCGAGACCCGCTTGATCAGGATGCTGGTTCTCGGTTGGGTCAGTGCCGCTCACCGGCCTCAGACTAGCGGCTTCCCAATATCCAGGTCACTAGCGTGGCAGTGAACAATAGTCCATTGATTCCTGGGTACTTTGCGACTAGCGCTCCGAGCAATGTCATCGCAAACCAGAACTCTTTGAGAACGATTGGTGTGGCTGGTGCAAACGCTTGGAGGAGGACGAGTGAGGAGGCCGACAGAAGTACCAGTTTGACTCGCTGTGCATCGGTACTGTCCGGCCAAAAAAGGAGCGGTACCGTCGTATCGCAGGGAAAAACCGTTGTCTCCTCAAACTCATTGTTGGCATCGTTGAGCAAGACCTCGTTGAAGGCATCGTCAACCAAAGCAAACTGATTCTCAATAACCGGGGTGTGCCAGAGAACGTCAGCGTATTGGGAGGGTTGGCTCAGCCGCGCCGATCGGAGCGTGGTGCGGTGGGGTTCGAGTGCGGCTTGGAGGGCTTGGGCGGTGGTGCGGTGGGGTTCGAGCGCGGC
>JAKZTU010000010.1:0-73320 GCA_047516945.1 Acidimicrobiales bacterium
GAGGACGAAGGTGACGACATGCGGGGTGACGACGCAAGCACGGCACATCCTCAACTATGTGGCCAGAGCGCGGGCAGTCATCCAAACAGCAAGCGATAGGCTCAACGGCCATGTCTATCTTCGACGACGTCATCCCGACCCTGATCACCGATACTCCGGCTCAAGGGCGCGAGCTCGCCATTATGATCGCTCGCAAAACCATCGCCTCAATCCAAACTGATGCCGATACTAGGGCCGGGCTCCGATACGACTACGCGACGGATACGGCCAAACTCATGCAAGCCGGTCAGATCGTCGCAATCGAATTTCAAACTATCGCCGCGGCCAACAATTACTGGCGCGACTAGGGCGGTATCGAATTTTGTGGGCGATGGGGGACTTGAACCCTCGACCTCTGCCGTGTGAAGGCAGCGCTCTAGCCGTCTGAGCTAATCGCCCGGCACGATGACGATACAGCCTCGAAGCTCCACTGCGATCAAGCGGTACGTCGAGGTATTCGTTTGATCAAACGACATCGGGGGCGATCGGGTTGAGGCTGAGCAGATCTTCTATCCAGGTAGTTATCTCAAGCACCCGGCCGTCATCGTTCTGGTGGCCGACGATTTGCAGGCCCACCGGCATGTTGTCAGACGTATATCCAGATGGCGTGGTGCCTGCGGGACGGCGCGTGACGTTGAGCGGATAGGTGTTGCCGATCCACATATCGGTTTCTTCTCCGTTGATCATTCCCGGCCCTTCACAAAAGGGTGTCTGGCCGACAACGGTCGGGCTTAGCAACGCATCAAAACCAGACATCACCTCGGCAAGTCGAAGCGACGCGGCCTGCGCTTGCTTGCGGGCGTCCTCTATGGCGTCAGGGGTCAAACGCTCGTCCGCTCCTTCGAGAATGTTCCGAAGCCCCGGAGTGATTTCTTCGAATGCAGGTGTGCCGAAGAGTTCCCGGTAAGTGGGAACCATGCCACCGTAAAAGAGCAACACGAACGGGCCGATTATTTCTGGCATGACCGGTTCAATGTCGACGACCTCCACCCCGGCCTGCTTCATGCGCTCAACCGCGCCCAAACAGCTAGCGAGGATCTCGTCGTCGACTGGGCTCCCTTCAATGTTCGGGCACCACAGAACGCGCGCCGGAGCGGGCGGATCATCGAGCCGCGGACGTAGCGGCGCGATCGGGTCGAGCGAGCGCAGGTCACCCGGTGATGGGCCGCTTACTACGTCGAGCACCATGGCAACGTCACGAATACGACGTGCCAACGGCCCCACCGTCGACAAGTCGCTTGCTCCCATCGGTGCCGGTCCGCTCGGTACTCGACCTTGCGTGGGCTTGTGCCCTGACAGGCCGGTGAGCGAAGACGGTATGCGGATCGATCCGCCTCCATCGGAACCGGTCCCCAACGGGATCATCCCCGAGCTGATAGCGGCTGAGGTGCCTCCTGATGAACCGCCGGGCGAACGGTTGCTGCCCCAAGGGCTCACGGTCGCACCAAACACTGAATTGAACGTGTCGCCTGTCCAGCCGGCTTCCGGGGTGTTGGTCTTGCCGAGAATCACGCAACCCGCGGCGCGCATCCTGGCTACCTCGGTCGAGTCTTCGCGAGCTGGTGCCACATCGGCGAGATGCATGGCTCCGCGAGTTGTTTGGAAACCAGTTGCGTCGGCGAGGTCTTTCACTCCTATTGGTACTCCGGCCAAGGGACCGACCTCAGATCCGGCGTCCAATGCGCGGTCGATGTCGGCAGCTTGAGTTCGTGCAGCATCGGCGTCCACAGCAACAAAGGCGTTGAGCGCCGGGTTGAGGAGTTCAATACGTTCAAGCGCGGCGTTGGTGACCTCTGTGGCGCTCAACTCACGGGATTTGATGCGGCGCACCAATTCCTCAACGGTGATTGATCGAAAATCTGGGACGGTCATGCTGCCTCACGGTCCGGTGTTGGTTGGTTACAGAAGAACAAAGATACGCTATCGCCCGCTCTTGTTCGCTTCGCTCACCGGGCCGCTCGGTCCACGGCCTCGTTCCGACGCGACGGGCTTCGGATCATTCCGCTCGGCCTCTTATTCTGAGGGAACGGCGCTGATGGGGCGCTACCGTCAACGGCCATGCTCGATATCAAGCTGATCCGTTCGGACCCCGAAGCTGTCAAGACAGCTGTCGCGCGTCGCGGAGAGCCCACATCGTCGATCGACGAAATCGTGGAACTCGATGCCCTTTTGCGGACGACTTCCACCGAGCGTGACGAGATTCGCTCTAAAATTCGGCAAACCTCCAAGCAGGTTGGTTCGCTGCACGCGGAGGGCAAGGCCAGTGAGGCACAGGCTCTTGCTGATCACAGTCGTTCCCTCGGGGCTCGGGAGAAAGCTCTTGATGAGCGCTGTGAGCAACTCGCGGGTGAGCTTCGAATGCTGATGCTCAACGTCAGCAATATGCCGTCGCCTGATGCCCCCGATGGGCTGACCGAAAACGACAATGTCGAAGTTCGCAACTCTGGCTATGACCCCGACGGTTTCGGCGATCACCAGAAGGTTCCCCACTGGGAGATCGGTGAACAACTACAGATACTTGATGTTGATCGCGCGGTGCGTCTCTCGGGCTCCATGTTCGTGATGTACCGCGGCGACGGCGCGCGATTGCTGCGAGCGCTGATCGCCTACGGTCTCGACCGCAACCGTGATGCCTTTGAAGAAGTCCGCCCGCCGACCTTGGTGAAGACCGACACCATGATCGGGACTGGTCATCTGCCGAAGTTCGCTATTCAGGCGTACCACATTGAACGCGACGACCTGTGGGCGATTCCGACCGCTGAGGTGCCGCTGACCTCGATGTTTGCTGGTGAGGTCCTGAACGAGGACGAACTACCGATCAGGCTGATGGCTCACACCTCGTGCTACCGGCGCGAGGCTGGCGCCGCGGGACGTGACACCCGCGGCTTGTTGCGGGTTCATGAGTTCGACAAGGTCGAGATGTATGCGTTCTGCACCCCTGAGCAAGGTCACGACATGCATATGGAGATCCTCGAACGGGCTGAAAGCGCTATTCGGGATTTGGGCCTGGTTCATCGGGTAGTCGACCTGGCTTGCGGCGATATCAGCGGTGCAGGCACACGCACTTTCGACATTGAGGTGTTCGCCCCTGGAGCTGATCGTTGGCTTGAGGTTTCCTCGGTTTCGTGGTGCACCGACTATCAGAGTCGGCGCGCCAACATTCGCTATCGATCTGAGGGCACAAAGGGCACCCGGTTCGTTCACAGCCTCAACGGATCTGCTTTGGCGGTTCCTCGGGTTTGGGCTGCGATCGTGGAGACCTATCGACAACCCGACGGTTCGGTCGAGATGCCAGAAGTGTTGCACCCATACCTCAGCGGACTCACCAGGATAGAGGCCACTAGTTGATCGTCTGGAGTCTCGCGATCCAAGAATCAACCGTAGACCTAGGTGTCGGGCCAGATGGTGGCCAGCGGCGCCCTGCGTTTCGGATTTTCTTACTGGCAAGCCCGCCGCGTGGCTTCAACGGCGATGATCATGTCAACGCGAGCAGAAATCAATAGCCCATCGAGTTCGGGATGGTCGCCGGTTTCGTTAACGTGAGCCGCGCTGTGATCCTCAACAATCGAAGCCCAGACTCGCTCGGCTTCTGCTTGTGCAGTCGCGGCGTCGCGGCAAGCGCCCGTGTCGGAGCCTCCGCTGCATCCAGCCAACAATAGCGATAACGCTATTCCCGCACGCGCGAGATACCGGAACACGGCTACGGCCTAGGGAACGTTTCACTCACCCTGAGCGCCCACCGGGATTGCCGTGCTAGCGCTGCGCTTCTTCCAAACATTCTGGGCGACTAGACAGAGAAGGGCTAGCATCACGCCCACCCTACGAACCCCATCCGAAGCGTGCTCGAACACGGTTACGATCCCGACGGTTGACAGCGCTACCGTGGCGACAAAATTCACCGGATTCGCTTGAAAATCGCGCAATCTTCTCTCTCGAAATGGGAGCGATCTCTTTGTTGCGAAGTTCATATTATGATTCTCCTTTATCAATACCAGATGATTCGACTTACAATCTGGCACACCTCGTAGGCCACCGCTGCGCCGATGGCGCCGCCGACGGGAGCACCTGCAACAGTCCCGGCAATAGCAGAACCCGTGACGCCGTAGAACTGGCAGTCCTGCTCGCTAATGTGAATGTGTCGCCTTGGTTCGTACGAGATAACGTTCTCCCATCTACAGGTTGTGCGGGTCTCTACCTGCCAAGCGTAGACGGGTCGCCGAAAGCGGCCTGCACCTTCATAGCCAACGATCACTTGCACTGGCTCTGTTTGTGTTGTACAGACTCTCATGGGTCTACCAACAGGATGTAGGACTTCGTGGGCGCTGGCTGGTTCGGCTTCCAAGCCTGAAAGCACGGGAACGGCTGAAACGTTGTTTGGGGCTAACGAAACCAGCATTGAAAGGGCCAGTATGATGGTTGTCGCTGCGGCGACCCTAGCGGGGATTCGGCGCAACGGAGTGTGGCATGTTTTTGGTCTCATGCCCGTATCTATAATCCCCCCCCTGTCAAGCCCAACACGGAAAAATATTCCCGTCCCATGAACGCTGCTATACCACCAACCTCCAAAAAACCACCATCTACCAGGGACTTGGTATCCTCGAGTCTTGAGTTTCCCCGTTGGCTTGAAACCTCAGTTATGGGGTGATCCATGTCGGTGATTGATGGTGCACCGGGTCGAGATACCTTGCTCAGGTCTAGGTTTGAGCCTGTTGCAAGGAGTTTTTTGGACGCTCGTCGAGAGGCCCGGCTCAGGGTCGGAGGCGACATTTTCGGCTCGAGAACTGGAGTCGGAGGTTGAGTGTTAGGAGTTGAAGGCGACTTTGGGTGAGGCGCGTGTGCGGCTTCGGGTCTGGCGAAACGGGGCCGAGTACCGCCCACTTTGAGGACCCCGAGTTGAAACGGGACGAAGCGGGCTTGAGCGTCTTGGGGTTCGCCGACCTGATCGGGGTGCCCAGGCGCACCAATAACCTTGTTCAGCGGGAGCGGACTAGGTCAATGAGATGGCAAGCCAGGCGGCGGCCACGCCTGCGATTAGGGTCAACGAGCCATAAGCCACGGCGCGCTTGCGGGAGCGGGGCCAGATCTCGATGAGTTCTCCGGCCAGCGCCGAGAAGGTTGTGAAGGCTCCGACGCCACCGATTCCGACGATGATGAGTTCGTCGGGTCCGGCTGCGTGCAGCAGTCCGAAGGCGAACGACCCGGCAATATTCGCGACGAAAGTTCCCTGCGGTGATCCGAGGCGCACTCCCAGTTGCCAACGCGCCAGTGTGCCGATCAGAGCGGCGGCGCCGAATGCCATAATGGTCATGTGCGCCTGCTCTTTAGCTGAGCGCCCAACTGGCGTCCGGCCACCACAGCGACGAGTCCGACGCCGACAGTGATGGCGGTGAAGCCGAACGCCCCGGGATATTGACCTTGGTTGATGCGCTCGGCTATTTCGGCTGCGAGTGTGGAGAAGGTGGTCAGCGAACCGCAGAAGCCAACTCCCAGGCAAAGCCGGATTGATGAGTGCTCTGCGTGAGTGCGCAGCAGCAAGCCCAGGATGAACGCTCCGGCACTGTTGAGCAGCAGCAAGGTCCACAACGGGTTGTCGATGATCTCGGTTGCGGCCCATCGCAATACCGCACCTGCGATTCCCGCCATCGCTAAACCAGCGATCGCAACAAACCGGCTAGCGCTCACCTCGCAAACAGTAGGCTCCGGCAATGGGAATGGCCGCGATGCGTGAAGAGTTTGGACGCATTGGACTCGATGTCTCAGATGTCGCCAAAGATCCCATGACGCAGTTCCGCGCTTGGTTCGACCTTTGGGTAGACGTCAACCCTTACATCGCCGACACCATGGTGTTGTCAACGGTTGACGCCCATGGATGGCCCGATGCCAGGGCCGTTCTGTTGAAAGGCGCCGATAGCCGCGGATTCGTGTTCTATACCAACCGGATGTCTGCCAAGGGCACCCAACTCGAAGCCAACGGCCGTGCCGCGCTCACGATGGTGTGGCGCGAGATTGAGCGGCAAGTACGTGTTGTCGGCGAGGTGAGCCATGTACCCGAGTCGGAATCCGACGCATATTTCGCGAGTCGTCCTCGCGGCGCCCAGATTGGTGCTGTTGCCAGCGAGCAGTCGGCAGTGCTCGGGTCGCGGGCCGAACTTGAGGCTCGAGTTGTTGAGCTGAACGAGTTGTATCCCGACGAGATACCGAGACCGCCCCACTGGGGCGGGTACCTGGTTACAGCTCAAGGCGTTGAGTTCTGGCAGGGCCGTCCAGACCGTCTTCATGACCGGGTCCGTTACCGCCGAGAAGCGGACGCCTGGATAATCGAGCGTCTCGCCCCCTGACCGCGGTTAGTTGTCGGTTTCCGTGAGGTTGTCAGCAACTGATCTGGATCGGGAGCGGAGATAACGAGCAAACCGCCGCCAAACGAGCCAGACGAGCAGTGCCGTGAGTGCAGCTTCGATAGGCACGCCGAAGCGCAACGGGTCGCTGAACCAATGAACAACCCGCAGCGGCCATCCTCCGATGAAGCGGAGCAGCGGCAAGAAAATGAACTCTCCCTGGTTGAACAGAAACTCAATGATCAGGTAGCTGCAGATAAAACCAGCGCTGACACTGAATCGCTTGATTCTGTCGGTTTCGAGATCTCGCCAACCGATGATCAGCGCGCCGATCACCCCGAGCACACTGATCACCGCGATGCGCTCCGGGGTGGTGTCCTGGATCCAGTTGTTGACCGCCGCTTGCATCTCCAGAAAACTGTCAACCCTCGGGCTCGAGTAGTTGCTGCCCGACAACAGCCGGATCTCGAAGTAGCCGTAGTCGATCAGATAGAGACCCGCGATCAAGAGCACCAGACCCGAGAAACGGCCCACGTAGGGCAGCACCTGCCGCATCCCTTTGGCCACGTCGGTTTTGGCGAGCGCCAAGCTCATTGTCAAAAAGGTGATCAGAGCGCCCATACCGAGCGCATAAGCGAGGAAGTTACCAAATCCTTCCAACCATCCGTCGGTTGTGAACGAGGTTGTGACCGACGACAGAAACAACCCGATCGTGCACGACAACGAGACGACCGCGTAGCTCACACCAAAAAGAAACACCGATGAGAGATCCCGACTGCCGGTTCCCAGGTTCAGTTTCGGGAGCCGCAGCACGAAGTCCTTGCCCAGCGCCATGAAGACACCCAAGGGAAGCATCAACACGCCGATCGCGATCGTCAGATAACCCGTGTACTCAAATACCGTGCCTTGGTTGATGAACGTTTCGAATGCCACGCCGCAGATCCCGAACACGGCGACAAATCCCGCAGTCATCACCAAGCCCACCACCAGGCCGCGCACAATGGTGGCTAGCCGACTGGCTTTGTTGTCACCGTCAACACCCAGAAAATACGACAGGTAGACGGGCAGCAAGGCGAAACCACACGGGTTGAACGCGGCAACCAAACCAAGCGCGAAAGGAAAAGCGTAGACACCCATCAGCGGACCTCCGTCATGTTTGCTATCAGAATCCGTCCCATTAGAGCAGGTGCTCCGTGATCAGGTCGCGTAGTCCCTCAGTGGTGAGCACGCCGGCCCACTGCTCCACAACCACTCCGTCGCGATCAACCATCAGCGTGCTGGGCATGCCAAACAAGCGTAGTTCTGGGAACAGCGACCCGTCCCGGTCCCATCCCGATGGATAAGACACTCCAGTATCGGCCAGCAAGTCGAGCGACGGCGCGGCGGAGTCGTCGCGGCTGATGCCGATGAAGTTCACCTGATCTTTGAGTTCCTGGTAGACGGATTCAAACTCGGGCAGCTCGGCCCGGCACGGACCGCACCAAGCAGCGAAGAAGTTGACTACCAGCGGCTTGTCGAGATGGCTTGCGAATGTGTCTTGGCTATCACCAACCAGTGAGGCGAACCCAAGATCGCGAATAGACCCGTCGACAGGCGCGGTTTGAACGTCCTCAGTTTCGGGACTGAGTGCTCCGTTGCTGAGATCGATGGTATTGGCGTCACCAAAATCGCTAGAGGTGTCGTCACCACAAGCAGCGACCAACACAACGGTCAACAAGACCGCGGCGAATTTACAGAACAAGGGCATCAGAACTCCGGCACGAAGACTCCGCCAAAACGCTACCTCGCAGAACGCCCCAGCCACCCTCGGCCTAGCGGCCGCTCGGGCGCTGATCGACCAAGAACCGGGGCTCGCGTAAACCGTTGCCCGGGTTCTCAGAGGAGTGGTCGATCAGCGCCTTAAGCGGTCCGCCGTTCCGCTCGTTCCCGAAGATGCATTGGCACCGGAATCACCGGCATCAGATCCTCGGGACGAGCCACCTTCCGAGGACGACCCCGACGGCGTTTGACGGTCAGCATCTCGCCGTTCATGAAGAGCTGCCCACCCCAGACTCCCCATCGCTCTTGGTTGTTCAGAGCAGTTTCGAGGCATGGTGCGATCACTGGGCACTCGGCGCAGACACGTTTGGCAGCAGAAATCTCGCCGATGTCGTCGGAGAAAAACAAGTCATAGGCGTTATTTACCGTCTTGCAGGCCGCGTGCGTCTCCCAAGCGGTGTTGTGGGCTGGGAGTTGTTCAGTGATGTCGACGAGGGTGGACATGGCCCCGTCTCCTTCCGTGTCTTGGGTTTCAATGTGTCGGCGGTTTTCTTCTTCTGTCGGTTTCTTGTCTGGCGGGTTTCTTGTGCGGTGAGAACTGGTTGGGCAACGCAGAAAGGCCGCTGGGATTACCGGCGGCCTTTCTGCGTACTTCCCGTTGTTGGGTCTGGTTACCCAGAGGGAGCGCCGAAGGGCCGCGGGTTGAAATACGGCTTCGTGGCAAACCAAGAAGCCGGCATGACCGTCTGCACATTTACGCGCGCGGCAATGTCAGCTTGAAGCTGATGCTCGGTGCGATGAATGTTGCTCATGGCGGTCCTTTTTCTGCGGCCGGAAGCTCCGGCGAGAACAGAGTGGCGGACTTCAGCCTATATGTCAACCGACTTAAATTGCACCGCAGGCACATCTGGAGTGTTCACCGGGTGTTCACCCTTGGTTCACTTGTTTGAGGGTGCGGATTCGCAAAGCTCCCTTAACTTGGCGTCGGAAGCGGTTCGCGCAACGCGGGCCCATCCTCATCGGAAGGAACACCTATGAGTCGCTTGAAGCGTGTGGTTCGGCTGCTGGTGGTGGCTGTGAGTGTCGCGCTCGCAGCATCGGCGTGTGGTGGTTCAGCCGATTCCGGCGGTCCTTCTGGCGAGATCTTCATCTCTGGTTCCTCGACGGTTGAACCCGTGTCGGTGAGAGTGCAGGAGCTGTTCAACGACATCTACCCCGACGTCAACATTGCTGTTGACGGACCCGGAACTGGCGATGGTTTCGCCCTCTTTTGCAGCGGTGAGACCGACATCTCCGACGCCTCACGGGCGATCAAAGACAGCGAAGCAGAAGAATGCGCGGCCAACGGAATCAACTATGTGGAGTTGCAGGTCGGTATCGATGGCCTAGCCGTCATGACCAACTCCACCAATGATCCCGTTGAGTGTGTTTCGTTCGCCGATCTCTACGCGCTCACCGGTCCTGAAGCGACAGGAAGCGGTTCGTGGGCTGATGTCAATGCTGTTTCGGCCGAACTTGGTGGTGCCGGCAACCTCCCTGACTTGCCGCTCGACATTTTCGGTCCGGGAGAAGAGTCCGGCACCTTCGATACTTTCGTCGAACTGGTGATTGAAGACCCAGCAGAAGAGCGGGGCCAACTCGCGACTACCCGTCCCGACTACAACCCCTCAGGTGATGACAACGTCATCCTCCAGGGCATCACCGGTGCCGACGCCTCGCTTGGTTGGGTGGGCTTCGCATTCGCCAACAACGTGGATGGGGTCAAGCTCCTTGCCGTTGATGACGGTGAGAGCGGATGCGTTGACGCCACGCCTGACACCATCGCTTCAGGTGACTACCCGTTGAGTCGCCCTCTATTCATTTACGTCAACTCCGATACGGCAGACACCAGCCCCGCACTGAAGGCCTATGTCGACTTCTACGTGGCAGATGGCCTTGATCAGGCTGTGGGCGAAGTCGGTTATGTGGCGCTCACCGAGGCAGCCAAAAACGATGTCCGTGCCACTTGGGCCGGCTGAATCCCGATGAGCAATTACTACTAATGGCCGCTCCTGTTGCACCTGAACGGCCTTTGGGCCTCGATTCGCTTGCCGGCTCGCCCCGGCGGGTGCGAAAGGAGCGGTTCATCGGCCGTGTGATGTTCAGCGCCGCACTGGTATCGGTGGTGGTCTCGGCGCTGATCATCTACGTGTTGTTCTCTGAGGCTTGGATCTTCATGCGCGATGTTGACTGGTCGAGTACCTGGGGTCAGCTCGGCTGGTTTCCGCGACGCGGGATTTATGACATGCCGACTCTGTTGGTGGCGAGCCTTTGGACAACTTTCATCGCCATGATCGTGGCCGCACCGCTCGGGTTGGGTGCCGCGATCTATCTTTCGGAATATGCCCGACCGACTCACCGGGCAATATTCAAACCCATACTCGAGATCCTCGCTGGAATCCCCAGTGTGGTTCTTGGCTTCTTCGCCTTGTTGTGGTTGGCCCCCAACGTGGTGGCCAACATTGGCGGTGAAGGCGGCCGTGGCTCAATGCTGACCGCAGGTATCGGTGTGGGGATTCTCACGGTCCCCTTAGTGGCGTCGATCTCCGAAGACGCGATGACCGCGGTTCCGAAGTCGCTGCGTGAGGCCTCCGCAGCACTCGGCGCGCGCAATGCTGTGACGACGTTGCGGGTGGTGTTGCCCGCCGCTGTGTCGGGGTTGGTCGCATCTCTCATCGTGGCTGTATCCCGTGCCCTTGGGGAGACCATGGTTGTGTTCATGGCGGGTGGTGCAGCTGATGCGGCTATCAAGACGTATTCGCCTTACGAAGGCAGCCTGACGATGCCTTCGGCTATGGCCTCTCTGGCTTCGGGCACAGATCAAGTGGTTGGCGAGGGATTGACCTTCCAGAGCCTCTTCTTTGTCGGTCTGGTGCTTTTTTTGTTGACCCTGGGGCTCAACCTGATAGGCGATCGCTTCGTGTCGCGAATCCGCGAGCAGTACTGAGGCGGATGACATGACGTTCACGACGATAGGCACGGTCGCTAAGCGGGGTGTCGTCGGTTTTGAGAAGAAAAAAATCGACGTTGCGGGAGGACTTTTTAAAGGACTCATAATGTTGGCCCTTCTCGTGTCGCTGCTCATTTTGGGAGTGCTGCTCGTCGACACTGTTGTCGACGGCTGGGCTCAACTGTCAACACGGGCTTGGGACTTCTTGAACGGCACCCTTCGTTCTCGCTCCATAGACGACAGACTCGGCGTGAAACAGGGTTTGTACGGTTCGTTGTGGATTGGTGTCTTCGTTGCTGTGACTGCTTTTCCAATTGGCGTCGGGTCAGCCGTCTATCTGGAGGAATATGCGTTGAAGTCCCGCTGGACCTCAACTATCGAATTGATGATCAGGAATCTCGCAGGTGTGCCATCGGTGGTCTACGGACTTCTTGGCCTTTTTTTGTTCGTCGAACGCAGCACCATCTTCGGTTTCATCGGTCTCGGTTGGCTAGCTGAGGCAACCGGGGGCCGTTCTGTTGTCTCGGCTGGAATGACTCTGTCGGTACTGGTTCTACCGATCGTGGTGATCACCGCACAAGAAGCGGTGCGTTCAGTTCCCTCTGGCCTCAAAGAGGGAGCGTATGGCCTTGGTGCCACCAAGTCTGAGATGGTTCGGACTCAGATTCTGCCTTACGCCGCGCCGGGCATTCTGACCGGCACGTTGTTGGCCATGTCGCGCGCAATCGGCGAAGCTGCGCCGCTGATTCTTATTGGCGCGATCAGTGGTGGATTGACCCGTAACCCTGATTTGTGGGATACCTCCGGGTTGCGGGAGAAGTTCACGGCGCTTCCGATAATCATCGTGAAATGGGTAAGTGAACGCGGTCGCGACCCCGGTTTTTCAACCGCCGCGGCCGCCGCCATCGTGGTGCTCTTAATGCTTGTGCTGTTGCTGAATATGACAGCAATTCTGCTCCGAAACCGGTTTGAGAAGAAGCGAGGCTGACTGATGAGGTCAATTCATGAAACTATGCTTGACACGACAAACGACAACTCCGAGGAACCTGACATGTCGGTGACCGATGATCTAACTGAGGCGTCCGATTTGAGTCCGTTGCTTGAAGCGTCCTCAGAGAACCCTCTGGAACCCGATGTGGTATTCGATGTTGAAGAACTCAATGTGTATTACGGGGAGTTCCAGGCAGTTCGAGATGCCAGCCTCAAGGTCCACGAGAACGAGATCACTGCGTTTATTGGACCGTCGGGCTGCGGCAAGACCACGCTTTTGCGATGCTTCAACCGCATGAACGACTTGATCGAGACGGCTCGTGTCACCGGCTCGCTCCGGTACTACGGTGTTGATCTCTATGACCGGCAGGTCGACGCGGTTGAGGTTCGTCGCCGGATTGGGATGGTATTTCAAAAACCCAACCCATTTCCGAAGTCGATCTGGGCCAACGTCGCTTACGGCCCGCGAGTAGCCGGGTTGGCCAGAAAAGGCCCGGCGATGGACGACATCGTGGAGAATTCGCTGCGCAAGGCCGCGCTCTGGGATGAAGTCAAGGACCGGCTCGATCAGAATGCCCTGGGTTTGTCTGGTGGGCAGCAGCAGCGCTTGTGTATCGCTCGGGCGATTGCCACCGACCCCGACGTGTTGCTTATGGACGAGCCGTGCTCGGCGCTGGACCCCATTGCTACAACCCGTATTGAGGAACTGATGCACGGACTGAAGCACGACTATTCGATTGTTATAGTCACCCACAACATGCAGCAGGCCGCTCGGGTCAGTGATCGCACTGCCTTCTTCTCGGTGGACGTAAATCCAGAGTCCGACGCCAGAACCGGTGTATTGGTGGAATACGACTGGACGCAACAAATATTCTCGAATCCCTCCGATGAGCGAACCGAGAACTATGTGACCGGCCGCTTCGGATGAGATGAGAGGAGGACACGGTGACTGAAGAACTCCGCAAGACCTATCACGAAGAGCTTGAGTCGATCCGTGAGGCCATCGTTCGCATGGCGGGTGTTGTCGGTGAGACCATCCCGCGCGGAACAGAAGCGTTCTTGTCGGGAGACCTCGCCGAGGCGCAGCGAATTATTGCGGACGACGACGCGGTTGACGCAATGTCAGTGGAGCTTGAGGAACGCTGTTACCAACTTCTGGCTTTGCAGCAGCCAATGGCATCAGACTTGCGAGCTATCACGACGGCTTTGTGGATGAACGCGGAGATCGAACGTTCCGGTGATTTGATGGCCAACATCGCCCAAGCGACTCGCCGCGTTTATGGCAGTTCTATCGGCCCCCGAATCCGGGGTTTGATTGCCCAAATGAGCGAGGAGGCCGCACGTCTAGTGCGGTTGGCGATCGACAGTTACGCAGAAGGCAACAGTGGGCTGGCGGTCGCTCTTGATGACATTGACGACCGACTTGATGAGCTTCATCTGGATGCCATAGGGGCGATCTTTGAAAGCAACCGCGAGCATGCCTTTGATTTGCAGGTGGGAGTGCAATTGGCGCTTGTTTGCCGGTTTTACGAACGGATCGGCGATCACGCGGTGAACATGGGTGAACGCGTTCGCTATATGGTCGATGGTTGGCTGCCCGAACACTCTGGCGCCCTGCGGGCGAAGGCTCGACTGGCCGAATTTGGCGTCGTCCCCGACGAGACTTGATAGGAGCGGTTTGGCATGACAGCGCTGTTGGTCGCTTTGGCAGTAGCAGCGGCCGGTGCGCTGGGGATTCTGGTCGTGGGACTTCGGCAACGGCGCCTTGTCAACCAGCATCTTGATCGCATCGCCAATCGTGTTTCGGGTGTCGTCGCTCCAGCGTCGAAAACACCCGCGGCTGCGGTGAAGCGTCTTGAGATGGTGCTTGAGGCCAGCGACGCTGAGCGACAGTTGCGGGGAACTGAACGCCGGTATGAGGCCGCCCTTGAGGCGATTGATATGGGCGTTGTTGTTGTCGACGAAGGCGAGGGGGTCGTTTATAGCAACAGTTCTGCTAGTTGGTACCGTGAAGGCAGGCACAGCGAAGCTGTCATTGCTCAGAAGATTGATGAGTTGATTCACTCCTCGGTAAGAGGCGAGAGGGTTGAACAGAGCGTTGCGCTTTATGGGCCGCCGCGGCGCGTGTTGTTCGTCTCGGCAATACCGATCCTTATCGAGGGTGACCTTGTGGGAGCCATTGCGCTCATTCACGATGTCACCGAGTTGGAGCACAGCAATGCTATTCGGCGCGACTTTGTGTCCAATATCAGCCACGAACTCCGCACACCGATTGGTGCAGTGTCGCTGCTTGCCGAAACGCTGATCGGCGAGCATGACCCCGAAGTGATCGACTCGCTCGCCAATCGCCTGCTTGTTGAAGCAGAGCGGCTGGCTAGCACGGTGCAGGATTTGCTTGAACTCAGTCGAATTGAACACAGCGACGATTCTGAGTTTTCCCCGGTTGCTATTCGAGGCGTGGTTGGTGGAGCGCATGATCGGGTGCGCGCGGCGGCTTCACAACGCGGCGTAATGATCAACGTCGAATCGCCGGAACTCGATTTTCTGGTGCGCGGTGACCGTCGTCAGCTCACTTCAGCGGTGTTCAATTTGCTTGACAACGGCATAAAGTTCTCGAACCCGGGTGGCGGCTCCATATCGGTGCACATCCGCGAGGTTCACGGTCGGGTTGAGGTTGAGGTTTCTGACAGCGGTATCGGCATCCCGCGTCAGGATTTGGACCGCATATTCGAACGCTTCTACCGAGTTGATCGAGGACGTAGCCGCATGACTGGTGGTACCGGCCTTGGTCTGTCAATGGTGCGCCACATTGCCGCCAATCACCGAGGCCGTGTGTCGGTTGAGTCGACCGAGGGAGAAGGAGCAACCTTCACCATGGAACTCCCATTGATCCCAGACCACGGTGAAGACGACCCCGACGCTCTCAATGACCATCTAGCTTCCACGACTCCGGCTGCGCCCGGGAACAGCACCACGGCTCCGGCTCCGGCTACGCCCGGCGAAAGCACCGCGCCCGGCGAAAGCACCGTGCCCGGCGAAAGCACGCCATGAGCAGCGCGGCTGCTCGGATTCTCGTCGTGGAGGACGAAGAGTCATTCGTGGAAGCTCTCCGTGTCGGGCTTCAACGAGAGGGGTTCCTGGTGGACGTTGCTCGCGACGGCGCAGAAGCCTTGGACCGATTTACACGAAGCGAGCCGGATCTGGTGCTCCTAGACGTGATGTTGCCGGGGATATCCGGGATCGACGTTTGCCGAGAGATCCGTTCTTCATCTTCGGTCCCGATCATCATGGTGACCGCCAAAAGCGAGGAGATTGACACGGTCGTGGGTCTTGAAGTGGGTGCCGACGACTATGTGGCGAAGCCCTATCGATTGCGGGAATTAGTCGCTCGAATACGTGCGGTGCTACGTCGTTCTGCGATCAATCGTTGGTCTGGCAGCGGTGGTTTGGGGAATGACTCCAACGATCAGGTTCTGCGGGTCGGGGGACTGCAGTTGGACCGCGAACGCCACGAAGTCACCGTCGATGGTGAAATTGTCCAACTCCCGTTGAAAGAGTTTCAGATTTTGGCTTTACTGATGCTGAATCAGGAGATGGTTGTGACCCGCGAAACCTTCATCGACCGGGTGTGGGGCTATGACTACGTCGGCGATACCAAAACGCTTGATGTCCATATCAAGCGACTCAGGGCCAAGATTGAGCCGAACTCAGATCGTCCCGAACGCATTATTACGATCCGTGGCGTTGGTTACAAACTAATGGCCTGAATGAGGCGTTATGGCTCGTTCGTTGTTGGCTTCAGGGCGTGGCGGATGCGGTGGCGGGTGACCCATAGGCGCAGCAGCACGAGCACTGCTAGCAAGGCTGCGGTGACCCCGTAGACGACAACCGGTTACGCCGTAGCTGCCCGCGCCGGCGAGAACTGCGGGAATGGTTACCCACAGTTCCTCGGCCACCACGTAGGCGATCCAACCGATGTTGACGGTCGTGCCGATTGCTGCCCATACCGGCGACACACCCTCGGTGCGACCTATCCGCAGCAGCCGTGCAATCTGGGGCAGGATCTGGACGAATGTGACGGCTGTGGCTACGACGCCCACCACCACAGCGATCTCAGCCTGGTTCACCGGTCCAATCTACTAGTCGGGGATAGAGGGCCGACACCGACTTGTCAATGCGGGGTGGGTGAACGGCTGAGTGGATGACAGTCGTCGTGTCAGTGCACACGGGTAGGGTGAGCCGATGCCCGAATCGTCGCCTCTTTTAGAGGGCTTGAACCCGTCTCAATACGACGCGGTGCTGCACTCAGGCGGCCCTCTGTTGGTCGTTGCGGGCGCCGGTTCGGGCAAGACCCGAGTGCTCACGCACCGGATCGCCCACATGATCGACGAAGGCATGTCGCCGTTTGAAATCCTCGCCATCACTTTCACCAACAAAGCTGCCGGCGAGATGAAAGAGCGAGTCGCTACCCTCGTCGGCCCCGTGGCCGAGAGAATGTGGGTTTCGACGTTCCATTCCGCGTGTGTGCGGATCCTGCGCCGTGATGCCGACCGACTGGGCTATCCAGGACGGTTCTCGATTTACGACCAGGCCGATGCTCGGCGCTTAGCCGGTTACGTGATTCGAGACCTCAACATTGATCCCAAGAGATTTGTGCCACGATCAGTCCACGCCGCGATTTCAAATGCCAAGAACGACAATGTGTCGGCGACCGCCTATGCCGACGGAGCTGAAGGTTTTTTCCAAAAACGTGTCGCAGACATTTACCTGGAATATCAACGACGCCTGGTTGCCGCCGCGGCGATGGACTTCGACGATCTGCTGATGCGCACCGTTGAACTGTTCAATACTCAACCCGACGTGCTGCAACACTGGCGCGAACGCTTCGCTCATGTCCTCGTCGACGAATACCAAGACACCAACTCTGTCCAGAACGATCTTGTCTTGATGCTCGCCGAACAGCATCGGGGGGTCTCGGTCGTCGGCGATGGCGACCAGTCGATCTACGCCTTCAGAGGTGCTGATCTGCGCAACATCTTGGAGTTTGAGAAAGCCTTTCCAGACGCCACAACAATTGTGCTTGAGCAGAACTATCGCTCGACGCAGTCCATCCTCGACGCGGCCAACGCGGTTATTGCCCAAAACATGGGGCGTGTCCCGAAGGATCTGTGGACTGACCGCGGACGGGGCGACAAGATCGTGCGCTATCACGCCACCGATGAGCATGACGAGGCTCGTTATGTGGCTCATGAACTGGCCCGCTTGAACGCTGATGAGGGCATGCGCTGGGACGAAATGGCGGTTTTTTATCGCACAAACAGCCAATCACGGGTGCTTGAGGAGCACTTGGTGCGGGTCGGGATTCCGTACCAGTTGGTGGGTGGTGCTCGTTTCTATGACCGACGAGAGATCAAAGATGCGGTGGCGTATCTGCGCGCCATCGTCAATCCGACCGACGAAGTGAGCGTCAAGCGAGTCCTCAATGTGCCCAAACGGGGCGTGGGCGATTCCTCGATCGGCAAGCTTGATGCCTGGGCTGCTACCAACGGCCAGTCATTTTCTGCAGCATTGCAGGACTATAGAAACGCCGGCGTGAGCGGCCGGGCGACAACCGGTATCGAACAGTTCTTGCAACTCACAGCAGACATCCGCGAACTCGACGCGGGTCCCGCCACCATCATCGAAGAAGCTCTTGAACGCTCCCGATATCTCGAAGAACTCCAGGCGACCCTGGGGATCGAGGCTGAAGGCCGGCTCGAGAACCTCAATGAACTGCTGGGGATGGCCCGTGATTTCGAAACGGTCGACGAGTTTCTTGAACGGATCAGCTTGGTCAGCGACACCGACGCCATGGATGACAGCGAGTCGGTGGTCACGCTGATGACTCTCCATTCGGCCAAAGGGCTTGAGTATCCGGTCGTCTTCCTCACTGGCATGGAAGATGGGGTTCTCCCACATATTCGCACCCTGGGTGAACCCCGAGAACTTGAGGAAGAGCGTCGCTTGGCGTATGTGGGCGTCACCAGGGCGATGCAAATGCTTCATCTGACGTGTGCTTGGAGCCGCATGCTCAATGGCATGACCCAGTACAACCCGCCCAGCCGTTTTTTCTCAGAGATCCCCGAAGATTTGGTCACCGAGATCAGCGGTCAACGCCGAAGTAACCGTTTTGACCGCTCGTACCCGAGCGGCGGGCGCACCTTCGGCCAGCAACGCGGTGGTGGCCGAAGCGGGGGGTCTCGAATTGATGAGCACCGTGATCGTGTTGTCGACCGCGTGTTCGAGAGCGAGAGTCCCCCTTCGAAGTCGCCTTTCGCGTCGAAAGGGGCCGAATCACTCGACTTGAAGATCGGTGACGATGTTCGTCACTCGCAGTGGGGCGAGGGAGTCATAGTCGACATGGGCGGAAGCCCCGATAGTCCAGAAGCGACCGTGAACTTTGCCGGTGTCGGACAGAAAATACTGCTGTTGTCCTTGGCCCCGTTGGAGAAACTCTAAGTAGTCAACGTTGCCCGGCCTCACTCAGGGTCTTCGTTGAGCAGAACGTGGATGTTGCCGTCGCGAACCTCGACACGGTATTGAAACAGGCCGGTACCTGCAGCGTCGGTTGTGACCTCGTCACAGGTGGTGCTACTGCCTACGGCGGTGGTGAGGGAAAACTCTTCGGTTGTGGCGTCCCAGTCGAAGTAACAGTCTCGGGGGTCTTCCGCGCGCCGAGCTGCGAAGGCGAGCCACCCTTGCTCAAGATCCGCGCCGATGTGAGTAACGATGATGTCACGCTGCCCGCCACTTCCCACATCGGAGTAAAGAATCGGACCCCTGTCTTGAATCTCGCGACTTATAGCTCCGACGTTGCCGGCGTTGAAGTCTCTGTCGCCAAGGACGATCTCGGTGTTTCCCTGCGATGTTGCGAACCAAACCATCAAACCGAGCAGGACCGCGATGACCACCGCGGTGAATCCGAGGAGCAGGACATTGCGAGCGTTTATCTGTGGACCTCGGGCGACGGGCATGGCTCCTCGCGTCTGATTTTGGCGGACTGCTTAGCAGCGGTGAAGGTGTCACAGCATTGGGACCCGCCTAGTATCGCCTGAGTTCACGCGAACTTTGGAGGTGCGGTGGATCTTTTTGAGTATCAGGGCAAGGAGTTTTTCGCCGGTTACGGCATGCCGGTCTCACCCGGTGAAGCAGTTTTCAGTGTCGACGAGGCGGTAGCCGCAGCAGAACGGCTCGGCACGCCGGTCATGGTCAAAGCCCAGGTTCATACGGGTGGACGGGGAAAGGCAGGCGGTGTCAAGTTCGCCGCGGATATTGACGCGGTCCGCCAACACGCCGGCAATATCTTGGGACTCGACATAAAAGGCCACATCGTTCGCCGGGTCTGGATCGAAAAAGCATCTGACATAGCCGAGGAGTACTACGCCAGCTTCACCCTTGATCGCTCGGCGAAGAAGCATCTCGGGATGCTCTCGGTGGAGGGTGGGGTCGAGATCGAAACGGTCGCAGAAACCAACCCGGATGCCATCGCCAAGATCTGGATAGATCCGCTGGACGGACTCAACGAAGCGACATGCCGGGACTGGGTAGCTACAGCAAACCTCCCTGCTCCAGCAGTTGAGGGGACTGTCGACGTGTTGTTGAAGCTTTACACCGCCTACACCCGAGGCGATGCCGATCTCGTCGAGATCAACCCGCTTGTGCTGACACCCGAAGGCAACGTACATGTGCTTGACGCCAAGGTAACCCTCGACGGCAACAGCGAGTTCCGTCACCCCGACTACCGCCAATACGACGCCACCCAGAGCCGAGACGATCGTGAAGAAGCAGCTCACGCCAAGGGCTTACAGTACGTCGGTCTCGAGGGTTCGGTCGGGGTGATCGCCAACGGCGCGGGTCTAGCCATGAGCACGGTCGATGTGGTCAACCAAGTTGGCGGAAGTCCGGCCAATTTTCTCGACATCGGCGGTGGCGCAAACGCTGATGTCATGGCCGGAGCTTTGGAGGTCATCAACAACGACCCCGCAGTAAAGGCCATATTCATCAACATCTTTGGAGGAATAACCCGAGGCGAGGAGATCGCCGGCGGCATCCTCGAAGCGATGCAACGCGTGGAGATTGATTCCCCCATCGTCATCAGGCTTGATGGCACCAACGCCGATGAGGGCCGAGCGATCCTAGAACCTCACCTAACCGACAAGTTGATGATGCAACCGACAATGCTTGATGCGGCTCGCCGCGTAGTCGAGCTTGCAGGCTGAGCTGGCGACGAAGAAAGGAAACCGACAATGAGTATCTTCGTCGACGAGAACACGAAGGTGATTTATCAGGGGCTCACGGGTTCACAAGGCAGCTACTACGGCCTTCTGAACCGTGATTACGGCACGCAGGTGGTTGCCGGCACCCACCCGACCAAGGCAGGCACTGATGTCGATGGTGTACCCATTTTCGCCGATGTGGCTGAGGCGGTGCAGGCAACGGGTGCCACTGCGAGCTGTATTTTCATTCCCGCCCCAGGAGTACGCGGTGCGGTGATTGAAGCCGCGCAGGGGGGCGTCAAGTTCATTGTTGCCATCACCGAAGGGGTACCCGCACACGACGAGGTCTACTTCTACAACGCCTTGAAGCGGGACTTCCCAGATGTCTTGATGCTCGGTCCGAACTGTCCCGGCATTATCAGCCCCGGAAAGTGCAACATAGGCATCACGGCTGGACACATTGCTGAGCCGGGAGGTCCTGTGGGAATCGTCAGCCGTTCAGGCACTCTCACATACCAGGCGCTTTATGAACTGAAGCAGAAAGATGTCGGGGTGACGACATGTGTGGGTATAGGTGGCGACCCGGTGCCCGGTACGTCGTTCATTGATTGTTTGCAGGCCTTTGAAGACGACCCTGAAACTCTCGCGGTGATGATGATCGGCGAGATCGGCGGTTCGGCCGAGGAAGAAGCCGCTGACTTCATCAAGAACCACATGACCAAGCCCGTTGCCGGCTATATCGCCGGGGTGACCGCTCCGCCCGGCAAGAAGATGGGCCATGCAGGAGCAATTGTCTCAGGAGGCCGAGGTACCGCTGCTGCCAAAATCGAAGCGTTGACCGACGCTGGTGTTCACGTCGGGCAGAACCCGACAGAAGCCGGCGAACTCATGGCCGACATTGTCGCCGGCCTGTAAGGCCGCCGGCTTGCTAGGTTCAGGCAATGAGTAGCGTTTTGGGTCGGCGCCGTGCGCTGTTGTCCGTTTTTGACAAATCGGGGATCGTGGAGTTCGCCAGAGGACTGGTTGACCTTGACTGGGAACTGATCTCCAGCGGTGGTACCGCCGAGGTCATATCGGCCGCTGGTATTGCGGTAACCGATGTTGCGGACTACACAGGCTCACCGATCATGTTGGGACACCGGGTGGCGACGCTTCACCCCCGTATTCACGGGGGCATCCTCGCGGATCGACAAGACCCCGAGCATCAGGTTGATCTCGAAACCCACAACATCGAAGTGATCGACCTCGTAGTCGGCAACCTCTACCCGTTTCGCTCCCAGCCCGGAATCGAGACGATCGATATTGGTGGACCGACTCTGCTGCGATCTGCGGCAAAAAACCACGCCTACGTCGGCGTTGCCACGAATCCAGCCGACTACGGACCGATCCTGACCGAACTGCGCGACAACCACCGCGATGAACCGGGCAGCAGCCTCGGCCACAACTCGGGTTTGTCCGCAGACACACGGCGTCGTCTAGCCCGAGCGGCGTTCGCCCACACCGCAGCTTATGACGCGGCAATCGTTGACTGGCTCGACAGCACCGAGCCGGAGCCCACGGCGCTGCCCCCCACAATCCACCTAGCCCTCGAACGTGCCGAAGTGTTGCGCTATGGCGAAAACCCACACCAGGACGGGGCGCGCTACCGCTCCATGGGCCAGACCAGCATGTGGGATCAAATCGAACAATATTCCGGCGTGCCGCTCAGCTACCTCAACCTGTTTGATGCAGATGCGGCTTGGCGTCTCGCCCACGAACTGGGCGATCTCTCCAACGGCTGTGCTGTCGCCATCATCAAACACGCCAACCCTTGTGGCGCGGCGCTGGCCCTCGACCTTGCCACTGCTTACCAACGTGCCTTCGAGTGCGACCCTCGAAGCGCGTTCGGTGGGATCGTTGCGGTGAATCGAATCGTCGAGGAGTCCACCACGCAAGCACTGGAATCGGCGGCTCAGGCGGATGTGATCATTGCTCCGGGCTACGCCGACGGTGTTGTTGAGCGTTTGATTGCCAAGCGCCGAAACACCCGTATTCTGCGCGCTGAGGCTCCCAAGGCAGCTTCTGCGGCCGGGGTCAGTCTGCGCCAGATCACCGATGGCTTCCTGGTTCAGGAGGCCCAGTGTTTCGCATCGGTGCCCTCTCAGTGGCGAGTGGTCACCAAGCGTGAACCAAGCGCCGCTGAGCTGGTCGACGCAGCCTTCGCATGGCGCGTTTGTGGTCATGTCAAGTCCAACGCTGTGGTATTGGCTCGTGACAGCGTGGCCTGGGGGATCGGAGCGGGTCAACAAAACCGGGTCGAAGCAGCCCAAATAGCTGCAAGCAAGGCGGCTGGGCGAGCCCAAGGCGGCGCCTGTGCCAGTGATGCCTTCTACCCGTTCCCCGACGGCATTCACGCAGCCGCAGATGCTGGAGCAGCGATAATCGTTCAACCCGGTGGATCGGTCAACGATCAACAAACAATCGCCGCGGCCGACGAGCGCGGTGTCGCCATGGTCTTTACCGCCGAACGACAGTTTCTTCACTAGAGCGGTGCGAAGGGATCCAAGGACACCCCATTCGGGTCCGCTCCGCTACGCTCGCGACATGCCCATGCCAACGGACCTAGGCGCGGTTCAGCGAGATCGACCACGGGTTGAGTCACTCACGGTGGAGAACTTCAGGGCGCTTAGAAAAGTTGACTTGAAGGATCTGACTCCACTGACGGTGTTGGTGGGACCCAATGGCAGTGGCAAATCCACCGTCTTCGACGTGTTCGCGTTTCTCTCCGAATGCTTCGAGACTGGTTTGAGAAGTGCCTGGGACCGACGAGGGCGGGCCAACGAAATAAAGTCCAGAGGAAGTTCCGGCCCGGTGGTGATCGAGATCAAATACCGTGAGGGTCGACCCGGTGGACCTACAGCAAACCCGCTGATCACCTACCACCTTGAGCTTGACGAACTCAGAGGTAGACCAGTCGTGGAACACGAATGGCTGAGTTGGAAACGCAAGCCCTACGGTCGACCCTTCAAGTTCCTGGAAGTCACGCGTGGTAGCGGAATAGCCGCCAGCGGAGAGGTGCCCGACGAGTCCGATGGACACGTCGCGGTCGAACTCAAGAGTCCTGACCTCTTGGCAGTCAGCGCCCTGGGACAATTCACCGAACATCCGCGAGTTGTAAAGTTGCGCGACTTCATAATGGGTTGGCACACCTCCTACCTGTCGGCTGACGGCACTCGTGGTCAACCTGAAAGCGGACCACAAGAGAACCTGACTCGATCAGGAGACAACCTCTCCAACGTTGTGCAGTACCTGAACGAGAACCACGGGCAGTTGCTCCACAAGATCGTACGAATCCTTGGTGAGCGAGTACCCCTCATTTCCGAGGTGCAGGCTGAAAGGATGCAGGACGGACGCCTGCTGCTGAAATTCCTGGACGCTCCATTCGACGAACCGATTCTGGCTAGGTATGCATCCGATGGCACCCTCAAGCTGCTTGCCTACCTGGTACTTATTCACGGACCCAACCCGTACCCGTTCATAGGCATCGAAGAACCCGAGAACTTCCTCCATCCTCGACTGATTTCCGAGTTAGCTGAAGAATGCCGTTCGGCTCTTGATCGCACGCAACTGCTCGTGACCACACACTCACCGTTCTTTCTTGACGGTCTGAATGCCAAGGAAGTGAGAATCCTCTGGCGAGACGATGACGGTTACACGCGTGTCCGTCGGGCTTCGGACATTGAAGGGATCCCACAACAGATCGACACAGGAGGACTGCTCGGCAACCTGTGGACAGAAGGATGGTTCGGAGTCGGTGATCCTCTGGTTCGCTCGTGACCGCGACTGGAATTGATCCGGTCGACTCCGACACGCTAAAGCGTCTGCTTTTCTTTGTCGAAGAACGCTCAATGGCGGTCTTTCTGCGTGGGTTTCCTCCCCGTTTTCTGCCTCAAGATGTGGAAACTGACGTTCGAGAGTTCCGCGGCAAGCAAGACCTCCTCAAGAACTTGCAGAATCGTCTGCATGGTCTGACAAACTACTTTCCGCCAGTGGATCATCTCTTCGTGCTGATCGACCGCGATCAAGAAAACTGCCATGATCTGAAATCCCGGTTAGAAACGACCGCAAAGAATGTTGGGCTCGTGACCCGCACGATGGCAAGCGGACAGAGTTGGCAACTTGTCAACCGTATCGTGATCGAAGAACTCGAAGCCTGGTACTTCGGTGACTGGGAGGCGGTTCGGGCCGTCTATCCCGGAGTCAATCCCAATGTCGCGCGACGATCGAAATATCGGGATCCCGACGCCATTCGGGGAGGGACATGGGAAGCCCTGGAACGGCTGTTGAAATCGGAGTTTCCTGAGGGGCTGCGAAAGAGCGAACTGGCTCGCAATGTCAGCAAGTACATTGACCCCCGACGATCCCGGTCTCATAGTTTCAAGGTTTTTTGCGATGCGGTGCGGGACGCCGTGCCAAACTCCCGCCTATGAACCAACAACCCGCTAGTCCCCGGCGCGGTAGGCCAGAGGTTACGGAGGGTAAGGCGCCGAGAGAAGCGAAGAGTTTGGAATGGGTGCTTGAGATCGGCCTGCAACGCCGCTCGAAGGTGTTCTATTACACGATCCGATTTCTCATCCGAACGTTGCTTTGGCGGTGGCTCCGGTTGCAGTCCCGAGGGACAGAGAATATTCCTGCGACCGGACCCGTGATTATCGCTCCGGTTCATCGCTCAAACCTCGATGCCCCGCTGGTTTCGGGCTGCACCAAACGCCGGTTGCGGGCTCTGGGTAAAGAATCGTTGTTTGTTCACCCGGTCGGTGCCTGGATCTGTGCTGCACTTGGTTCAATACCACTGCGACGAGGTGAAGCTGACCGAGATGCGATGCGTTCGGCTCGGGCGATCCTCGACTCGGGCGCCATGTTGTTGGTCTTCCCTGAAGGCACCCGCCAGAGCAGGAACCAGGTCACCGGAGTCTTTGATGGGATGTCATATTTGGCTTCCAAGACGGGAGCTCCGATCGTCCCGGTGGGGATCGCCGGAACAGGAGCCGCGTTGCCGGCGGGAGCTAAGTTCCCAAAAAGGGTGCGAACTGCGATCGTGGTGGGTGCCCCGATTCGAGCTCCAGAAGGCCGCCTGAGTCGTCCAGCGCTGGCTGCTTTGAGCACTGAAGTCGGCACACGC
This sequence comes from Acidimicrobiales bacterium, assembly GCA_047516945.1. Classification (GTDB taxonomy): domain Bacteria; phylum Actinomycetota; class Acidimicrobiia; order Acidimicrobiales; family Aldehydirespiratoraceae; genus VXYK01. The sequence goes on from JAKZTU010000010.1 coordinate 25,528, forward strand.
CTCCAAGCCGCCTTCGACGAAGCACAAGCTCTCGTCAACCCCCACCCGGCCCTCTGAGCGCACGGCTCACACGGGTCAGCCCAGCTCGGCGAGGTCGGCGTCTTGGCTATCGATCACCGTGAATTCACTGTCGATGAACTCGGCGATCAGGTAACGACCGAATCCCGGGTCGCCGACTTCGTCGAGCTCTAGCGGACCAGAAATACCCTCGTAATCGATGTCGGCGCCATCGGCGATCAGGTTTGCGCACTCGCCGTAGTCGTAGCACTTCTGGCCACCACTGGTAACGGCGTACACTTGTTCCATGATCGCGGGGCCATCGGTAGAACCAGCCGCCAGAGCCGCCAGTGCCAGCACCATTACGCAGTCGTAGGACTGGCCCCCGTAGATCACGTTGCCATTGGTCAGGGTGCTGAGGCGGGTGCTGAACTCATCGCTACCGCCCGCGGCGATGACTACAAACCCGTCAAGCACGTTGGGATTGGTCGGATCCACCATGGTTGGCAGACCCAGGTCGTAGATGCCGTCGCTGCCGTACATAGCGGTTGCTGGAAACCCAGCTTCAAGCAGTCCCCTGATGATCTGTGCACCCTCGGCGAAAGTAAGCAGCACCACTGCGTCCGCCCCCATGCCTTCAATGGCGGCGACGGTGGGATCGTAGCTGGCCGCGTCTTCGTCGTAGGAGAAGATCTCGTAGTTCACGCCGAGTTCGTCGAAGTTGTCAGCCAACAGCTCGGCTAGGGCGTTGCCCCAGTCGTCAGCTCGGGCTGGAATGGCTACGTTGGTGCCGCCGTCGGCGGCGACGAGGTTGGCCAAAATCAGCGCCACCGCCTGGTCGGGAGGCACGGTCCTGAAATAGAAACCGGCGTTTTGTTGAGTGGAGAACGACGGCGATGTGTTGGACGGGGAACATTGTGGAATCTGGGCGTCGTACAGGGTCTGGATGAACGACTGGGACACCCCCGACGCGGCGGCTCCCACGATCACATGGGCTCCTTCGCCCAACAAGCGGTTGACTGTTTCGGGGGCGACATCGGGATCAGTGGCGGAGTCGCCGGTCAGCAGTCGCACGTTGCCGCCAGCGGCCTGAATGTCTTGCACCGCCAGATCGATGCTCACGATCATCGGCGCATTGAGAAACGCCAGCGCGCCGGTCTCGGGCATCACTTGACCGATGACCAACTCAGGATCGCCGTCATCGTCGCCGCTGCAAGCCGCCGCCACCAGCACCAGCGCAGCGCAAACCGCCAAGATGCACGGCAGGTAATTCGATCTCATTGTGAGTCTCCTCAATTACCAGAGAGGATTCTTGCGATCATTTCACCATAACCCAACGAGACCAGCGCTCAAGTCCGAACGCATGAGACCCGTGGGGTTGTATCGCAATATGTGATACATTGACGGAGTGACATATGCGGTCTCGGTTCGGCTTGATGATGAAGCCACGAAGGCGCTGCGCGTCTTGGAGGCGTCTGGTTTGAACCGCTCGGAGGCGATTCGTTCCGCGTTGGTTGAGGCGGCGAGGCGGAGACTCAGTCGCGCTGCTCTAGCCGCTGAAGCGGCAAGGCTTGAAGCCGACGAGCTTGATCGATCCGAGATGCTTGCGGTAGCGGAGTTGATGGAGTCAATGCGTGCTCCGCGGTGACATTTTCCGGTTCAAACTTCCAAAGGGAACTGGGCACGAACAGCACGGAGATCGTTTCGGCGTGGTGATCCAAGCTGACGAGTTGCTTCCCCGGTCAGACGTCGTAGTAGCCCCGACATCGCAATCCGCACGCGCAGCTTCGTTTCGACCCGAAATAGAGCTCGGCGGGCAGAAGACCAGGGTGCTCGTCGAGCAGATCGGTGCCGTTGATGCCTCCCGGTTAGCAGACTTGGCAGGCCACCTCACACCCGAAGAACTCTGGGGCGTTGACGAGGCCCTCCTCACCGTCCTCGGACTCCGCTGAGAATTGCTGGCACCTGCGGCGTGGCGGCTACAGTCAACGCCATGGCAGACAAGATTTCGATGCAATCAGACGGCACGCTGGCGGTACCCGACAACCCCATCATCCCCTTCATCGAAGGCGACGGCACGGGAGTCGATATCTGGCCAGCCGCAAAGTCGGTGCTCGACGCGGCAGCCGCCAAACACGGCAGAACCATTGAGTGGCGCGAAGTGCTTGCCGGTGAAAAAGCCTTCAATGAAACCGGCGATTGGCTTCCCCAAGCAACGATCGACAACTTCAGCGAATACATGATCGGAATAAAAGGTCCGCTGACCACGCCGATCGGCGGCGGCTTTCGAAGCCTCAACGTCGCCATTCGCCAGATCATGGACCTCTACGTATGCCTCCGCCCGATTCGCTGGTTCACCGGCGTACCGTCGCCTGTAAAGGAACCGCAGTTGGTCGACATGGTGATCTTCCGTGAAAACACCGAAGACATCTATGCCGGCCTTGAAGTCGAATCGGGCACGCCCGAAGCCCGCAAGATGATGGACCTCCTCTATGACGCGTTCGGTTGGCAGATCCGTGAGGACAGCGGTATCGGTGTCAAACCGATCTCCAAGACCGGTTCGCAGCGCCTGCAGCGTGCCGCACTTGAGTATGCGGTGCGTCGCAACCGCAACAGAGTCCATTGGGTGCACAAAGGCAACATCATGAAGTTCACCGAGGGGGCCTTCCAGAAGTGGGGCTACGAACTCGTCCGTGAAGAGTTCTCCGATGTGGCCGTCGGATGGGATGATTGCGGCGGAGATTCAGGAGACAAGATTCTGGTACAGGACACCATCGCCGATATCGCGCTGCAGCAGGTGCTCACCCGTCCAGCAGAGTTCGACGTGATCGCCACCATGAACCTCAACGGTGATTATCTCTCTGATGCGCTGGCCGCTCAGGTCGGTGGTATCGGCATCGCTCCGGGAGCCAACATCAACTATGTGACGGGTCACGGTGTGTTCGAGGCCACCCACGGGACCGCCCCGAAGTATGCTGGTCAAGACAAGGTCAACCCGTCATCGGTCCTGTTGTCGGGGGTGATGATGTTTGAGCATCTCGGCTGGCAGGAGGCAGCAGATGACATCGTTGCTGCGGTGGAGAGCACGATCGCCGACAAAGTCGTCACCTACGACTTTGCTCGGCTGATGGACGGCGCAACTGAAGTGAAATGTTCAGAGTTCGCGTCGGCAGTCGTTGATCGACTCTGAAATCAAGCCCGTAGCCCGATTCTGGGTGGAGACCTATCGGTGCGTGCTCTGTGAGTGAAGCCCTAATCCTTGACGATCACATCTGGCGCCGTGGTGGGCGCTTGATCGCACGGTCGTTGCGCGCCCATCCGGGACCTCACACGATTGCGATGCTTGGAGCGACGCTGTTCGTGTTCGCTGCGGTCGGGGGCGCCTGGGTGCTGCGCGGAGTCACCGATGAGCTGATCGTTCCAGCTTTCGAAGATGGAGCACTAGCGGGTGCTGGTTCAGGCGGTGGTGTTTCAGCGAACAGTGTTTGGCTGGCAATGGCCGCGCTGATTGGTGTGTCTTTGGTGCGCGGCCTGAGCGTTGTCACCCGCCGGTTCTTTCTGTCGATGGCTGAATTCCGGACCCAGCGAGATTGGCGACGCGGGCTGCTGTGGCACTACCTCGACGTGCCTTTGCACTTCCATCGCTCCAAACCCACCGGGGAGTTGTTGGCTCACGCCGACATCGACGTACAGATGGCCACGATGGTCCTCAAGCCTCTGGCGTTCTCGGTGAGTGTGGTTTTGTTAGTACTGGTCTCGATCGTCAGCATCGCGTTGGTCCACCCGCTGCTAGCCCTGATCGCAGCGATCCTTTTCCCCACGTTGGTCGTCGTAAGCCAGAAATACACGTCATTGGTGGAAGAACCCGCGGCACTTGCCCAACAGCGTGTCGGCGATGTATCTGCGATCGCGTACGAGAGTTTCGATGGTGCTGTGATCGTGAAGACGCTGGGGCGTGAAGCCGCTGAAGTTGAGCGCATGCTCAAAGCTTCGGATCGGTTGCGAGAATGGCGGGTGCGGGTTGGCCGCCTTCGGGCGAACTTTGAGCCGGTGATTGATTCGCTCCCCAACATTGGCATCATTTTAATGATCTTGGTCGGTACCTGGCTGGTGTCTCGCGGTGACGCCAGCGAAGGCGACCTGGTACTGGCGGCCACTCTGTTTGGGCTGCTCACGACCCCCTTGCGAGTATTGGGGTTCTTTCTCGAGGAACTGCCACGTTCGGTTGTGTCCCTCGAACGCGTCGATCGGGTGATGGCGCATCCACTCCAAGATCGCAGCGGCACCGCCACACTGCCCGATGGTCCGTTGGGTGTCGTCGTTGACGAGCTGACGGTGACCTACGCCCGCAGCGAAGCGGTCTCCGAAATGTCGTTTGTCGTTGATCCAGGCGAAACGCTTGCGTTGGTGGGGCCAACCGGGTCTGGGAAATCCACGCTGCTTGAATCCATCGCGGGGCTACTCGAACCTTCCGGTGGAAGTATCAGCATTGGTGGGATTGTGGTCGAAGACCTCGCTCCCGAGGAACTGTCACGGGGGGTGGCTCTAGCGTTTCAAGAGGCTTTCCTGTTCGCCTCTTCGATTTCAGAGAACGTGGCGATGGGCCGATTGGGTGTTGATATTGACGGTTCGCTTTGGCTCGCAGAGGCCGACAAGTTTGTCGCGGCGCTACCGTCGGGCTCTGCAACGGTGGTGGGAGAGCGTGGTCAGACGCTTTCGGGAGGGCAGCGACAACGGGTGGCTTTGGCCCGGGCTCTGGCTCGCTCACCGCAATTGTTGTTACTCGACGACGCCACAAGTGCGGTCGACCCGGTGGTGGAAGCCCGCATTCTCGACAACCTGGGTCACCATCTCGACACCACAGTCATTGTGGTGGCCCACCGCATCTCCACCATCTTGTTGGCTGATCGGGTTGCATACATCGAAGCCGGCAGGGTTGTGGCTGTAGGCCGCCACGAAGATCTCTTGGAGCGTGAGGATTACCGCTCGCTGGTGATGTCATACGAACAGGCCGATCTGAAATGAGCAACGCCGCGCACCCAGACCGATCCGAAGTAGGTAGGGCTGCGATGCCAGGCAGATCTCAGAAGGCGAGCCGATCCGAACTGAGCAGTGCTGCGAAGTCGGGCGTGGAAGAGGCTATCGCTCTGCTCGACGGCGAAGCGGTGCCAGATGTCGGCGCTTTAGCTGTGTTGCGGCGCGGGCTTGCGATTAGTCCGGAACTCAAATCTGGCTTGCGTGTGACTCTGGGAATGGCCTTTACCGCGGCGGCTGGACGACTCATCGTTCCCATTCTGGTGCAGCAGGTTCTGGACAAGGGTTTGTTGGGTGAGGGGGGTTATAGACCCGGATTTGTGCTGCTGGCTTCGGGTTTGGCGTTTGGCATCGTGATCGTGGTCTTCGCAGCGGCTCGGATCACCCACATACGTCTGGTGATAGCAGCCGAAGCGCTGCTGTTGGGGTTGCGGGTTCGTGCCTTTGAACACATCCACAAGCTGAGCATGGCCGATCACACCGGCAGCAGGCGCGGAGTATTGGTCAGCAGAGTCACCTCCGATGTGGAGGCGCTGGCGCAGTTCACCCAGTGGGGAGCGCTGAGTTGGATAATCAACAGTTCAATCGTCACCGGTGCTTTGACGGTTATGGCGATCTACAACTGGAAGCTGACGCTGTTGGTTGTGGCGTGCCATCTCCCGCTGATTCCGTTCCTGCGTTGGGTGCAGGTCCGTCAGTTTTCGGCTTACGGACTGGTCAGGACCCGGGTGGCCGAGACGCTCGGTGAGACATCAGAGGCGGTCTCGGGCGCGCCGGTCATTCGGGCTTACGGCTACGACGCGGCGCTGCGTGATCGTCTCGACGGCGTGGTTGACCGCCAGTACGGCGCCCAGCTTCGCTCAAGTATCTGGTTCGCGGGGATGCTTCCCGTGGTCGATTTCTTTTCGTCTTTGTCTTTGGCGGTCACGGTGGGTGTGGGCGTCTGGTGGAGTGGCGCTACCGATGTTGGTGTCGGTGAGTTGGTGGCTTTCTTGTTCTTGGTCAACATGTTGTTGAACCCCATTGCCGAGGTGGGCGTGGTGATGGATCAGACCCAGACTGCCTTGGCGGGATGGTGGAAGATCCTGTCGGTGCTCGACGTGCCGGTTGAAGTTGAAGAACCCGAAGATGGGGTGGACCTGCCAGCGGGCCCGTTGGCGGTGACGGTCGCCGGTGTCAACTTCCGTTACCGAGACGGTGAGCAAGTGCTTCACGATGTCGATCTGTCCATCGCGGCGGAAAGCAACGTTGCGGTGGTCGGCGAAACCGGCAGTGGTAAGACAACGCTGGCACGTTTGTTGACACGGCTGGCTGACCCTACCGAGGGCAAGATCCTGGTCGGTGGTGTTGATCTGGCTACTGTCGATCCCGCAGCGCGCCGTCGCACGATCCGCATGGTTCCCCAGGACGGTTTCCTGTTCGACACTTCGATTGGGGAGAACATTTGCTTCGGTCGCCCTGATGCGACGAGGGCCGATGCAGTCGCGGCTATCGACGCCCTTGGCCTTACTGGTTGGCTGGGGAAGGTTCCGGGTGGTCTCGACGCGGTGGTCGGCGAAAGAGGCGGCCGCCTCTCTGTTGGTGAACGACAACTCGTGGCGTTGGCCCGTGCCCAGGTGGCCGATCCTGGTCTGTTGCTTCTTGATGAGGCGACTTCAGCCGTAGATCCCGAGACCGAGGAGGCATTGGCCGCCGCGCTGAGCCGTTTGGCGGTCGGCCGAACCATGATTTCGATCGCTCATCGCATGTCCACCGCAGAGCGAGCCGACCTGGTGGTGGTGTTTGACGCGGGCCGGATCGTTCAACAGGGAACTCACCAAGAATTGGTGGCCGTTGAAGGTGTGTACAGCGCCATGTACGATTCCTGGATCGGCAACACCCGCACCGATGCAACCACCCAACCGTGACAGTCATTAAAGAGCCGATGGAGAATGTCGCACTATTCGCTATGCCTGGTGGTCTCGCTGCTAGCGTTCAGCGCGGTGCGCCAATTTCCCGCATTCGGAGACCCCACGTTGCTCATGAATGAGGATGTCCATGAATACGTTGCTCATGAATGAGGATGTCCATGAATGATCCTGTTCGCGTAGCTGTAAGCGGTGCTGCCGGCCAGATCGGCTACAGCCTTTTGTTCCGAATTGCGAGTGGTTCCATGCTGGGACCCGACCAGCCGGTAGTCTTGCAACTGCTTGAGATCCCGCCAGCCATGAACGCCCTCGAGGGCGTGGCCATGGAACTCAACGATGGCGCGTTTCCATTGCTCGCCGGTATCACCCAGTCGGACAATCCCAATATCGCATTTGAGGGGGCCAATATTGCGTTGCTGGTGGGTTCTCGCCCTCGCTCCAAGGGTATGGAACGCAAGGATTTGCTAGAAGCCAACGGAGCGATCTTCACCGTGCAAGGCAAGGCAATCAACAACAACGCAGCCGATGATGTGAGGGTGCTGGTTGTTGGCAACCCAGCCAACACCAATGCACTCATCGCTATGAACAACGCACCGGATGTTCCCGATGATCGTTTCACGGCGATGACTCGTTTGGATCACAACCGTGCCATGGCTCAGCTGGCCAACAAGCTCGATGCGTCGGTAAACGACATCAAGAAGATGACGATCTGGGGCAACCACTCTGCGACCCAGTATCCCGATGTCTTTCACTGCACGGTCAATGGTTCCGACGCGGCCTCAGCGATCGGGGATCAGGCTTGGCTCACAGACTCGTTCATTCCGACTGTGCAGCAACGCGGGGCGGCCATTATCGAGGCGCGCGGGTTGTCGTCGGCAGCTTCTGCGGCTTCGGCAGCGGTGGACCATGTTCACGACTGGATGTTGGGAACCGACCAAGGGGATTGGGTCTCGATGGCGGTCGCCTCTGATGGTTCCTATGGAGTTCCGCAGGGTTTGATGTCGTCGTTCCCGGTTACTTGTGGGGGAGGCGAGTATTCCATCGTCGATGATCTGGAGATCAATGAATTCTCCCGAAGTCGTATCGATGCTTCGGTCGCCGAGCTGGCAGAAGAACGCGAAACGGTCCGCGAACTCGGATTGATCTAACCCACAACGGCAGACATTGAGCGCGGGTCCGGGTCTGGACCGTCGCGATCAGCTATGACAGACTTGATCGCCAATGACCTGGTTTGTGGCCGTGCTGGCCCAGTCCGACAGCGCAGCGCTGCTGGACGACCCCCTGACTGGCGGGGACTGGATCAGGGCCGGAGCGGTGCTCATCGGCTCGGCGATGTTGGCGGTGGTCGTCTCCAGAGTGCTGCGCAGAGTCGTTTCACGCGGCCTCGGGGCTGGTTTCGCGGCGATCATTACCGGGCGCCTAATGGCCTATGCGGTCTTTCTTGTTGGCCTGTCGTACGCGCTAACGAGTCTCGGCGTGAGGGTTGGCCCGCTATTCGGGGCCTTGGGTCTTGGTGGTTTGGTGCTGGCGCTGGCGCTCCAGGGGGTAGTCGGGAACTTCGTATCCTCGCTGATCCTCCAAACACGCAGGCCGTTCACCGTTGGTGACACCGTCGAACTCGAAGGCCGTATCGGGGTGGTCGAGGACATTGACTCGCGCACCACGCAAATTCGCGGCCTTGACGGCACTCATATCCGTGTCCCCAATGCCAACGTTGTGGATGCCACCATCGTCAATCTGACGCGCGAACCGGTGCGCCGTAGTTCGTTGGCGGTAGGCGTGGCCTACGACACCGACCTCCAGTTGGCAACTGAGGTGATCTACCAGGCCCTGGAAAGGGTGCCAAGGGTGCTGTCCGATCCTGAACCGTGGGTGAACCTGGACGGATTCGGCGACTCCAGCATCGGCTTCACCGTGTTGTACTGGCACGCCAGCGATGTTCCCTCCGAGCTGTCCGCGCGCCACGACTTAGTTGTCGCGATCCATCAGGCGTTCGCAGCGGAGTCCATCACTATCGCCTTCCCTCAAGTGGTCGTTTGGAGCGGCCAAGCCAAGCCCGACCAACTTTATGAGGGCAGTGTTGGTGTGGTGCACAGGCCCGATGTGGATCTGGAGCAGCCGGAAGCCGATAAGGAGCGCCGCATTGCGCAATGGCGACTTCGGGGTCTGCGCCGCAGCGATCAGCCGCAGAGGCCGAGCGAATAGGGTTTGGCGTATGCCGGAGTTGCCGGAGATTATGGCTCATGCCGAACGACTGGCAAGGAACTATCAGGGTGCGGAACTCAGTGCTTTCGTTCCCCTTCATCTCAGCGCTCTCAAGACCTACGCACCTTCACCGCGTGAGGTTTATGGCCTTTCGTTGACCGCCACGGGCAGCCGGGGAAAGTACCTGTTTTTACATTTCGGCGACGTCACGTTTGTGATCCACCTGATGCAGGGCGGTCGCCTTCGGCCCGACCCGAAGCAATCACGCAAGCCGCGTTCGGGGATGGCCCGCTGGGTCTTTGCCGACGGCAAAGCGTTGCTGCTCACCGAGGCCGGTACTGAGCACAAAGCGGGCGTTTGGCTCGTCTCGGGCGACCCGACCACCCAGGAACCGGTTGATCATCTTGGCCCTGAAGCAAGCAACATCAACCGGCCTGACTTCGTGGCAGCGCTTGGATCTGACAACACCCGGGTACACGGGTTTCTGCGCGACCAACGCCGAATTGCGGGCGTCGGCCGTCTCCTTTCCAACGAGATTCTCCATGCCGCGAAGCTCTCGCCCTTTGCGATGACCACAAAGTTGAGCGACGACGAAATAGACCGACTCCACGCGGCGACGCTCGCAGTGATCGACCGGCATCTGGAATTCGAGCGGACGCTCGACGATATTGGCCGTTCGGCGGATCGGCCCAACGAAGTCCACCATCGGGTCGGGTCTGCGTGCACCTCATGCGAAGCGGTCGTGCGCTCGGTCGAGTACCGGCGCTACACGGTGGCCTACTGCCCGACCTGTCAAACAGGCGGCAGGATCCTGGCCGACAACACCACCAGCAAGTTCCTCAAATAGTTGCCGCCAGCAACGCGGCCACCTTTTCGAGTTGGATGTGGCTTTCCAGAAGCGTCTCCATGTTCCCGCCGACCTGTAGTTCACCGTCCAAAAAAGCCCGCTGCGCCGACTTCTCACCGCTACGGATGGCGTCCGTAGCGGATCGTGAACCTGTCAGGGTCAGCGTTGGATTCGGGTGTGGACCAGCACCGAACGTGATCTGTCCCCCCTCAATCACCACATGCCATGTACCTTCGTCGTTGCCGCTGATCCGATGCTCAATTGTCAGCGTCAATTCAGGCGTGACCTCTAGTTCGGCAACTTGTCGTTGGCGTTCCTCAATCCATTGCGCAGACGCGACGTCGCTCATGTCACCCGTCGCCATACCCGGTATTCATGCAACCCAGGATAGAACGTGCCAGGAGACAACGTGCCAGGATAGAACGTGGTGGCAAGAACAACCCAGGTCGGACTGCTCGCAGTGCTGACGCTCATCCTGGTGGCATGATGCTTGAGCGAGATGGATTTCAACTGTGTTCCTTCGCGGGGAGGTTCTCGCTCGCCTTTGCCAAGCCAAGTACGACGAGACCAGCCACAACCGCAAGAATCGCTGGTGCGGGCAACTCGCTTGATGCCGGCCAAGCCAACCCAGTGCCGTCGATGACGTCTGCATGTCGCTCCGAGATCACACCTACCCCGTTGGGCCAGGGCCATAGCACTCGTAGCGAACCAACCATCAGCCCGATCATGGCTGCTGTTACCAGATCTCCATGCTTGTCAATGATCCACCCAAGCGCCGACGAAAACAGGGCGAGGCCGATTGCCGCGCCCAGAGCGACGAAGGTAATGTCAGCGAAATCACGGTCGCTGATCGCTTCGATCACGGCGCTGTACATGCCGATCATCAACAAAATGAACGAACCGGAGATGCCGGGAAGGATCATGGCGCAAACGGCCAGAGCACCGACTCCAAGCAAAATCATTGGAGGAGGGTCGTACACCGGCCCTGCCTGAAAGCCAAGCAACATGAACACGACTGCACCAACCGCGGCCATCAGCTGGTAGTGAACCAATGTTGGCCGGCTGATGAGTCGTAACGCAACGACTATTGAGGCGGCGACGAGGCCGAAGAAGAGTCCGGCCATCTCTTCTGGATTGTCGTGAAGCTGGGTTTCGATGGGTCCGGCCAGCGATCCGACGGCTAACATGATGCCGATTCCCAGAGGGACCAGAAAGACGAAATCAAGCGCCCTCAAGTCCGCCCAGAACCCTCCGAAATCGCATTTTGCTAGCGGCACCAGTGTCTTTGCGGCCTTGCGAATGGCTTCGATCAGGCGTTGATAGATCCCCAAAACCAAAGCAACGGTTCCTCCGGAAACACCGGGAACGACATCTGCTGCTCCCATCAACACGCCACAGCCGAAAACCCTCAGAAGTCTTCGGAATGAGCCACCGGAGATGGACTCTGTTGCTTTGGCTGTCACGTCAGAATCACCACAGGCACGTCGGAAAAACTACAGGTATGGGGGCAAAACTACAGGCATGGGGGCAAAACTACAGGCGAGGTGTCCCGAGTGGGACACCCCGCCTGTCGAGAGAGGTCCTCGTCACGTTGCTGCGGCCTTTGGGATCTTCTCTCTAAGCGCTTCTCCGGTTGCCTCTTGGGCACATCGGGCGCGAGAAGCTTGTGGGAGCGGTCCCGTCCACGGTGCAACGTGGGTTCGTATGGCGAGAAAACTGCAGGCCCCTTTGGCGTATTGCTTGGTGCCCGCTTTTATCGTACGCCTCCTCCCTTCTGTCACGGGTAGAACCGATGACAGGTCAAGGCGGGTGCTTCGACCGAGCGGCGTCAACCGATCTACCGAGGTGTGACACCGGTCACTGTGGCACAGAAATAGGGACTCGTCAAGTAACCCCAACGAGGCAGACGGCCTCACAGATCGGCCAGTTGGAGCTATTGGCTGGCGAGACTGCGGTTCTTACTTTTTGACTTGATGTAGTCGCGGTTCATGAAGGCAATGAAGTCAAGCGAGATCTCTTTGGGGCATGCTTCGTGGCATTCACCGTGGTTCGTGCAGGAACCGAAGAAGTCCTCCATCGTCTCCACCATGGCCTCGGTGCGCTTCCATCTCTCCGGTTGACCTTGTGGCAATACGTTGAGGTGGGCGAGTTTGGCGGAGGTGAATAGTTGAGCTGCCGAGTTGGGGCAAGCAGCCACACATGCGCCGCAGCCGATACAGGCCGCGGCGTCCATGGCGGTGTCAGCCACCTCTTTCGGCACAGGGATCTCGTTGGCGTCTTGTGGCGTGCCGGTAGGGGCAGAGATATACCCGCCTGCCTCGATGATGCGGTCGAAGGCACGGCGGTCAACCATGAGATCCTTCAATACCGGGAAGGCGGCGGCACGCCACGGCTCGATTACAATCTGATCGCCGTCGCGGAACTTACGCATGTGCAGTTGGCAGGTGGCGGTGGCTTTCTCAGGTCCGTGAGCTTGACCGTTGATCATGACGCCACAGGTACCGCAGATCCCTTCGCGGCAGTCGTGGGGGAACGTAATCGGCTCAACGTCGTCTTCGATAAGCCGCTCGTTGACCAGGTCGAGCATCTCCAAAAAAGAGGCATCGGTGGGTATTTGGTCAGCATCAATATCAAGAAAGGACCCTTTGGCGTGGGGCCCGTCTTGGCGCCAGATTCTCAGTTTGAGGTTCAGCACTTTGCCTTTTTCGGCGCTGCTGCTTTTTTCGGCGCTGCTGCTTTTTTCGGTACTGCTCATCTTGTAGCCCCTACTTGTAACTTCGCTGAGCGAGTTGGACGTTTTCGAAGGCGAGATCCTCTTTGTGCAATAGCGGATCGGCGTCGGGTCCCTGCCATTCCCAGGCGGCGACGTAAGCAAAGTTCTCGTCATCGCGCAGCGCCTCGCCCTCGGGGGTCTGGGACTCCTCGCGGAAGTGCCCGCCGCAGCTTTCGGTGCGGTGCAAAGCATCGCGAACTTTGAGTTCGGCGAACTCCATGAAGTCATCAACCCGGTTGACCTTCTCCAGTTGCTGGTTCACCCCGTCGGGACTGCCCAGCACCTTGACATTCTTGCGAAACTCTTCGCGCAAAGCGGGAATCTCCGACAGGGCCTTCTCAAGGCCAGTTTTGTTGCGGGCCATACCGCAGTACTCCCAGACGATCTTGCCGAGTTCGCGGTGGTAGTGCTCAACGGATCGGGTGCCTTTCACTTGAGTCCAACCCCTGGTTCGCTGGTCCACTTCGCTTAGAGCTTCGCCGAAGACCGGATCTGTCGTGGGCACTGGAGCGTCACCGAGTTTGGGGGCCAGATGATCACCGATCGTGTAAGGCAGCACGAAATAACCGTCAGCGAGTCCCTGCATCAGCGCCGAGGCACCTAGTCGGTTGGCGCCGTGGTCAGAGAAGTTGGCCTCGCCGAGGCAATAGAGTCCCGGCACGGTGGTCATCAAGTTGTAGTCCACCCAGAGTCCACCCATCGTGTAGTGGGTGGCCGGGTAGATGCGCATGGGCAACGTGTATGGGTCTTCGCCAGTGATGCGTTCATACATGTCGAAGAGGTTGCCGTATCGTTCCCGCACTGCTTCAACTCCGTCACGGGCGATCGGGGCAGCGAAGTCGAGGTAAACCCCGTTCTTGAGCGGGCCGATGCCGCGGCCTTCGTCGACCACAGTCTTGGCGTTGCGGCTTGCCACATCGCGAGGCACCAGGTTGCCGAACGACGGGTACTTCTCTTCCAGGTAGTAGTAGCGCTCTTGTTCGGGGATCTCAGCAGCGGAGCGGGAGTCGTCGATTTGGCGTGGAACCCAGATACGTCCGTCGTTACGCAACGACTCCGACATCAAGGTGAGCTTTGACTGGAATTCGTCGCTGACCGGGATGCAGGTCGGATGGATTTGCGTGTAGCAGGGGTTGGCGAACAGGGCACCTTTGCGATGTGCACGCCATGCCGCGGTCACGTTGCAGGCCATGGCGTTGGTCGACAGGTAGTAGACGTTGCCGTAGCCACCTGTGGCCAGCACGACTGCATGGGCACTGTGGGCGTGGACCTCGCCGGTGAGCATGTCGCGGGTGATGATGCCGCATGCCTCCCCGTCTTTGATCACGACGTCGAGCATGTCGGAACGGTTGTAGAGGGTGACCTTGCCAGCTTTGATTTGAGCAGCTAGGGCTTGGTAGGCGCCGAGCAGCAGTTGCTGACCGGTTTGGCCTCGGGCATAGAAGGTGCGGCTGACTTGAGCACCTCCGAACGAACGGTTGGCGAGCAGGCCGCCGTATTCCCGGGCGAAGGGCACTCCTTGAGCGGCGCACTGGTCGATGATGTTGACCGAGACTTGCGCCAAGCGGTAGACGTTGGCTTCTCGCGATCGGTAGTCGCCGCCTTTGACGGTGTCATAGAAGAGGCGGTACACCGAGTCGCCGTCGTTGCGGTAGTTCTTGGCTGCGTTGATGCCGCCTTGAGCGGCGATTGAGTGGGCCCGCCGCGGCGAGTCGTGAAACGTGAATGCCTTGACGTTGTAACCGAGTTCGGCGAGCGAGGCCGCAGCAGATGCCCCAGCCAGTCCGGTGCCCACAACGATGATGTCGAATTTGCGTTTGTTGGCTGGGTTGACCAGCTTCACCGAGAACTTGTGATTGTCCCATTTCTCGGCAATTGGTCCGTCGGGGACTTTGGCATCAAGTACAACCATCAGGAGCCCTCTCTGCTGGCGCCGGGCGTAGCCGGAGCCGCGTTGGTGTTGTGGGGTTCGGTGTCGGGCGTAGCCGGAGCCGCGGTGGTGTTATGCGGTTCGGTGTCGGTGTTGAACTCTCCGACGGGTACAGAACGGTTGTCTTCGTTGATCAAGCCCGCTTGAACTGCGATTGGGAAGCTCAGGTTTCCGATCAGGATTACTGCCGCGAGACCCCGGGCGATACCACGGCGCAGATCGTTGAACTTCGGGTTGTTGAGTCCCAGGCTCTGAAACATCGACCAAGTGCCGTGGAATATGTGGATCGCCAACGCAATGTTGGCCACGATGTAGATGATCGCCACGGGCAGCGAACTCATCGACTCAGTCACGTTGTGGTAGATGTCGCCGCGCACGTACTCATCGCCGAGCCACCAGCCCCAAGTTAGGTCTGCGAGGTGAAATAGCAGGTAAAGCAGCACGATTGGGCCGGTCCAACGCATCGTGCGGCTAGCGAAATTAGCGGCGGTGTAGTTGCGTTTGCCGGCATAGGCGTCATCTGCTTTGAGGCTCATGCGGCTGAGCGAGTAGGCGCTGTGGATGTGGATAGCGAACATGGCCATGAGGCCGAGGCGCATCAGCCACAACAGGAATGTGCGAGGTGCCAGATGACCGCCGAGATCACGCAGCGCTTCGCCGTATTCGTGCACCTGCGCGGGGCCTTCGTAGAGGTGAAGGTTGCCGATCATGTGGACCACCACGAAACCGAGCAGACCAATGCCCGAGATTGCCATGGCGTACTTCTTGCCGACCGCAGATTGGTAGATGTTCAGTGGCCACGGCAGCTGCCTCGGTCGCCGATGGACGGGGCGAACCTCGTGTTGTCGCTCGGTGTCATGTTGTGGCGTGGTGGTCTGCGCCATGAATGTTGCTTTCTGGTCGCTTAGCTTGCGAGAACGGTACCTCTCCAACCGTCCCCTGGCTACGGAGAATTCCCTGGCTTCGGTGAGCCCTTACTCCCGAGAGCCCTTACCCCAGAGAGTCTGCCGACAACTAGCGGAATGCGCCAAGTGCGGCAATCTGAGCAGGTTCAGCTTGAGAGCACAGCGGTGACGGGCCAGTGGTCCGACCCATGACCTGCTTGGCGGACTATCTCGACCGAGTGGACCCGCCAGTGCTCCGATACGAAGATGTGGTCAATCTGGGAAGTGTGTGAGTTCCGTCCAAACCCGTGCGACGTGGGTCCGGTCTCGGGGTTGAGCACCGGTCGCAGACCCAGCGCCAGCAGCGGCTCGACCGGAGACTCGTCAAGGGTGCAATTGAGATCGCCCATCACGATCGCCGGCCGCCCGCGGTAGTCGGCTTCCAGCCATCGGGCCAACTGCGCCAAGGCTTCGAGTCGTCGTTTCTCAGACCGTTCGTCGAGGTGGGTGTTGGCGATTACGAAGGGGTCAGCGCCTGCGCCCAGCCGGATCTGGACCAAAGTGGCCAAGCGCGGAAACCGGGCAGCGGGGAGTCGGGTGCCCGGTTGAGTAGGGGTGCCGCCGTACCAACGGGTGGTTGCGGCGGTGATCTCCAAGCCGTTGTGTCGCACCCAGACAGGGCAACTCTCGCCGCCACCCCGGCGGTTCCGACCCTGCCCCCGGTAATCCCAATTGTCTTTGAAAATGTTGGCGCTCAGCCATTGGTTCTGAGCGCGGTACACCTCCTGCAACCCCCAGATGTCGGCGTCGATACCCTTCACCACCTCCCCGAGTCGGTTGCGGCGCCGCCACCACCACGAACTCCGGTCCAGAGCTCGGATATTGCGGATGTTGTAGGTGGCTACCCGGATCTTGGCGGCGTCAGACATGGTCGCGGCCGAAGACGGCGCTCAGGCCGCGACCTCGCTCGACGTGGGGCGGGTCTTCGCCTCGCAGCCACAACCGGTGAATGAACAGCTTCCAGCACACGATCACGAACAAGGTGAACAGCACACCGCCGATCCCGGTACGCAGAAGCACTTCGCCAACTCCGGCATCGGACAGGTCATTGCCTACCACCCACCAAGGACCACCCCAGGAGAGATCAAGCGGAGCATCGGCTTGAGAGCTGCGAGCGTAGATGAACCAAGCAACCAACCGGCCGAGACCGTAGAACATGAACCCCCAGTACAGCAGTAAGAGTCCCCCTTCGCTGATCCGCAGACGCCTGTGCAGCCAACCCCAGACTTTCGGATCGGCGGGGATCACGACGTCGCGGAAGTAGGAAGGTGCCAGGGCGCGACGGGCGAAGAGCAGCACCATTACCAGCCAGAACAGGTCCCACACGCCGCCGAGGCTGGAGTAGTAGGCGGCGGCATCTCCGTGCGCCCCTTCGACTGCAGCGTGCTTCCACATGTTGATGGAGACTGGTTCGAGGGAAAACGGGAAGAACACCATGGTTCCCGCAGAGTCGGCGAAGTCGGTCACCACATGAGCCCAGTCGCCGATCAGCACACCGACCGCCCAACTGCGACTACGGGTGACGGCGAGGATCAGAACCGCAAAAAACAGACCAAAAATGAGTGAGTGAGTGAAACCCACCCCGGGCCAACCCCGATGGAACTGAGCCGGATCGTCGGCAGAATAAACGAAGCCCTTGGTGAACAGGTCCGAGAGTTGTGTGCCGAGAACCACACCGAGGAAAGAGGCCTTAAGGCCAACGTGGCGCTGGATGAAGTAGTTCTCGAACTCATGCGCGGCCCAGCTCACTGATCGACCACCCGGCGCCGCAGGACACGAATCGCAGTCGGCACCAAATACAGTGTCCCGAACAACCAGAGCGGACCGACTATCCAGTTCAGCACCGGGCTTTTGAAGATCAGTCCTGCCACGATGTACAACACCAAAGAGGCAGCTACCCATCCATATGCAGGCGCATGCTCGGCAGGCTGGATCTCGTCCACCGGCTCACGGTAACACTCCGCCCTGCCGTTCGAAGCAGCGTGCCGTTCGTTGGACTGATATTCATACGTTTACAATGCGCGCGCCTGAGTTGGGCGTGGTCAATGGGCCAGCGTGGCGACGACGGGGGAGAAGGAGGTGATGGTTTCGGCTAGGCCCTCCGCGGCGGTGCGGCGGGCAGTGGCGGCAAGGTTGAGGCTGACGCTGGTGAAACCCATGTCGAGCACAGCCGCAAGCTGCTGCGCGCACTCGTCGGGGGTGCCGACGATGGTGAAAGCCTCCACTAGACGGTTGTCGATGAGTTGGTCGAGGGCATCGTCGTCGGTTCGGTTGTGGTCGAAGTACCAACCCTGGCTGCGCTCTAGAGCAGCCTCGATAGCGGTCATGCGATCGGGGTCCACCTCCAGTTCAGCGGGGCGAATCAGGGTGAGGTAGTGAGCGACATAGCGTTTGACGCTGCGTCTGGCCAGATCGCCGTCAACAGAGCAGCACAGGGTCAGGCGGGGGGCCACCTCCAAGTCCTCAAGCGTGCGCCCCACACGTCCGGCACCCTCGGCCAGCCAAGATCGGTATTGCGTGGCCAGACCCGCGGAGAGATAACGCCCCCCGACCAAGGCGATGTCGGCCACTTCCCCGGCCAAGCGCATCACTTGAGGGCTGCGCGTGCCAATGGAGATCGGTATCGGATGCGTTGGCGGACGGATCAGGCGCTCACCGCCCACTTCCCCGCCGCCTAACAACGTGCGGATCTCGGTAACGGCTTGGCGTAGCGCGGCAACCGGTTTCGGGTAGTCGATCCCCAATGGCTCCAAACCGGCCCCCACACCCAGCCCGCAGAATGCCCGACCACCAGCAAGGTCGTCGAGCGTTGCGAGCGCTCCGGCCAACACGACCGGGTGACGTGTGTAGGGGTTGGTGACCACGGCCCCCACCGCGATGCGGCGGGTGGCCTGAGCGCAAAGCGCTTGGACCATGAATGAGTCGGGCCAAAACACCACATCGGAGATACCCAGCCTGGTGAAACCGGCTTCTTCGGCGAGTTCAGCCAACCGCACCGCAGCCGCGGTGTTCATCCCAGGGCTGATCTCTGCTTCGAGGACGACGCTCATGATCGGCTCCCCGGAACGCGGGAATCAGCCTTCGGATTGGCTCTGCTGCTCAAGAATCGCCCCTCGGTGCAGTTACGCGGATTCTCAACAAGTGTAAACCGGAGCGCAGTTGAGGACAGGCTGGCCGGAATTTATACAGCCAGGTTGTGAACCGGGCTTCGGTAGTCATTAGTGACGGTCAACTGATCTGCAGTCAACTTGAGACTGACAACGAGTTCGTTCGCGACCCCTGGCACGATGGCCTTGACCCTGCCGATAAGCGAACAGTCGTCAGCAGGGATCGTCCCCCCCCAACTCTGCTCAGAAACGATCGCAGAGCCGCCACCAGTGATATTGGCCCGCACCGTCGCCCGCACCTGCGCCTCGCCGATAGGCGCGCGCTCATCAGACACAACATGCACAGCCAAGTTGATCTCTTCACCCGGCGATAGCAGAGCGGGCAGAGGGTCTGCCACGACGATGACTGGGCGACAGGCATCGATAAGGGCCTGCCAGCCTGGCTTGGCCCGCCGCTGGCGGTCGAGAACACCGAAACCACCGGCATCAGTGGCGTCAGCTAAGTAAAACAGTGAGAACCCACCGGTCGGGTGGTATTTCAACCGGCGCAACAATTCGATTGAGGTCTTGATGACTTCGGCTTGAGCGAGACCGGTGCGTGCTGCCCAGTCCGCTGCGTCGCGTCCACGTTCAGGCGCTACGAGGTGCAACAGTGACTCGGTGGGGGCACCGATCGACGCGGCGATCTGTTCCCAGTCAAGCGAAGGCCACTGAGAGTCATGGGGATGGGAATCTTGGAGATGCGGGTTCTGGGGTTCAACAGTGGCGGCTCCAAATGCGGTTACGAACCTGGCCATCCGTGGGATCCGGGCCGCGGCGGCGGCGAGATCAGATGCTCTGCCATGGTGCCAGCCGAACCAGAGATTGCTGGTAGTGCCGTCGAAGTCGGGAAAGGTCGGCGGCACTGCGGTGTGCGCCACCACCGGACGGGAACCATCGGTGCGAGTGAGCACTCGGCGTACCGAACGGTCCAGCACGGTGCGGTTCCATGAGGGCGTTTGTAGGCCCAACAAAGGGGGTGTCGGCGCAGGTGTGTCTGGCTTCTTGAACGGTTCGTCATGGGCGCACCAAACGGCCAGCGATGGGTGATGACCCAATAGATCGACCGCCTCTCGGGCTTGCCGTGTTGCCTGGCCGCGAACGCCACGCGCCATCTGTCCCCTGAGAGGCAAGTCCTGCCACAGCAGCATGCCGACCTCGTCGGCTGTTTCGTATACCTCAGGGCGGGCAATGTGGGTGATCACACGAATCATGTCGAGACCAGCACGTTTGGCTGCAAGCACGTCGTCGGCTACCTCAGCAGCGCTGGCGTCGCCGGGTCGGGCTGACGTCGGAAGCATGCCGATGCCCTTGACAAAGAGTCGTTCGCCATTGACACGCAGAACCCAGTTGCGCATGCACACCGAACGAAAACCGACACGGGTCTCATGCGAGTCAGAGACCTCACCGTCGACGACCACCTCGCAGCGCAGGTCATGCAGTGGCGCTTTGCCCAGCGAGTGCGGCCACCACAGTTCCGGTTCGGGCACATCGACTGTCCACTCGACCCGATTCTCACCGGCTGCGGCGGGATGCTCCAGTTCGTGCTCGTGGCCGCAGACTGTGGTTCGCAACACAACTGGTCCAGCGACCGGGGAATCGAACACGCAGCGCATGGCGAGGGTTGCGCTGGTTTTGTCGGCGTCTAGGCACACGGTGCGGGAGAAGAGGATCGCCGTGCTCCCGGTTTCGCGAATGCGGACAGGCCGCCAAATGCCACCGGGGTTTTCTCCCGCAGCCCCAGAAAGTTCTGGGTCGATAAGTGCCCCCATCAGAGATGTGCGAGCAGCGGCGCCCTTGTGGGGAGCACAAGTCACGTCGACAGCCAGCAGGTGATCACTGCGGTCCTTGAGGTGTTGGGTGATGTCGAAACCGTGAGAAATGAAGTAACCGTCGGTGGTGCCCACGTAGCGACCGTTGAGCCAGACATCACCTTGTTGACAGACACCGTCGAGCCATAACCAACAGCGACGTTCAACGTCTGGTGCTTTGAGCGCAAAGCGGGTTCGATGCAGCACCGAGTGGGCCTCAGCAAACTCCCGATGGCTAGACCAATGCCCGGGAACTGTGATCTCTGACCAGGCACGATCATCGAGCTCGGGTTGATGAAACGTCCGACGCATCTCGTCGTTGGCGGTGGTGGCACGCCACTGGCCGGTCAATTCCATCTTGTCGAGCGTACCCCTAGGGCGTTCTGGCGGTGCCGTGCGCCGGTTGCCGACTCATGGCACCGCCAGAACGCCGGTGTACAGTTCGGGGATGTCGAGACCAGAGACCATAGGGGCGCTTCGTAAGAGCGGGTGGGAGTCGATCCCTGTCCGTCAAGAACTACGAAACAACACCATCGAGCGCATACGCAGCGCCGAGCCGCTGTTCAGCGAGGTGATCGGTTATGACAACACCGTCAACCCCCAGCTTTCCAACGCCTTGATAGCTGGTCATGACATCATCTTTCTGGGTGAACGGGGGCAGGCCAAGACCCGCTTGATTCGCGGCCTCACCAACCTGCTCGATGAATGGATGCCGATTGTTGCGGGTTCGGAAATCAACGATGACCCCTACAAGCCAATCTCCCGCTACGCCCGCGACCTGATCGCAGAGCACGGCGACGACACACCGATTTCATGGGTGCACCGCGATGATCGCTTGGGCGAGAAGCTGGCCACCCCAGACACTTCGATCGCTGATCTGATCGGCGAGGTCGACCCCATCCGGGTGGCGGAAGGCCGCTATCTCTCCGATGAACTCACAATCCACTACGGCCTGGTGCCGCGCACCAACCGTGGCATCTTCGCTATGAACGAACTGCCCGACCTAGCGGAGCGCATTCAAGTCGGTTTGCTCAACGTGTTGGAAGAACGTGACGTACAGATCCGCGGTCACAAAGTCAGGCTGCCGCTTGATGTCGTGCTGGTGGCGTCAGCGAATCCAGAGGATTACACCAATCGGGGTCGGATCATTACCCCGCTCAAAGACCGTTTCGGCTCACAGATTCGCACCCATTATCCCCTTGATGTTGTCACTGAGATGGCGATTGTTGAACAGGAGGCCGATATCGCCTTCGCCGATGGGATTGAGGTCTCGGTCCCGTCGTTTATGAGTGAGATCGTGGCGACCCTTACTCACACGGCTCGAGCCAGCCAGCACATCTCGCAACGTTCGGGTGTGTCGGTTCGTCTGTCAATTGCCAACGAAGAAATCATGGTCGCCAACGCGGTGAGACGCACCTTGCGTGCAGGCGGCAGCCATGTCGTGCCGCGAATTGTCGATCTTGAAGCGTTGCCCGCGTCGACTTCGGGAAAAGTTGAGATGGAAACTCTCGATGAGGGACGCGACGGCGAGATCCTCAACAATCTGGTGCGCGCCGCGGTGCTCGCTGTGTTCAGGGAGCGAGTGCCGCCGGACACGCATCTCGCGGTGGTTGAGGCGTTTGAGGGCGACCTTGTCGTCGACACCGGCGAAGATGTCACCGACGAGGCATACGCGGCGATGCTTGAGCAGATTCCGGCATTTATTCCTCCGGTACAGGCGCTGTTGTCTGACGAAGATCAAGCTGAATCGCCGGCTGTGGTGGCCAGCGCCACCGAGTTGATTCTCGAAGGTCTCCACCTCATGAAGCGTCTCAACAAAGACGGCTACGGCACCAAATCCCAATTCCGCAGCCGCGGCTGAGCTGTTCACTGGAAGAGTTCGGTTGTGGCCGATGACGAAGTGTCTGCGGGTTTGCAGCGACGGGCTGACGGAATACTGGCTTGTTGGTGGGGTGAAGGCCACGACGACTACTCGGCGTATCACGACCGAGAGTGGGGCGTGCCGGTCCTCGATGATGTGCGGCTGTACGAGAAGATGTGTCTCGAAGGCTTCCAATCGGGCCTTTCCTGGTTGACGATTCTCCGCAAACGAGAGAATTTCCGTGCCGCTTTCTGTGGCTTCGACTTCGAGCAGGTTGCCGGTTTTGATGCTGCGGATGTGGACCGGTTGCTCGGCGATGCAGGCATCGTTCGTCACCGGGGCAAGATCGAAGCGACGATCAACAACGCCCGCGCGGCCATCGACACTGTGGAGGCGCATGGCAGCCTGGCCGGGTTTTTCTGGAGTTTCGAACCCGATCCGACTGCCCGCCCAGCGCGGATAGATCACGCCACAGTGGCGGCCATGGCGACAACCGCCGAGTCAACGGCGATGAGCAAGGCGCTCAAGAAGCTCGGCTGGCGCTTTGTCGGACCCACCACCTGCTACGCCTTGATGCAAGCGGCAGGCATTGTCAACGATCATCTTCATGGTTGTCACCGTCGCCAAACGATCGAAGAAATGCGGTCGCTAGTCGAGCGTGGCGACTTGGCTCAAGGGCACGACTTGGGACTCAGCCGTGGGCACCGGGGCGTTGGAGCGGAACCAGCGCAGGCTCAGTGATCCCTCGGGATTGTCCGCTCCGCTCGAGGCAGCGTTCCAATGCGAACGTGAGGTATCGGCTCAGCGTTCGAATTCCCTCGGCCCGGACGTTCGGATGATCGGGTACACCGGGTGCGAGCACCATTTCTCCGGCGTCCGCCATGGCCTCACAAAATTCACGCCAAGCGGCTACAGATAGATCTTCGCCGGTCACTTCACGCCTCTAGAATCGCCAGAAAACGTTTGGATCTGGTGATGGTGAGTCATTGCGGAGCCCGGGGGTCCCAACAGCATGTGGGCGCGCAGATTGCGGCGATGAAACAACTTCACTAACTCCTCGTCGTGGACGCTGGTGTCGGCGTTGGCGAGCACGAAGCGTTCGAGCTCTGCCTCACCTTCTTGCCAATCGGCGGGTTTGTGTCCGACGAGGCGGTGAACATCGTCGAGGTTGGCTTGCGCGGTGGCGTCGCCGATCTCGTCGATGCGCGCGAGGTGACGGGCCAGCCGGAAAGCAGTGCGAATTCGGTGTCGTTGCACCTCATCATCGATCTGTTGCGAGCGAAGCATGCCCACGAGGTGTTGATGGCCTGCGGACGCCTGTGAGTCACTTGGCTCGGGCGTCTCAACTTGAGGCAGTTCGATCTCTAGTATCTCGGCGAGTGCTTCGGTGGCGAAGAGGTTGGTTTCGTTACACCATTGCAGGTTGGTCATGAGATCCGAGTGGGCTGGCGGCTCTTTGATAGCGGCGATGAAAGCCAGTTGGTTGGTGAGTGTGAACACAAAATGGTGGTGCTGAATGGCCTCAATATCGATTGGTTCGCCTCGCAACTCCTCGTAGCGGGCATACAGCGTAGCCATGTCGCCGTAGCCGACGATGGTGTCGCGCATCCGCCAGGCGGCGAGGTCCATCATGGGGTCGCCAATGTGACCGAGTTCAAGGTCGAGCAGGGCCACGATCTTGCCGTCCGCATGGTGAAACTGACCCGAATCCCACACTATGGGAGCTTCACGCCCCTTGGAGTCGGGCGGGTTGCGGCGGAGCCAACCAAGACAGAACTCCAGAAAAGGATCTGGGTGTACGTTCTGAGATCTGTAGACCTCTTCGTAGCGGGCCAGGCCGACGGTTCCTGATGCAGAAGGGTCGTGTGCTCGGGTGATTCTGGCGGCGGCGAAGGGTTCTGGATCGAGCGCGTGGAGTCGGGCGAGATGGCCGAGGTAGTCGTCGACTGCTGCTGCTCGTTCGTCGTCGGGGGTGTCACCGAAGTGTTCCTGGCCCCTGACCCGGTCCATTACGTAGGCGTAGGGAGAATCGATCATTCCGTGGACCGCGGCGACGGGAATGCCGCGCTCCTCCAGTAAGGACTGGAAGCGCATTTCGTGCTCAAGCGGGAAGATCAATGCCATGTCGGAGCGCTCGGCCCTCACGCACAGTGCCAGGGTCTCGCCATCACGCTCAAGGTCGGCAAACCACACCGGCCGCCAGCGAGGCTGTTGTTTGTTGGCTACAACTCTGCCGCCAAACTCACGCTCAAGCCATGCGCTGATCTGCCCGGTGTGTTCAGGCGCAGGAACATACATCGCCCAGACGCTACATGAGTCGCCTAGCGGGGAGTAAAGACGCCGACGTCGAAGACAACCCGGTCGCCGACCCGGGTCTGGAACAGGGTCCGACCGTTCACATCCCACATGTGGACATCGAGACGCTCGCCGGGTATGACCGGGGACTTGAAGCGCCCGCCCATCGATCCGAAGCGGCTGGTGCCGCCCCCACAGCGTCCGTGTAGCAACGCCCTCCCGGTGAAACCAAAGGTACAGAGGCCATGCAGGATCGGCTTGTCAAATCCCGCCATACCAGCGAACGAGGGATCACTGTGAAGCGGGTTGCGATCGCCGTTGAGGCGATACAACAGAGCTTGATCAGTGCGGGTGTCGTAACCGACCACGGTGTCGGCATCGCGTTCGGGCAACGCCCAGTTGCTGGCCGGACCTCGGTCACCACCCCATCCGCCTTCACCGGAGATGAACAACCCCGATCGGCTGGTCCAAAGTGGCGCTCCAGAGGTATCGGTAACGGTGGTTTCGAGGCGCACCAAAGCGGCTTTGCCTTTGTCGTAGATGGCTGCCACCTTGCCGGTGCCGATGGCCGAGCCTGCTGCTGGCAGGGTTTGGTGCAGCTCGATTTCTTGTTCGCCGTGTAGCAGCGCCTCGAGGTTGTAGTCACCGAATTTGGGCATCTTACCAGCGCCCATGACCACGACCTGGGTGGGAAGCGCGGTTTGTGGCGTGTCCTTGGTGTTTTCGGTGGTGAATTCCAACTCAAAGCCGGTCGGGTCGGTCATGCCCGCGCCGACCCCGAGGGCGTAGAGCAGGCTGTCGCTTGATGACCAGGTGAGGCCTGCTGGTTCGCTGGTGTTGCCGACGGCTTCGGGGTTGATGGGCATTGCTATTTCTCCTGTTACTGGGGTTGTTCAATGGGCGCTTGAAGCGTTGCCATTGCAATGGTTGTTAGTCGGTTTTGGGTCCGCTGATCGACTCGAGCGTTGGTAGCTACCGATGTGATCATGCCGATAGTTGCTGTGACCAGCAGGTTGGCTTGTTCGTTGGTTAGCTCCGGCCGGACCGAGCGCAATACGGCAGTCCAGTCGTTGATCCAGGCTCGTAGTCGTTTCGACATGGGGGAGCGGCGCTGTGCCGAGAGGTGGCGGGCTTCGCTGGTCCACACTGCGATGAGCGCCGAACGACGCAAGGCGGTGCGTACGTAGGCGCTGACATAGCGCTCAAGCAACGGTTCATCGGCGGAAACTTGTGTGGCCTGGATTGCTTCGTGAACTTCGTCTGCAGCGAGGATCATTGCCTCAATCAGGATCTCTTCCTTGGATGAGAAATGGCGGTAAATGGCGGGTCCGCTCACATCAACCGCACTACCGATGTCATCGACGCTGGTTGCCGGATAGCCCCTTTCATGAAAGAGCTTTATCGCCGCCTCGAGTATCAGCGCCCTGCGGTTGGGGGGTCGACGGTTCGGTTCGTCGGCAGGCGTTGGCGATTCTTCTGTTTCAGCGACAGTTCCCTCACTCATTGTTAGCCAACGTTAACAAGATCACCAGACGTAGCGAACAGGGAGCGGCGTCTAGGTGTCGGGGTAGTCCGACGGGTTAGGGTTTCGCCATGGTTCTCCGTCGGCGTCGTCGCCGCAATCGTCGCAAGCCACCGCACTTCCGCTACTCGGCATGGGACGGCACACAAAGCGGGGTCGATGTTGACGCGGATCGCCTCTTTGACGAGTTGGCTGACGACTTGCTGTATCACGGCGATGTCAACAGTGCACTGCGCCGGATCATGCAGGGCGGAATGACGGATCGCGACGGACGCCACATGAAAGGAATTCGCGAGATGCTTGATCGTCTCCGCGAACGGCGCCGTGAAATCCTTGATCAGCACGACCTCGGTGGCGTCTTCGATGAGATTTCCGACGCGCTCAACGATGTGGTCGACACCGAGCGCAGAGCTTTGCAAGACATGGTTGACAACGCCAGCGAGTCGGGTGACGAAAGGCGTTCAGAGCTCGCCAGCGACTCGGCAACGATGAAAAACATGGAGCTTGACATGCTTCCGCCGGACCTCGCGGGCAAAGTCAAAGGCCTCCAGAGCTATGAGTTCGAAAGCCGGCAGGCGCAGCAACAATTTGAGGAACTCATGGACCTGTTGCGTGAACAACTCATGCAACAACAACTTGATCAGATGGCCGAGGGTGTCAACGACAGGACCCCTGAGGACATGGCTCGCTTAAAGGACATGTTGGCCGAACTCAACCACATGCTCGAACAGCGGGCCAATGGCGAGGTTCCTGACTTCGATGGCTTCATGGAGCGCTACGGCGATTTCTTCCCGGAAAATCCGAGAACGCTCGACGAGTTGCTCGAAGTGATGGCACAGCGGATGGCCCAGGCTCAGCAGATGTTGAATTCGATGACGCCCGAGCAGCGAGCGCAGCTTCAGGCACTAAGCGATCAGCTGATGGAGGACATGGATCTGCGCTGGCAGATGGACCAGCTCGCTGGCAACCTCCGTGAGCAATTCCCGCAAATGGGATGGAGCCAGTCTTACGACTTTGAGGGCCACGACCCGCTCGATATGTCTTCAGCGATGGACATGATGGGTGAACTCGGCGACATCGATCAGCTCGACAATCTCTTGCGGGGAGCCAACAATCCTGGAGCTTTGGCCGAGGTCGATATCGACCGTGCTCGAGACCTACTCGGCGATGAATCAGCAGAGAGCCTCGAAAGGCTGGCGGAGTTGGCCCGAATGTTGGAAGAGGCTGGTCTCATCGAAAATTCTGAGGGTCGCTACGAACTCACCCCTCGCGCCATACGCAAGATCGGCAACGGTGCCCTCGAAGAGATTTTCAAGCGCATGTCGGACGACATGATGGGTCAACATTCGCTGTCAGAGGCGGGCTTGGGTCACGAACGAGAGTACGAAACGAAGCCTTATGAATACGGCGACGCCCTCAATCTCGATATACCGCAGACGCTACGCAACGCCATTTCTCGCACTGGTGGCGGTGTCCCGGTTCGCCTTCACCCCGACGACTTTGAGATCGAACGGACCGAACAGCAGGTCCGATCAGCAACGGTGTTGATGCTTGATGTGTCGATGTCAATGGCGATGCGGGACAATTTCTTGCCGGCCAAGAAGGTGACCATGGCACTGCACTCGTTGATCTCGGCTCAGTACCCTCGTGATTTTCTTGGCATGGTGTCTTTCTCGGAGGTGGCCCGAGAGTTCAATGCCACCACCTTGCCGCAGCTGTCGTGGGACTACGTGTACGGCACCAACATGCAGCACAGCTTTCAGCTGGCGCGCAAGATGCTGGCGCGACAGACGGGGACCAAGCAGATCATCATGATCACCGATGGCGAGCCGACGGCACACATCACCAAGTCCGGTCAGCCGTACTTCAATTATCCGCCGTCACGTACCACGGTCGATTTGACGCTTGCTGAAGTGGTGAAGTGCACCCGCGAGGACATCCGTATCAATACCTTCGTGCTGGATGTCACTCCGTATTTGCGGGGTTTCGTATCTGAGATTTCTCGGTTGAACGGTGGCCGCGCCTTCTTTACGACCAACCAAGATCTTGGCAACTACGTGCTTCACGATTTCGTCGATAATCGACGCAGCATCGTCCGCTCAAGACGCTGAACGGCTGTTGTCAGCGCCTGTGATGGGGCTAGACCCCTGATTTCTCGCGCGAATCGAAGAAATTCGACTGGAAATGTCGCACGCGGGCTTTACAATTCGAAATCACAGTGTTGTAATTCCATTAGTGCGACTAGCGGACTGAATCTAACACAAGTTTATGCGCCACGGAGGGACCCATGGCCGTTATCGAGATAGAAGGTGAAGAGATGGTCTGGCAGAACTATGCCAACTGTCTTGGAGTCGACCCCGACCTGTTCTTCCCTGAGCGCGGCGCCTCAACACGCGAGGCCAAAGAGGTGTGCCGTGGTTGTGTGGTGCAAGACGAATGCCTCGAATTCGCGCTCAGCAATGGCGAGAAATTCGGTATCTGGGGCGGTAGGAGCGAACGTGAACGTCGCAGAGTACGTCGCCAGCGAGCGCTGGCACGCGCCGCCGCCGCTGCCGGCCAGGCTTAGTTCAGACACGCTGGCCAGCTTGGAACAGACACGCTGGCCAGCTTCGAACTGACAAAATTGGCCAGGCTCGGGCGTATCCAAGCAGTCTCAGCTAAGCTGACCTTATGTACGGTTTGATTTCCCCCCCGTCCGCTTCTGAGTTGATCATCGTTCTCGTCATCGTCTTGATCGTGTTTGGTGGGGCCAAACTCCCGAAGCTGGCCCGCTCGCTTGGCCAAGCACAAAAAGAGTTCAAGTCAGGGTTGACAGAGGGCGCAGACGACGAGGAGTCCACTTCCTCGAAGTGATCGCGCGTAAAGCGGTCCTCTTGCTCCGATAAACTTAAGCCGCGCCGATTTGCGCGCACTGCTGTGAAAACAGCACGTATCGAAGTTGTAGGAGCTGTGATGACCGATACCGCAGAAGCCGAATATGACGAGTCGCCAGTAGGCCAAGCGATGATCGTCTACCTCGGACCCACCGCTCCACACTGGGACATCCGCCCAGTATTCGGAGAACGCGAGATGATGGACGGTTTCCGTGACCGAGTGAACGCCCGGTTGCTGCTGCTTCCGCCGCACGATCCGCAGTTCCGACGAAATCGCGAACGAGTCAACCGTGACGGAGAACGCGAGCGCATCGTCGTTGAATGGGATCTTGGTTACCCGGAAGACGATGTGGTGAGGGCGTGAGCCCACCGCAAGGTTCGGGGGAGCGGTAGATGGCGTCGATCGGCATTGATCTCGGAGGTACCAAGATCTTGGCGGTGCTCGCCAACAATGGCGAGGTACTCGACAAACACAAGCTACCCACGCCGAGTACCCAGGGGCCTAAGGCCATTCTCGATGCGATGATCGTTGCTGCTCGCGAAGTCGATCCCGATGGCATCGCTTCGGGGATAGGTGTAGGGGTACCCGGTCCGGTGGTACCGGGTAGCGGGGTGCTTCCGCTCGCCTGCAATCTCTTTGACTGGACTTCCCCTGTTGATGTCGCTGGCGAACTGTCCGCTCGATTCGACCAACGACCGGTTTTGGTCGATAACGATTGCAACGTGGCGACACTCGCCGAACACCAGTTGGGGGCGGGCCGAGGTGTAGACAACCTTGTCGGCGTGTTCATGGGCACCGGGGTTGGAGCGGGGCTGATTCTCGACGGACGGTTGCGTCGAGGACCGCGTGGAATAGCAGGCGAAATCGGCCACACGTTCGTCGATTTCTTGGCGAAGGAGAACCGGGCAAAAGCAGACAATGAGTACTTAGGGGAGCTTGAGGACTATGCCGGACGCTCAGCACTTGAGCGCCGCGCCCGAACTCTTCATGCGCAAGGTGAGTCGTCGGCTCTGATTGCGCTTGCCGGTGAGGGTCCCATGAAATCCAAACTTTGGAAACGCGCCCTTGACGAAGGCGATCAACTGGCGTTTCGTCTAATCGACCAAGCCGCCGAAGCACTGTCTGCAGCGCTTGCTTCAGTCATTAACTTGATCGATATTGAGATGGTCGTACTCGGTGGTGGGATGGCCGAGAGACTTGGGTCGACGTTCCGAAATGATGTTGCCGCAAGGCTTGGGACCCGTGTCTTCGCCGGGAGCGTGGCGCCGATCCGGGCTGCGTCCACTGGTGACTCCAGTGGAGCGTTGGGCGCGGCCCTACTCGTTGAGGAGGGTCGGATGTGAGTGTTCGGGTTGGTGGCTGGGACGTTAACGACACCGCTGTGCTGAACCGCGAGCTGAGTTGGCTGGCGTTCAACGGCAGGGTCCTAGAACTTGCCGCCGACTTGAAAGTTCCGCTCCTGGAGCGGGTTCGCTACTTGTCGATTTATGCCAGCAACCTCGACGAGTTTTTTCAAGTGCGGGTGTCTGGGCTTCATGATCAGATCGCCGCGGGTATCTCCACAGTAGGTCCCGACGGCCGTACTCCTCGCAAGCAAATTGAAGACATCCGCTTGGTGGTGCTTGAACTTGGTGCACGTCAGGAAAAGATCTTTGCCACTCAGATTCTGCCCGCTCTCAACGAGATGAACATCGAACTGCTTGAGTTCGATGATCTGACTAGCGACGAGCGAGACATGATCGCCGAGAGGTTTCGCAGCCGTATCTTCCCGATACTTACGCCGTTGGCGGTTGATCCCGGTCACCCATTCCCTTACATCTCGGATCTGTCGCTCAATCTTGCTGTTGTTGTCCGCAACCCAGCGGATCGTGAGAAACGTTTCGCGCGTGTCAAAGTCCCAAACACTCTCGAGCGGTGGATTTCGCTTGACCAAGGCCTTCGCTTTGTTTCGCTTGAATCGGTCCTCGCCGCGCACCTCGACCAGTTGTTCCCCGGAATGGACATTGTTGAATCGGCGCCGTTTCGTGTCACCCGCAACGCCGACTTGACTCTCGGAGAAGAAGCCGAAGACCTGCTCGCGGCAGTTGAGATCGAGTTGCGGCGCCGCCGCTTCGGACGCGCTGTTCGCCTTGAAGTTGCGTCATCGATGTCGCAGCAAACCCTGGAACTGTTGATCCGGGAGCTTGATCTCGAACCGGTTGATGTCTACTCGAGTTCAGTTCCTTTGGACGCGACGTCGCTGAACGCCGTGGCCGACATCGACCTTGGGCGCCAGAAGTGGGAGCATTGGCGCGGGATCACCGAGCCAGGACTCAAGTCTGAGAACGAGCCGAGCAACTTGTTTGATGTGCTGGCCCTTCGAGATGTCCTGCTCCACCATCCGTATTCGTCGTTCAGCAGATCGGTTGTCCAGTTTGTTCGTCAAGCCAGCCGTGACAAATCGGTCCTCGCCATCAAACTCACGCTCTATCGCACATCCGGCGATAGCCCGATCATCGATGCCTTGATTGATGCGGCCGAGCGCGGCAAACAGGTGGCGGTGTTGGTCGAAGTCAAAGCGAGATTCGACGAAGAGGCCAACATCGGTTGGGCTCGGCGACTCGAACAAGCGGGAGTGCACGTGGCCTACGGCATCGTCGGTCTCAAGATTCACTCCAAGATCGTCATGGTGGTGCGCGAAGAGGCTGACGGGATCCGTCGCTACTGCCACATCGGCACCGGCAACTACAACCATCGCACAGCTCGTCTCTACGAAGACATCGGGCTGCTGACGGCCGATCCTGTAGTGGGAGATGACCTAGCTGATCTGTTCAATTACCTCACCGGCTACAGCCGAGCTCGCGACTATGAGCGAATTCTGGTCGCGCCCGAAATGTTACGCTCACGCCTCTACGAGTTGATCGACGCTGAAATCGCCAGTGGCCAAGGCCGGATGATTCTCAAGATGAACAGCCTTGTCGACACCGAGATGGTCGAAAAGCTCTACGAAGCTTCCAGCGCTGGAGTTGAAATTGATTTGATTGTGCGGGGCGTTTGCTGTTTGCGTCCGGGTCTGGCGGGCTTGTCGGAGAACATTCGGGCCCGCTCGATTGTGGGTCGCTATCTGGAGAATTCGCGGATCTTTCACTTCGCTAATGGTGGAGGTGCGAATGGCGGTGGCAAGGGGCAGAGCAGCCGTACCTACATCGGCAGCGCCGATCTCATGCGTCGGAACCTTGATCGACGGGTCGAAGTGCTCCTCGAAATGGGCAATCCGGATCTAGAGAATCGGCTCATTGAGGTGCTGGACGCGAACCTAGCGGATGATTGTCTGTCGTGGACTCTTGATGGGTCCGGTGTCTGGACACGCCAGAACGGTACTGTCGGTGTTGATGTCCACGAAACGCTCCAAGAGCTTGCGAGGGTCCGGGCCCGTGGGTGATCTCTACGACCGGC
The DNA here is from genome assembly GCA_047516945.1 of Acidimicrobiales bacterium. Taxonomy (GTDB): domain Bacteria; phylum Actinomycetota; class Acidimicrobiia; order Acidimicrobiales; family Aldehydirespiratoraceae; genus VXYK01. The sequence continues at coordinate 58,109 of JAKZTU010000010.1, forward strand.
TTTCGCGCAAGTTCCCCAAAATCGAGGTATGGGCCGCTGGAGGTGTGGTGCTTCGCGATCACCGTGGCATCACAGAGGTTCTGTTGATCCATCGGCCCGTTCACTGCGACTGGTCGTTCCCCAAGGGCAAACTTGACCCGGGTGAAACTTTGGGCGAGGCCGCCTGGCGCGAAGTGCACGAGGAGACTGGATTTAAGTGTAAGCGCCTTGAGCGCTTGCCGCTGATTCGTTATCGAGACAGTCGTGGCCGTCGCAAAGCAGTCGTGTATTGGACCATGCAGGTACTCGACGGGCAATTCGAGCCGAATTCTGAGGTGGATGCCATGGGTTGGTTCGATTTGGTGTCAGCACGGCGGGTTTTGACATACGAACACGATGTTTTGTTGCTTGATTCCGTGACAGGGGTCGTTCCTTCGCTCAGAATGCTTGCGTGAACACTGACGACAAGCGACCGTTTGCTCCCTTTGAGTCAAGGTCGCGCGAGTCGAGGTCGCGCGGTGCTGAAAAAGCGATTGTCACACCGTTCATGCGGTTGGCGCGTTTGCATGCGATGAGCGCCGCTGCTGACGGGGCTATCGCGGCTGCTCTAGCAGGTTCAATCTTCTTCGCTATCAGTCCAGAAGAGTCACGGGGACGGGTGGCGTTGGCGTTGTTGTTGACGATGGCTCCGTTTGCTGTAGTTACGCCGCTGATCGGTCCAGCCATCGACCGCATACATGGCGGTCGTCGCATGATGATCATTGTCACGACGATAGGTCGGGCGTTGCTCGCACTGTTGATGATCCAGCATGTCGGCACGCTGCTGTTGTTTCCAGAGATTTTTGGCGTCCTTGTGCTGCAGAAGAGTTATTCGGTTGCCAAGAGTGCAGTTGTTCCCCGTTTGGTGACCTCTGATGAAGATCTGGTTGGAGCCAACAGTCGATTAGCGCTGATCAGCGCAATATCGGGTCCGATCGGTGCGGGTTTAGCAGGACTCTTCAGCATTGTTGGTGGCCCGGCTGCATCTGCAGCGGTGGGTCTCGTGGGTTTTGTGCTGGCCACGTCGCTGGCCCTGGCAATCCCGTCGATTGTCGTTGCCGCGGTCCCGCCTGAGCAGTTGGAACGGGCGGAACTCAGGGACAGAAAGATCCTTCTAGCTGCGACTTCGATGATGATCGTTAGAGGCATTGTCGGGTTTGTGATGATGCTGCTGATGTTCGAATTGAGGGGTGGCAAGGATGGTCTTGATGTGAGCACAGAAGGCGCCGCGTTGGGTGGTGCCACGGCGACGGTGCGAGACATTGACATAACCGGCGATCCCCGAGCGCCCGTGTGGCATTTCGGGATTGTGGGGTTGTTTGCTGTGGTTGGGACTCTCGGTGGCGTGCGTTTCGCTCCAACGTTGCGTCGGCGTTTGACTGAAGAACAAATCCTGCTTGGGGCGATTACTGTGCTTGTGGCTGGAGCGGGTTTTGCTGCGCTATCCGGGGGCCTGTTTGGCACGGTCATCTTTGCGTGCACGGTCACGGCTGCGACTGGCGCCGGAAAGCTTGCTTTTGATGCGTTGGTCCAACGGGACGCGCCGGTCGCCAACTATGGGCGTTCCTTTGCTCGATTTGAAGCGCGCTTTCAGCTTGCGTTCGCGACAGGGGCCATGGTGCCGGTGGTCATTCGGTTGAGCGTTCCTGTTGGAGCGGGTTTGGTTGGTGCGGTAGGCGGAGTTGCCTTGCTGGTCTATGTGTTCGGCAATCCCGGACGCTTGTTCAAACTTCGACGGGCCTCAACAAACAAGCGTCCATCCGGTGACCGGACAGCCGGGCGAGCTGACAGTGACGTGGAGTTTGACGAGGAGATCCGTGCATCTCAACCAGCGCCTCCAGCAGGGACAAGCGACTATTCCAGACCGAAGACATGGGACGAGAGCACGCCATATGTTTCGTCGATAGATGGTGTCGAAGTTGATCCAATCCCGTCCGACGGTTCGCCCAGTGAGCAAAACGAACTAGACGACACGCCGCCCCGTTAGCCCAACAGGGTTCGTTAGCTGGACGGCAGATCGATCCTGGCCAACCACAATCCCGGCGCATCAACTTCCGATGGCGTGGGGAGATGGGTGGGGTCGTCGAAGAGACGGTTGAGTCCGGTAGTCCCGGCCCGCTCAATGACGCCCTCGACGAATGCTGTGCCGCGATCGTATTGGTTCTGATCAAGTTCCAAGCCGAGGATGCGCTCAACTAGCCGGTCAGAAGCATCGGCTTGAGTCCTGCGTCGGCGGAGTGCTTCGGTGACCATGTCGTAAGACCCGATGATGCTCCCCCCAGTCTGATCCATCACATAGTCGACGTATCCGGTGATGGCCGCGACCAGCGCGGTGATCTCAGGTTCGAGCGCCGCTTGCGCTGGGGAACGGACCGCACCGAAAATCATCTCGGGATCGCTGAGCGTCTTGTTCAACTCTGCGAAAGCCTCTGGACCTGCGCTCAGGTCGAAGCTGCCGAGGCGGTCGTTCAGTACCTCGGGATTGCGCTCAAAAGCACTGGCATGGCGTTGCAGCAAGTCACTCAAGCGCTCGTTCACATGGGGAACTCCTAGCACAGCCCGGTGAGCTGTCTCGTGGAGGCACACCCAGAGCCGGAGATCGTCGGGGTCGAGAGACCATTCCTGCCCGAATCGGTCAACGTTTGGAAGCAGAATCAGTAACGGAGCGTTCGTTGGGCGCGGGAGCGGTAGGTGAAAACCTCCGAAAGCAATCCGCGCCAGTTCACCAACCATCGAACCGGTCGTCATAGTAAGCAACATCGATTCGAGCATCTGAGAAAGTCCTGCCATCATCTGGCGCATCGGGTCGTTTTCAGAGAGGTCGTCGGGTGTTGGCAAGCCTGTCGATATCGATGAGGCGATTGCTCCTAGCAATGGTCGATAGTGCTCGATCGTGCTGTCGACCCACTGCGTGCGGTTGACAACGTCTACTCTCAAGGCTGCGCCGCGAGCCACCACTAGTTGTGTCTCCGACTGGACCTGCAACTCAGCTACGCGCACCAACTCCTCGATCGTGATCCGCTCGCGGGGATCGATATTGGGTTCGGATTCTCCACCGGTGGCGATTGAGCGGGCGAGATCACGCGCTGAGTTGGGTGAAGAGCCGCTTGCACCGGACAGCATCTTCATGATCTCACCAAGAAACGCGCCGAGCGATTCGCCGTCAGGTGGCAGATCGTCGCTCATGCGGGCATCGTAGATGCGTGACGGTGTCGATCCTCCCTTATTGGTGTGGCTGCTGATGAACAAAATCGTTGTCACGGGCGCGGCAGGAGACGTTGGGGCGCGGGTCGTAGCGAAACTAACCAGCGCGCAGCCGCGCTTTGACGTGCTAGCGGTTGACCGAACGAAACTGCCCTCGCTGCCACCGGGAGTCGAGATCAAGCGGGTTGATCTGGAGTTCGCAGACCTCAGATCCTTGTTTTGTGATGCCGATACAGTCGTGCATCTGAGTTCTCGGGGTACTCCGGGTAAAACAAATCCTAAATCTGATGAGTTGGACTTGCTGATAGCCAAGCGGATCCTGGACGCAGCGGCGGATTGCCGGGTCGGTCAGCTCGTGCTTCTGTCAACGGCGTTGGTCTATGGCGCTCGTACCGCCAACCCGATTCCGCTAACCGAGGACGCTCCATTACGCCCCAACCCCGACTTCTCGTGGGCTGTAGCGCGAGCGGAGATCGAAAAGATGACAGCTGAATGGAAGACAGCTCATCGGTCCACAGCGGTTTCGGTTTTGCGTCCAACAGCAATCGTTACCGACGACGATTTGGGGCAATTAGCCCGGGTGCTTCATAGCGCTCGACTTGGAGTTGCTGCCGATGGCGACCCCCCCGTGCAGTACCTCCACATTGATGACCTGGTCAGTGCGGTAATGACCGCGGTTGTGTGTCGTGCTGACGGCCCGTTGAATGTTGCACCCGATGGTTGGATTCCACCTGACTCGCTCCGTGATCTCGAAGGACCCAAACCGAGACTGCGTGTCCCGTTGTGGATGGCTCGAGGTCTTGCCGCTGTCCGGTGGCAGGCGGGACTGGCTCCTATTCCGCCCGGTGTCGTGCCCTACACGTCGCATTCTTGGGTGATCGCCAGTGATCGCCTTCGAGCGCTCGGTTGGGAGCCGGCTTACTCAAATGAGGAAGCATGGGTTGTTTCGCACAATCCGGGTCCACTTGATTGGGTGTCGGCGCGTCGGCGTCAAGAGTTGGCTTTGGCGATCGCGGCGTTGGGAGTACTGGGAGGACTCGGGGTTTTGGTGTGGTTGTTGCGGCGAGTAAGCAGAGTCCGCCGCACCGGAGCGTGACGGACCCAGGGTTGGAGCCGTACCATTACAGAATGCCGACTCATGGAATGCTCGCTCCGCCAACCGACTCCGATACTTGGCTGGGACTGACCGAAGAAACGCTTCCGGTGGGTCAAGCCGTCGATTGGGCGGTACTTCCCAGTTGCGGTGCAGTTGTCTTGTTCAGTGGAACAGCTAGAGATCATGCTGAGGGGCGAGAATGCGTTGAACGGCTCGAATACGAAGCTTATGATCGCTATGTTGTGCCGATACTAGAAGAGATCGCTGGGCAAATGCGTCAGAGATGGTCCGCTCCGGGGAGGATTGTGCTCTTGCATCGAGTGGGCGTGGTGAAGCTGGGTGAGTCGTCGGTTGTGGTGGTGGCCTCGTCTCCTCACCGACCTGAGGCGTTTGCTGCGGCCCGCTATGGAATCGACGCCCTCAAAGCAACCGTGCCGATTTGGAAGAGGGAGATTTGGGCTGACGGTGAGTCTTGGGGACTTGAAGCGCAACATTTGACAAAGCTCGACTCATGAGTAGCGCAGTCGGTTTTCTCGTGGTGGCCGTTGCGATTGCGATCGTAGGTTCACTGATTCTGTGGTTGTGGCATCGTGCCAGGACGACGGCCCCGCCTACTTTCGGTGAGTATCTGAGAGTGCTCGCTCCGCGTAATAGCTCACCAACGGTTGAACAACCAACCGGGATCGTCCCATTTGACCCCGATTCTGGCGAGGAGTTGAGTTCTGGCACGTGACTTAGCGATCGACTTGGGCACCGCGAACACGCTGGTGTACGCCCGAGGGGAGGGCATCGTCTTGAACGAGCCGTCCGTGATCGCGGTGAATAGCCGCACCAAGAAGGTGCTCGCCACTGGCCGCGAAGCGTGGCAGATGATCGGGCGGACACCGAGCCATATCGTGGCGGTACGCCCTCTTCGTCAAGGCGCGATCACCGATTTCGATGTTACGCAGCGGATGATCCGTCTTCTCTTGCAGCGCGTGGGGGTAAGCCGCCTTAATCGCCCTCGCGTGGTGATTTGCGTGCCTTCTGCGATCACCGCTGTCGAACGACGGGCCGTAACCGATGCTGCCAGAGGAGCGGGAGCCGCTGATGCGCAACTCATTGAACAACCGGTCGCGGCTGCAATTGGTGTCGACCTTCCGATCAATGAACCGATTGGCAACATGGTCGTTGACATCGGTGGTGGAACCACAGAAAGTGCCTTGCTGTCTCTTGGCGGAGTAGTTGCGCTTGAAGCGGTGCGGGTTGGCTCGTTCGACATCGACAGCGCGGTGCAGGCATATGTCCGCCGCCAGTATGGAATTGCGATCGGAGAGCGTACCGCGGAAGACATCAAGATTGTCTTGGGTTCGGCTGCTCCAACCGAAAACGAAGTCAACGCGGAGGTACGCGGTCGCGAAATGATGAGCGGATTGCCGAAGACCATCGTTTTGACGCCGATTGAGATCCGCAGGGCGATAGAGGAGCCGGTTGCGGCGATGGTCGATTCGGTGCTCTCCTGTCTTGCTCAGGCGCCGCCTGAACTCGCTCAGGACCTCATTGTGCAGGGTATTCACTTGGTGGGTGGCGGTGGAATGTTGAGGGGCATGGATCAGAGGCTGTCTCGCGAGACAAATGTTCCGGTGCAGTTGGTGCAGTCCCCGCTTGAAGCCGTTGCCTTTGGAGCGGGTCGGGTGATTGAGCACTACGAGTCAGTTCAGGTGATGTTCATGAAGGCTGGGGGCGCTGACAGGCGAGGTCGCTGAGGACATCGGTCCTTTCTCGTCAGTCCTCTCTCGTCAGTCCTCTTCGACGGGTCCCAGCAGTTCTTCGACTGCGTCGCGGACTTGGCGGTCGCGATCTTTTCGTGCTCGTTGGTAGGCAGCGGAGACTTCGGGACCTTCAAACGCGGCCAGCGCGATGATAGCCCTGCGTCGAACCGCCACTTTGTCCTGGGTCGCATCAAGGATCGCGGGCAGGCCTCGATCATCTCCGATAGCCCCGAGCGCGGCAACGGCGCTCTCCCGAGCAAGCGGATCGTGGTGATTGCGAGCGACTTGCGACAGCTGATCGATAATCGTTTCGCTGGCTGTCTCACGTTCCCCGAGCGCCCACGCGGCGGTTTCCACAACCGTCGAATCTCCGTCGTTCAGTAGGTGCTCCAGCATTGGTTGTGCATGGTTGGCTGCTATTTCGATCGCCGCGATGCGAACCGTTGGTTCGGTGTCGTTGAGGGCTTTAGTAAGCTGCTCTTCGGTCGTGACTTCAAGCCTCGCGAGAGAGCGAAGCGCGGCGATACGTACCTTCGGATCGGGATCGATTTGAGCCGCCTCGGCTGTGCCGATGTCGCCGCGATATCCGGCCAACGCCGCAACTCGTCGTCGTTGCGCAGCCTTGGACCCCGTCATGATGGTCAGGAGATCGCGTTCTCCAACAAGAACGCGAGCCCAACAACGATGACGCCAATCACAACGGCCACAGCGATACCCAAACCTACGACGATCGCGGCTAGCACTATCAGCGAACGCAGACGTTGCCAGAGTCGAACATATGCCTTGGGTCCGACAACGGGACGCTCCACCGTTCGCCGCAAGATTCCCACGGCTCGCAGTGAACTCACGACCAGGTCGGATGGCTGGTTGTGGCGGGGTCCTGAGTGTTCATCACCACGGTTTGAAGTGGCTAACCAGACGGCGAGCCGGATGGATTCTAGTTGGGTCGGGCGATGCGCACTGTCATAGTTGGTTGTGGCTTTGGCAGGCTGAAGTCTCAATTGTGGTCGCGCAGCGCGGCCAATAAGATCTACCGTCGCTAGGACGAACACAAACACGATGAATGAGGTGAGCACGTCCGTTCCAATGCTACAGGACGACCTGGAAGGCTCGACGCCGGGTCACGATGTGGCGGTGCCTGCACGCCGGCAACGGCGCCGCTCCTGGTTGAAACGGGGCTTGTGGGGATTGCTGACGGCGATCGTGCTCTTTGGAGCGTCTTTGGTCGTTTCGGCTCAAACACTGGGGCGGGTCATTCCGGGCCAGGCGCTCGTTGACAAGGGAGCGGCAGTCACGAGGCCCGGGTCGGCACGACCCGTCAGCGACCGAGTGGAGATCGAGGGGCACCGTGTGTTCCGGCCCGAAGGCGACTTTCTTTTTACCACCGTTGCGGTTGATTTAGATGTTTCGGTGTTCGAGTGGATTGAGTCTGAGATCAATGACGACTTTGAGTTACAACCGTTGGAACACATTCTGGGTGACCGAACTCCGCAAGAGAATCGGACCCGCAACCTCGAAATGATGAGCCGCTCCAAAGACGATGCGATTACTGCTGCTTTGGAGCATCTAGGGGTGCCAGTCAACGAAACCGGCGTGGGGTTCAACGTCATCGTCAGTGGTGGCCCGGTTGATGGCCTGCTGACGGTCGGTGATGTCATCGTTGCGGTTGATGGTGTCGAGATTGATTCGCTGCAATCACTGCGTGATGAACTGACCAACAAGATTCCCGGGGAGACCGGCATTGTGACCGTGGAAAACAGCGACACGGTTGAAATACGAGATGTCTCGATTGTCTGGGGTGAACACCCCGAGGGGCTCGAGGGCGCTTATATCGGTATTGGCGAGATCGTCCCGCGGATTGAGGATCTGTCGATGGCGATTGATGTAAGTATTGACACTGGTTCAACCGGTGGACCGTCAGCCGGACTCGCTTTCGCGCTTGCCATCATCGACTCGTTGACCGAGGGTGAACTCACCGGGAACCAGCGAATCGCGGTCACGGGCCAGATCTTTGTGGGAGGGGTAGTTGGCAATGTCGGCGGTGTTGGTCAAAAAGCTGTGGCGGCACGCTCCGCTGGGGCAGTTGCCTTCATTGTCCCCGAAGGCTTGCTTGAAGATGCACAAGCCCAAGCCGGCGATATGAGAGTCTTCGGGGTGTCGACTCTTGACGAGGCGATAGAGGCTCTTGCCGAACTCGGTGGCGACACCGACGACCTCCACCTCGACTTGTAGAAATGGCTCACTAAGAACCGAGTTGGTTGAGAACTGATCGTTGGGGTATTCCCCAATAGTGCTAGCCCGGCTCCTACGATATTGGGCGTGACCGAGACGCCGGACGCCGAGCCTGAGAGCGCGCCCCTAACCAGTGATTCGCTCAGCGATGAGGCGATCGACCCGGGTGACCTTGAGTTGAGGTCTTTTCCGATCACGAGGCGGGGGTTCGACCCCACCGAGGTGCGTTCCCAGCTTCAAGCAGCGGCATCAGAGATCCGTCGACTACAACGTCTCTGCAACGAATTGAGCGGGAGGCTGACCGAATCCCAACAAGCCGGTCGGGGCGATACGGATGCACGACGGGTCACCGAGATACTCGGAGTCGAAGTGAGCAGCGTGCTTGAGGCAGCTCACAACGCAGCAGCAAGTCGGATTGAGAGAGCTGAAAGCGAAGCTGAGGCGATGAGCCACGAGGCGCGCTCTGCTGTTGAATCTGTGCTTGCAGACGCCACCGCCCAATCCACTGAGCTAGTAGCGTCGGCGCGGCTTGAAGCTGAGGAAATCGTTGAAGAAAGTCGCAATCATGGCCGTGAGATGGTCAATGAGGCCCAGACGGTAAGAGAGCGCATGTTGCGCGATCTTGCCCGAAAGCGACAGACCGGCCGTACCCAGATCGAGCAACTTCGAGCCGGGCGGGATCGGCTACTCGATGCTTTGACCACGGTTCAAACCAGTCTCGATACAGCTATCGAAGATTTGGTGACTTCTGTGCCCGAGGCCCGCACGGCCGCGAATCGCGCCGGCCTGCGGATTTCTTCAGAACCTACGCCCACTACCGATGATCTTGAGGCTGAAATCGAAGCGGGCAGGTTGGTGGGGCATCCATTGGTCGCCGATTCCCCGCTCCCCGGGCCGATCAGTGACACCTTCACGACCGGTGAAATGGAGGCTCTGGACCATCTAGATGCTCTCAGTGTCAACACCGAGGATACCGCTGCGGACGAGTCCGGGGCTGACGAATCCGCTGAGTTGTCACAACCCGAAGCGGAACCCGACCCGCAACCCGAACATGAACCCCGCTCAGAAGTCGAAGCAGAGGCCGAAGCCGAAATAGAAGCAGAAGGCGAAGCAGAGTCAGAATCCGAATCTGTTTCCGAGACCGATAGCGACGACCTTCCCCGAAACGCCAGAGACGTTTTTGCTCGTCTACGCTCTTCGCGAGCAGCAACCGAGTCGGAGTCTGCTCCCGAGCAGGTCGCAGAGCCTCCCCAGAGTTCGAAGTCCGAGGCCAGCGGAGATCCTGAGCCCACCGCCGACGCAATGGCTGATTCAAACGGTGCCGTTCGCAAACGCGCGGCCGACGCGGCGGCAAGAGCCATGAAGAAGGTTCTGGTTGAAGAGCAGGGTTCATTGCTTGACGGAATCCGGTGCAGCGGAGCGGCTGCAATGACTAGTTTCGACGAAGAAGCAAGACACAATGCTTCATACGATGAAGCCGCTATTCCAGCCCTCCGAGAACAGTGCGTCTCGCTTGGCGGCCCTACGGAACTCGACCTGACGCCAGCGCTGGCCAACATTCATGTGATCGCACTTGAGCCTGTACGACGACGGCTCGCGAACATCGCTGAGCAATTTGACGGCGAAGAAGAACTCTCCGACGCGGTTCGAGCGCTGTATCGTGAGGCCCGTTCTCGGCACCTGAACGATGCCGCTTCGGCGGCTTCGGTCGCAGTCGATGGCCTCGTCAAGATCGACAAAGCCCACCAAGACAAGGCCAATCGAACAGTGCGCTGGGTGGTAAACGCTGACGGTTCCTGCGGTGCGGATTGTGCAGACAATGTCTTGGCTGGCGAAGTGGTCGCCGGCGACAAGTTCCCGACCGGTGACCGATTTCCTCCAGCCCATCCCATGTGCACCTGCCAACTCGAGGTCTAGGAACTGATCGGGTAAGCCATCGGCTGATTGAGTTGTTGGTTCAATAGCTGGATGATTAGCTGAATTACTGCCTGATTCAGCTAATCAGGTTCGGCTCAGGTTTCGGGACGCTAGCCTCAGGTCCGATGACTGACGTTGAGGACATAATTAACCCAAGGGCTGGACGGTTTCGTCGCAAAGGACGGTTTATCGCCTTAGGAGTCGTGGTTGCTTTGCTGTTCGGACTCTTGTCGCTGCGCGGAGTCGCCAGTTTCTACACCGATTACCTGTGGTTCGATGCGCTCAACCGTGCCTCGGTCTGGCGCCAGGTGCTCGCTGCCAAGGTCATTCTGACGCTGATATTCGGCGCGGTCTTCTTCGCGCTGATGTGGCTGAACCTCTTCATCTCCGATCGCAGCGCGCCCACGCACAGACCTCCGGGGCCTGAAGAAGAGTTGATCTCCCGGTACCACGCCACGGTCGGGGGGCGTTACTTCTTGTTGCGCACGGCCCTTTCGTTCTTCTTTGCGCTGATGGCCGCGGCGGGAGTGCCGAGCCAGTGGGAAGAATGGCTGCTTTTTGTAAACCGCAAGGAGTTCGGGATTCCCGATCCTCAGTTCGGTGCCGACATCGGATTTTATGTCTTCCAACTCCCGTTCTTGAGCTATGTGGTCGGCTGGGCCTTCGCGGCTTTCGTGATCCTGCTGATCGTTACCGCGATCTCGCATTACCTCAACGGATCGGTTCGCATCAGTGTGATCGGAGGCGAACGAGCCAAACCGATCGTGAAAGTGCATCTCTCAGCGATTTTGGCGGTCCTGGCCGTCATCAAAGCATTGGACTACTGGCTGGCCCGATATGAGCTGACGACATCTACTCGCGGTGTCCTCGATGGAGCGTTCTACACCGATGTCAATGCGCAGATTCCAGCGTTGTACTTGCTGATGGCAATCTCGTTGTGTGCAGTCGTCTTGTTGGTTGTCAACTTGTGGCGACGGGGGTGGACTCTTCCGGTACTTGCTATTGGGCTCTGGGCGTTTGTGGCGATTGTGGTGGGTGGTATCTACCCGGCATTTGTGCAGAGGTTTCAGGTTGACCCCAACGAGACCGTCCGCGAAGCAGAATTCGCGGAACGCAACATCGAAGCCACCCGCAATGCTTTTGGTCTTGAGGACATGGACGTCAACCCGTTCGATTATTCCGAGAATCTCACCGCTGATCAGATCCGCAACAACGCCGTGACTGTCCAGAATGCGCGAGTGCTTGATCCGGTCACGGTTCATGCCACGTTTGAGCGCTTCCAAGCCGAACGCGGCTTCTATCGGTTCCTTGGTGAAGATGCGGTGCCGGGGAGCGGAGCACTGGAGCCGACGCTCGACACAGACCGTTATGTGGTCGATGGTGAACTGCGCCAAGTGATCATGGGAGCGCGCGAGTTGAAAGGTGAAGACTCAGCCAACTGGGAGCGACAACACGTCCGTGTCACTCACGGATACGGCTTGGCGATGGCTAGTGCCAACGCAACAACCGACGAGGGGCGCCCAGATTTCTTGGTTTCCACAATCACCAACGATGTCGTCGACTCAATCGAACTGGATTTCGGGGTTCCGCAGATCTACCACGGCGAGGACATGGGCGGTTACTCCCTGGTAGGTACAACGGTTGATGAGGTCGACTACGTCGCCAACGATGGTGGTGACGTCCTCGGCAACTACCAGGGTTCGGCGGGGGTCAATCTCGGTGGGCTTGTGCGTCAGCTGGCGTTCTCGTTCCGCTTCGGTCAGATCGAGCCGCTGATATCCAACTTCGTTGACAGCGACACCCGAGTGATCTATGTGCGTGACGTGCGTGACCGGGTGGAGAAGCTTGCACCGTTCCTGGAGTACGACAGCGATGTGTACCCGGTGATCTTGGACGACCGCATCCACTATGTGATCGACGCCTACACCACAACCGACAGATACCCGTACTCGCAGCGATCTGAGAACGACAGGCTGCAGCGGGGTGGCTTGGCTGGTCCGCGCTTCAACTATGTGCGTAACTCGGTGAAGGCCGTGGTTGACGCTTACGACGGTGATGTGGCGTTTTACGTGATGCCGATCGAGGATCCGATCATTGAGGCTTGGCGATCGGCTTTCCCGAGCTTGTTCAGCGACTTCTCGGAAATGCCCGATGAGTTGAAGGAACATCTGCGTTACCCGCAAGACCTGTTCCGGGTTCAGACCAACATGTACTCGACGTATCAGATCGAGAATCCTGTGAGTTTGCTCGTCGGTACCGAACGTTGGGCGGTGGCTCAGGATCCGGGCCGATCGGTTTTGGCTGGTGGGACGGTGGAGTCCTCAACTGACGAGCAGGGGATCATCAGCTTCCGTGAACAGCGGGTCAGTCCCTACTACACATTGTTGCAGTTGCCGGGCGAGGACGATCCGTCCTTTGTCACGCTCCGATCTTTTGTCCCGTTCGACGAGAACGATGACCGCAAAGAACTTGAAGCGTTCATGGTGGGTGAGACGCGCTCTGACGGATCCTCTCGTCTAGTTACCTACGAATTGACGAACTCAGCTGCGCCGGGTCCGGTCTTGGTGGCTTCAGGTATCGCTCAGACCCAGGAGATCACTACCCGACTCACTTTGCTGGATCAGGCCGGCTCGCAAGTTGATTTCAGCGATCTGGTTTTGTTGCCGATTGATAACTCGATTTTGTGGGTTCGTTCGTTGTATGTGTCGGCAGAGGGCACGAGTGTGCCGAATCTGGAGTTTGTGATCGCCGCGATCATTGGTGAGACCCAGCAGATCGGCATCGGTCGAAATCTCAACGAGGCATTGCAGCAGCTATTCCCCGGGGAGGACTTCTCCGATGTGGTCGGAGTTGCCTTTGGTGACGTGAACGGCGAAGGTGTCGCGGCTGGTGACGGCGTTGTGGATCGCCCAGCCACACCTGCTCCTGATGACACATCCGATCCTGATGACACCTTGGACCCCGATGACCCATCCGTTCCCGGTGATGAACTCCCCGACACGCTCGTAGACCTGCTCACCGAACTTGATCGTCAGTTCCGCTTGTCGCAGGAGGCTTTGGCCGCGGATCCTCCCGAACGCAGCGCTTGGGCCGTAGCCCAAGACCGCATCGACGAACTGTTAGCGCAGTTCCGCGAGCTCGCTGGCGGCGGTTAGGAAGCGCTCACCAAGATTCGGGCGGAGGCGAATCCGCCTACGACTACGGGGGTTCCGTCGATGACGACTGTGGAAGTCCCGTCGGGAGATTTGGCGCTTACCTGACCGGTTGATCCAGGGACGATCGACGACTGTTCGAGGAAGTCGAGCATTCCTTCGGTGAACTCAAGTTCTTCGGTGATGCGCCGGATGGTTAGGTCCTGGCCGATTTTGATGGTGTCGAGTGCGACAAGATCTGGTGTTTCGTAGTCCGAACCTGGAATGGGATTGCCGTGTGGGCAGGTGGTTGGTTCGTGGAGCAGCGTCATCATGGCTTTTTCGACGGTGGGAGAGATGATGTGCTCCCATTTCCCTGCTTCTAGATGGGCCTGAGCCCAGTTCAGGCCGAGCACATCAGTCAGGAAGCGCTCGGCGAGACGATGCCGACGCACAACCGTTTCGGCAAGGTGCATCCCCTGTGGGGTGAGGGTGATCTGGTCGCCGATCTGGATTAAGCCTTCGGCTTCCATGCGCTTGACCATCTCAGACACCGAAGGGCGCGACACCTCAAGACGGTCTGCGATCCGAGCTTGGATGACATCCAGATCGTCTTCGTCAAGTTCGTAGATCGTCTCGCAGTATTCCTCGAACGCGGGGTGCCACTCCGGAGACTCGTAGTCGTCCATACTTCGCAGTCTAGAACAAAGGAACCCCGCTGTTTCCATAACGATTTGGTGTCTATGACTGGTTCCGTTAAAGACAACAAGGCGGGTTGGGCTGGCTAGCGTGCGGGGATGGTCGATCCGCTGCATCGTTTCTCGGAGCCGGTTCGGGACTGATTATCCTCGCCCCCACCGGATCGGGTAAGACTCTTTCGGAGTTTTTGTGGGCTATTGACCGCCTATCGCTTGAGCCCTTGCCCGATGATCGCTTGCAGCGCACCCGCGTGTTGTACATATCTCCGCTGCGAGCTTTGGCTTGCGGTCCTTGGAAATCGCCAAAGTCGATGGTGTCGCAATTCGTGAAACTCCCTGGGTCGCCCGTCTCCAATCCGCCGGTTTCACCCCCAGCTACCGAGGCCTGACCTTCCGTCCCTGATCCTGGACTCATGGGCGCTCCCTTCACTGATCGGCCCCTGTCTCGCCTCGGGAAGTCGGTCGGGTAATGCTCTGTTGTGTCGGTTTTACCGGTTGGGGTTTCTGCCTCAGCAAGTCGGCTTGACTGTGCCCCGCCGCGTTGACCCCGCTACGCCTTACTCGGTCCGGTCTGGGTCGGTCTGGGTTGCTCGGTCCGGTCTGGCGCGGTCCTCATTGAGCTGCCTTGCGCGGTTTGCGCGGTCTGGGTTGCTCGGTCCGGTCTGGCTTGCTGGGTCCGGTTTGCGCGGTCTGGGTTGCTCGGTCCGGTCTGGGTTGCTCGGTCCGGTCTGGCTTGCTGGGTCCGGTCTGGCTTGCTGGGTCCAGTTTGCGCGGTCTGGGTTGCTCGGTCCGGTTTGCGCGGTCTGGGTTGCTCGGTCCGGGTTGTGCTCGTATTACCGGCTGGGTTGTCTTGGTTGTCTTGGTTGGGTTGGGGGGTTTGAGTTGGTATTTGCCGGTTTCGGGGTGTTTGTAGACTTGCCAGCCGTGGTCGTGGATTTTTTGGTGGCAGTCATCGCATACCAACACCAGGTTGTCTACGTCGGTGGGTCCGTTCTTTGACCACCAGATGATGTGATGAGCTCTACACCACAACGGGTTCGCGCTACAACCAATGCAGTGTTGATCACGCGCGATCAACGCGACCCGTTGAGCTTCACTAGCGGTGCGTTGTTTACGCCCCAACCACATGTCTTGGGCTTTGGTGTCAAAGATCGAAGGCAACAAG
>JAKZTU010000011.1:0-4299 GCA_047516945.1 Acidimicrobiales bacterium
GACCAGGCCGAGTTTGCAGCCGATCTATTTGAAGTGTTGCGCGGCAACGCCGAGTCGGAATACCAGGATCCCCGCGCCTTCTTCGCCCGTACCTTCATCACTCAGGGTTTGGACGACATGCTCGCGGGGGCGGCACGCCGACTCTCAGGCGAAGGCGGCGACCCCGTGATCGAACTGCAGACCAACTTCGGCGGCGGCAAGACCCACTCCATGATCGCGCTGTACCACCTGGCATCAGGCGAACCGGCCGCAGAAATGCCCGGTGTCGGCGATGTGTTGGCAGCGCAAGGACTGTCGCTTCCGCCACAGATCAACCGGGCGGTTCTCGTCGGCCAGATGATCTCGCCTTCAAAGCCCGAAGTCGTGGAACCTGGGGTCAGCCTCCACACTCTGTGGGGCCATCTCGCCTACCAACTCGGCGGACGGGAAGCCTACGAATTGGTGCGCGTCGACGACGAGGCTGCAACCAACCCCGGTGCTGCGCTGCGAACACTGTTCCAGCAGTTCGGCCCAGCCGTCGTGCTGATCGACGAGTGGGTAGCGTATGCCCGCCAACTCAACGACAGCTCCGACGAGAATGCCAAACGGCGGGCGGGAGGCGACTTCGACACGCAGTTCACGTTCGCGCAAGCGCTGACCGAAGCGGCGGCGGCTGTGCCCAATGTGGTGGTGCTGATCGCCATTCCGGCATCGGACATCGAGACGGGCGGTCCCAGGGGGCGCACGGCACTAGAGAGGCTCAAGAACGTCGTGGCCCGCAAGGCGGCGCAATGGCAACCGGCATCACCCGACGAGTCCTTCGAGATCGTGCGCCGTCGCCTGTTCGACCCGATCACCGCCGAGCAGGCCAAGGTTCGAGACGGGGTGATCCGGGCCTTCAGCGAGATGTATCGCAAGCACGCCAAAGAGTTCCCTCCCAGAGTCGGAGAAGGCGAATACCGGCGTCGCATGGAACTCTCCTACCCGATACACCCGGAACTGTTCGACCGCCTGTTCGTGGACTGGTCGGCACTTGAGAAGTTTCAGCGCACCAGGGGAGTGTTGCGGTTGATGGCGCTAGTGATATCGCAGCTATGGCAGCGCGACGACCGATCGCTCATGATCATGCCGGCCAGCTTGCCGATGGACTCCGGGCCATTGGTGAGCGAGATGAAGAAGTACCTCGACGAAGGCTGGGATCCAGTCATTAAATCCGACGTAGACGGCGAAAACGCTCTGCCTTTGCATATCGACAGCGAGTTTCCCCACTTCGGGCGACTCTCGGCTACCCGTCGCGCCGCGCGCACCGTGTACATGAGTTCCGCGCCGCGCCCCGACGGCAAACGCGGTGTCGACATCAAGTCGGTGACACTCGGATGCGCTCAACCTGGCGAGTCTCTCGGTCAGTTCTCCGACGCCCTGCGACGGCTATCGGACCGGGCGACACACCTGTATGTCGACGGCTCCCAGTACTGGTACTCACTTGTTCCCAACGTCACCCGAATCGCCGAGGACCGAGCCTCCAACTACGACGAGCGTGACGCCGAGGATCTGGCGCGGAGGATGGTGGCCGAGCAGCGTGACCGCGGAGATTTCCACGCGGTGCAAGTGTTTGCGGAAGGCCCGGGTGATGTACCCGACAACGACGACGGCGTGCGGCTTGTTGTGCTGGCGCCCAAGTTCACGCATTCCACAGGCGACGACAGATCCAAGGCGATCGAGATGGCGGAAAAGATTCTCGCCAAACGAGACGCGGGGCCGCGGCTGAACCGCAATCTGTTGGTGTTCGTTGCACCGGGCACCAACCGAGTCGGTGAGCTGCTGGATGCCGCTCGTGCACACCTCGCCTGGCGTTCGATTGCCGAAGGCGGTGACGATCTGCAACTGACAGCGCATCAGCTTCGCCAGGCGCAGACCAAGCTCGACGACTCCAAGAAGCAGGTTGAGTCGCTCATCGCGGAGACTTTCACTCTGGTCCTCACCCCAGAGCAATTGCCAGGGACCTCTGAGATCGTGTGGCAGACAAGCCGCGCTGCAGGAGAAGACACAATTGCGGTTCGTGCCAGTCGCAAGCTGCGAAGCGAGGAGAAACTCATCTCGAAATACAGCGGCGTGCGGGTGCGGATGGACATCGACCGCGGCGAATTGTGGTCCGACCGCGGGGACTTGGCGGTCGGTGAACTCTGGTCTACTTATGCCCGCTTCTGTCACATGCCGAGATTGGGGTCGTTCGAGGTGATGGCCGACGCTCTTTCAGGCGGGGTGGCGGACTTTGACTGGGAGAAGACGACGTTCGCCTATGCAGACGTGCATGATGGTGAACGCTGGCTCGGTGTCCGCACGGCCCAACATGTGACGCCAACACACAGCGGCCTGTTGATCCGCCCGGACAGTCTGCCCCCGCCCGCAGACCCCGAACCCGACACGGGTGCTCCGGCAGAAGAAACCTCCAGCGGTGATACCGGTGCCAAGGCCGGTGGCACTGATCCTGCTGGTTCAGCGGAAGGCGCAACCGGCGCACCTTCAGGACTGACCGAGTTCTACGCCGAGTTCCAATTGGACCCGGTTCGCTGCATCAAACAGCTAGGCGAGATCGCCGAACATGTGACCGCCCGACTCGGCCCGAATGTGGAAATCACCCTGGAAGTACGTGCCAGCAACCCCGACGGGTTCGACGAGGCCACCCGACGCACGGTCTCCGAGAACGCAACCAACCTCGGCTCCCGATCCTCCGAATTCGAATAACCCGCCGTAGTCGAAGGTTTAACCCGCCGACACTGCACCACCATCGGGCTCGCCCGGACCGCCTCCCTCTTCTCCCCGTTGTGCCATGTCACAAGTCTGTCCATGTCAGTACTCACAGGTTGCTCCATTTTGGCGAATTGCAGGGTCGGCGTGTGACGAATCGCCCAAGCCAGGAGATTACCCGGGTCACACCTTTTGAAGGCGTTACATTGTATCGAGCCAGCCTTGGAGCAGTCTGTCCCCGCGTTCGACGTGATATCGGGATTTTCGCTGCCGATTCCGATATTGCGGTTGACATTTCTCGTGGTGCGGCGGCAGAATGTAGGGGCCTAGAGCACTAGCTTTGGGAAGTGGGGCCCGGTACTTCTCCGGACGGAGAGGAGCCGGGCCTTGCGCTTTCTCGCAATCAGACCCTCTTGACATAGTCGACTTGCGGCTCCACGAGCGATCGCCATTCTCCACCAGCTCCGTAAGCCCACGCGATCGCATCCGCCACCCACAACAATGGCTCCTCGTGCGGCCTCATGTGGTGATAGATCACCTGTGGTGCAGCGCCGTTCCTGATCGCCGCAGCTATCTGACTGCGTTCGCGTGTGTCTTGGTTCACCCCGCGACTCTCGATGACCAATCGTTCGCACTGTAGTGGGATCAGATCGTTGAGCAGATGGTCTAGGAGGAACTTGCGAGCGACAGATTCGTTATGGGGGGATGCGTATATCCGTGCTTGTACGGGCAGTTCGGCCATGGCTGTCAGGCACTTCTGGCGACGTTGCTTACTCTCATCGACAAAGTGCAAGCGACGCTGGCCGGGGAGCAACAACTTGTGTAACGAAGTCTGGACTTGCGCAAGATGGTTTGGGGAGATGATTGCTGCACAGATTATGTAATGCTTGCGTTGGGACTCGTCGACGAACACTTGGACACGCATCGCTAACGGATCCTCCTTTTTGTCGATCTGGCGGCGCGGCCCGACCTCAGTCCGCCGTTTCTGCCTCCATTTCAGGGTATATCGTTTGTTGATCAACGCGGATGGATTGACAGTCTGACGCGATCAAGGCTTTGGGCCATCTTCCTTGCTTGATGGAGAATCGCCATCCGGCTTGCGCTCTTTCAGGCCGAGGGCACGATGTTGTGTTGGGGGCCGTAGGGGAAACTTGTGATGTTGTCGACCGAGCCGTCGTGGTTGATGACGAGAATGTCGTGCTCGCGGTAGCCGCCGGCACCAGGCTGGCTGTCGGGGATCATGATCATCGGTTCCATTGAGACGACCATGCCGGGCGCAAGGACTGTCTCGATGTCCTCCCGTAGCTCCACACCCGCCTCGCGCCCGTAGTAGTGGCAGAGCACACCGAAGCTGTGGCCGTATCCGAACGAGCGATACTTGAGCAGGTCGTACTCGCGGTAGATGTTGTTGAGCGTCGCCGCGATCTCGCCGTGACGTGAGCCCCTGATAGTGGTCCAGCTGTTGTGCGACTCCAATGCCCCAGAATGGGCGAGGAGGAACATGAACACCATGACCAAGAAGCGCAGGCGTCATACGCCCGAGCAGATCATCCGCAAGTTGGCTGAGGGCAA
>JAKZTU010000012.1:0-4963 GCA_047516945.1 Acidimicrobiales bacterium
ACCCGCCACAGCCCCGCACTCCAGTCCCGCACGCCCCAAAACGCGCCAGGCCCGCACACACGCACCAGCCCAACGGCCACCCGGCCCCAACCCGACGATCCCACAAACCCGTCGGTGGATCCAGGTTAAAGGCCTTGTCCATTGGCTGTAGGGACCCACTACGCTGGGACTCATATCGATGGAACTTCCGACGAGCCATCTCCCACAATACCGATCATGCGGACGAAGGGTGCCGTAGGCACGAGGATTCGACGCCCGATGCGCACGGTCGGACACGCGCCTTCCTCGACAGCCTGATACATCGAGGCTCTGCATACGCCTAGTAGAGAGGCTGCCACATCGACTGTGATCGTTGGCCGGAGCGCAGGATCGGGGAGCACCTGAGTGCCGACCGTGGTGGTTTCGTGTGTGCTGCTCATGCGTATGGAAGGCGCTGGCCGCGATGAATGCGACAAACGGTCACAGACTTCTTCAGTGGCGGTCGCTGGTCGAGCGAGTGGTGGGGCCGGTGGCTCTTGTAGTGGTCGATGTATTCTCCGATGCCAACCGGAGAATGAGCTGCCGTATTTCCGGGGCGGTGGCTGGTCGGCCGGGGCGTCGGGTGGTTTGTGTCCAGTGGCGGGAGACGGGTTGTCATGCCATCGCAGGAGCGTGTCGGGGGTGACGATCCAGCCGGCTCGTTGTGGGCGGGGGAGTGCGGCGGCGACGCGCCGAGCAGGGTCGGGTCGGCGTCGTTGAGGGCTGGCCGGTCGATCTGTCGACGTAGGACCGCGAGTTGGGAAGGTGAGACACGGTCGACGAGCATCGGCCGTGTTTCCCCAGGTCAACCACCACGGCCGAATATTCGGCCCCCACAGGCCTCGGCTGTTCGTTGTGACATCTCAAGCGTCAGTGCGGTTTCGACGCCAGCACACCCTTGGTTTCCAGTTCGGTGACTCGAGCTTCGCTCAGGCCCGCCATGCCAATCAGCACGTCTCGGTTGTGTTCGCCGAGAGCGGGCGCGACATGGTCGTCGGGCGGAAGTGGGTCCGTGCTCTTGAACGGGAATCCGGGGATCTGCACGTTGCCGGCGAGCGGATCGGACACCGTCCGCACGAGGCCGCGCTCGACAAAGTGGGGGTGGGTCAGGGCATCGGTGGGGGAGAGGCTCGGCCCGCAGGGGACCCGCGCGCCTTCAAGTGCCGACATGACTTCGGCGTCGGTCTCGAACGTCGCCATCCACGACTCGATGATGTCGGTCAACGCTTGACGGTTCGTGAGCCGGTTCGGGTTCGTGTTGAATCGAGCGTCCTCGGCAAGGTCGGGACGGCCGATCGCGCTCCACAAATTTGGCATCTGCCATTCGGTGCCAACCCCAAAACCCCCATAAACCCACCACACTTGTCTCCAATGTCGTGCGACACCTGTCTCCGATGTCGCGCGACATCACAATGTGTCGGAGGGGGGACTTGAACTCACCCCTGGCCCCCGGTGTGTGGTTGCCCCCTGCTGCAGGAGGCGGCAAGTACTGTCGTTCCCTCCTTGTGCGCCCCGCTTGTCTCCGCCTGCTGCCGGCGCGTCCCGCTCGCTGCCGTTAGCAAAGTGTTAGCAAAACGACACCCCTCATCGACAACCCGATACACACCTCTAGGGAAGTGCTCCACCCGGAGGCGGTGCGGGCGATCGATCTGCTCGACGGCAAGCTCCATACCTTCGACCATAGGGCGAAGGAGGGCAAGCTCTGCCGGTCGCCCGCGATACCGAATGGGTTCGGTGCTCGGAAACGTCCACCGAGAGGCCCACGAGGACGAGCTCTTGCCGTAGCGCAAGCAGTTGAGAATGGCCAGACCGATCAGGCTGGAACGAGGGGTGAGGTTCAACACTCCGCGGCGAGCCGTACCGTGACTCCACAGGCCGCAAGCAGCGGGTACCACCTGCTCCGCCAGGCCTTGATTCAAAGGGGACGCGTCGCAGCCCGGATCATCTCCTCACGTAGGGAGATTTCGGACACGATCCGGCCGACTGCCACTTCACTCCCCGAGACGGTCAGCTCGACGTGGCGGATGCCGTCGGGTTCCTCGTCGAGCTGTACCCGGCGCACGGTCACTCGACTCTCGGCCAGCTCTGTGAACAGAGGACCGAGCGTGCCGTGGCCGATGTGGTACCTGAGCTCGATTCCGTGCGAACGACTCCACGGCAAGAGCGACATCAACGGCCCGAGCGCAACGACCAGAACCAAGGCCATCACCAGGGCCGAGAGGCAAACTACGTACATCCCGAAGCCGGCGGCAACACCGAGCGCCGCGGACAACCACAGGGTCGACGCAGTTGTGACCCCGGTGATGTTGAACCCGCTTCTCATGATTGCACCGGCCCCGATGAAGCCGATCCCGCTCGCGACCTGCGCAGCAACGCGCGTCGGGTCGGAGATGCCATCGATGCTGTACGCGCCCGAGATCGTGAACAGAGCGGCACCGACCGCGACCAGGGCGTGGGTTCGAACCCCGGCTACCTTCGATCGCGCTTCTCGCTCCGCCCCCAGAGCCAGCCCACAAGCGAGGGCCACTCCAAGACGCGCGACCAGATCAATCTCGTCGATCACAACGTCCCCCCTTCGTGGTTCTGTGATGCCGGTGCGGACGCCGGCCGGAGCGACCCACCGCCACAGACGCTGACGGGGTTAGAGGGCACCGTTGCTCAGAGCGGTTTCAACAATAACTTCGATCAACGCGAAGCTCGATTCGGCGCTGACATCCTCGAAGTACACGGTGCCAGGCCAGGGAGGCAACCTTGACTCGTATCCGTCCTCGGCGATGGACCTGGCGACTGTCCGGATCGCATCCACATGCTCGGTTGTGACAGCCCTGATGTCGTCGCGTGCAGCTTCCAGATCGACGATGCTGTGCCGGTCGATCTGAGTAGCACCGATGCCCATGAACAGCGGAATGCAATGTTCTATTGCCTTGTCGACGTAGAACGAACCGGGCACTCGATCATCGGCCAGACGGATCACATAGTCCCGACAGACGCTGTTCTTCGCTTCGAACAACTCGGTGAGGCTCAGAGTGTTGCCATCGGCCTTTTTCGGACCCCGGCGCCGCGACGATGATCCGCTTCTCTTTTTCACCTGGGTCACCCAGTCGCCTCGGTAGTTCGCGTCGTAGACCCTCCCCCGCCACCGGCTCTGCGCGATGAGGCGTTGCGTCGACCTGATCGCCACGTCCCTGCAGTTCTGTGGGCCGATGAAGAACGGCGATCCTGAGGCATCGGAGAGCTCTACCCAACCGTCCGGGTGGTTGTCGAAGAAGTGATCGATCCAGGGTTTGTGAACTGCGTCCGCCAGATGATCGAGGAATCGCTTCACAAAATCAGGCTCATGGGTGAGCGCGTTGATCAGGTGCTCCTGGCCAAATATGTCGGCGGCCAGGCTGTATGGCGCCGAGAGGTGCAGCCCGGGTTTGAAGCCAGTCAGCCTGCGGTAACACAACAGGATTTCGTCGACGACGGTCGGGATGGTGCTGGTCAAATCGAGCTGCGGCCAATCCTGCGGATCTCCCGCCTTGACCAACATGTTGTCGGGGTTGGTACCCGGAGAGAACCTGTCCGAGTAGATCATGGGCTGCCCGAGAGCTTCTGCCGTGAACGCATAGACCGGCCAACTCAGATACATCTTCTGCATCCCCAGCAGCTTCAGCGACGTGAGCACGGAGCGGACGTAACGTTCAGGGTCTGCTTTGTAGAGCTCGGCCGCGGTCACCCCGTACAGGTCGAACATGACTCCCAGGGTGAGGAGGTCGATCGAACCCGAAATATGCACCGCATTTTCGGGAGCCGGGATCTTGAAGGCGTCGTCGAATGACCCGGCGAGCGCGGCATCAAACACGTTCCTCAGACGATCTCTATCCGGGTGGCTACCTGCCTGCCAACCGGCAAGCAGGCGAAGCCCGGCAGGAAACACGAGCTCTTCGCCGTCCATGCCACTCGTTCCGGTCATCGCCTGGTCGGCTCGCTGGCGACTTCTTCGCCGATGGGAACGGCGACAGTAGCGGCGTCGGTAACGAAGCGAACGCGGTCGCCGCGGTAGAGATCGGTGCCGAAGTCGACCGGTCGGCCCCGGTCGTCGAACGCCAAGCGGCGCTCGAGCATGGCAGGGGCACCCAGTGTTGCTCCCAGCCACTGGGCCTCGATCTCGCTCAAGCCAACTGCTTTGAGGCTCTGCCGCGCGTATGCGACGGTGACGCCGTACTCGGTCCGCATGATCTCATAGACCGACCGCGCTCCGAAGTCGAACGATTCGAAATCAGGTAACAAGTCAGCCGGAAGCGCGAACGTCTCGATCAGCAACGGCTGCCCGTTGACCGTTCGTAGACGATGACACAGGTAGATCTCGGCGCCGGCCGAGAGTTCCAGTTCCTGGGCAGCGAGCGGCGACGGCACCACCCGCTCGAGACTCAGCAGCCGGGAACCCGCCGCCGCGCCCCTCTCGCGGACCCGTTCGGTGAAGTGGAAGAACTCGGCCGCGCCCCGTTCGAGGCGCGGCTCAGAAACGAAGGTTCCTGAGCCATGGACCCGCTCAACCAGGCCGCGTCGCTCGAGCACGTCGAGAGCCTACCGCACGGTTCTGCGATTCACTCCGAAGCTCTCGGCCAGCGCCCGCTCTGTGGCCAACCGATCCCCGGGACCCGGATCGCCCCGCTCAATCCGTTCGATCAGCGTATCGACGATCTTCAGGTAGATGGGAATCCGCGCCGGGCTCACAGCCGCACGTTCCGGGCATGCAGGTCTTCGAGCATCGAGCGGAAATGAGACAGGTCGGCGACATCGGCCCCCGAGCGCTTGCCAGCGCCGTCGTCGTAGCGGCGGAGCAGCACAGCGTCATCGGCATAGGGACGCTTCGCGAACTGGGTGGACTCGTCGTCGGTCACTCCGCCTGCCGCTCAACTGGCCCTGGGCACACACCTTCACCACCGCCCTGGGACACATC
>JAKZTU010000013.1:0-2620 GCA_047516945.1 Acidimicrobiales bacterium
CACTCACAGCAGTCACCGTCACGGCGTACGCCACACCGGCACGAAGCCCAGGACTGTACGCAACCGTGCCCCTGACCACAAAGACCCTGCTCAACCACCTGTCCCTGTCGCCATGAATCGGATGACCCCGCAGCGGACCCCTGCCGAACCTGACCCGATAGTGATCCACAGCAGACCCACCACCAGGAGCCGGAGCAGACCAACTCACCCTCAACTGTCTCTCACCATGCGCGGCCACCGCCACGTCACGAGGCGCACCCGGTGCGGTAACCGACGCCACCGGCGTTCCCCACTCATCATCAGACCACTCACCCACCCCAACCGAGTTCCTCGCCCGCACAACCACCGCATAACTCGTCCCATTGGCCAAACCCGTAATCGTCGCCCGCCGCGACGTGCTCACCGCCGAAGGTTCCCAGACCACCCAAGGCAACGGCCCACAGTCCGCACACCCGATGTAGCCACTCTCGATATAGCGCACGTCATAGTCGACGATCAGCGAACCCCCACCAACAGGCGCATCCCAAGACACACCCAACGAACCATCCCCAACACTCACCGAAGGCCGCTCCACCTTGCCCGGAACCGCCACCGACTCCTCGGGATCCAAACCATCCCCACCATCCGCAACCGCTTGCAAGAACACCGTCTGATCTCCCCAGCAAACCACCGACCCTTCAGACCGCACCCCACACGAATGCCACCGGCCGGCGGAAACCTGGGTGAACGACCCCGAAGGCGCCGACGTCTGCCCCTCCTCGGTGCGACCCCAGCAGACCACCGACCCATCAAACCGCACGCCACACGAATGGGCGCTACCGGCGGAAACCTGGGTGAACGACCCCGAAGGCGCTGACGCCTGCCCGCGGTTGTTGTTGCCCCAGCAGACCACCGACCCATCAGACCGCACCCCACACGAATGCTCGAAGCCAGCGGAAACCTGGGTGAACGACCCCGAAGGCGATGATGCCTGCCCGAACCCGTTGTAGCCCCAGCAGACCACCGACCCATCAGACCGCACCCCACACGAATGCCTGTAGCCGGCGGAGACCTGGGTGAACGAGGCGGACCCGGTGCCAGCCTGTAGCGAAGGCTGTTGCCACGTCAACGCATTGGACTGGACGTCCCCGTTGCTGATCTCGACCTGTTCGCCGAAGCCAATATCGGACCCCGCAGACAACGCTGCGGTTGTGTCCGACCCGGTCAGCAGCGACGCAACCAAGACGAACGCCACAACCACGCTCAAAACGATCCTAACCGATACCCTCAGACACATAGCCAACGCACTGTAGCACCGCGTATCTCACCGGCAATCCCTAATCGCCAGCCGGGGGACAACAGTACCTAGCCGAAGCACCTCCCACGCAACACGCTAGCTGAGGCGTCGACTCTCTTTCCTGATGACTAGCTCCACTCTGTTCGCTGTACCAGCAGATCTCGGCGTCGCCAGTTCTGACGCGCAGCCCTGCTTTGAAAGGGTATTGAAACATTGCCGAAGGCGTATCAGTTGCCTCCTCGATGTCACCCAGCCGACGGGAGTGTCGTCTGTTCTGATCGCGCACGAAAACCAATCGAACACAGCAGCGGTTATGAACGTTCCCGAAAGGAGACTCAACCGGGCCACCATCCTCATACAACAGAGGGGCAGACAAGCGTGCCGTCGGTTCTGATAGCACAGGAAGGGCCGTTGCCCAAGCTGACAATATTGAAAGGCCCACGCGGTATTGCACAGTCGGGCGTGTCGTCAGCGATTCGCGCTGGTCGTCGATGACAGCTGCAGGCCCGCCTTTGGACCAGCGGTCTCCCCCCTTGTCAGCGGCGCATCAAGCAGAAATGGTCCAGCAACACCCGTGTCGTTGTCAACCGATCTCCGCACCGGATCGACACAAAACCTTGTTTGAGCGTCACCGAACCCGGCCACGGCACCAGCAGACAACGACGGAACCAACGCCGCGGCAAACACTGCGACCGTCATCAAACCTCACATTGACGCATAGCTCAACATAAGCAACCTTTCGCCAACACGAATCAGGACCACTGTCAATCACTCGAATCTGGTGCCGGCTTCCTTGAGGAAGTCGAGGAACCGGATTCCGGCGTCCGGGGCCAGTTCGCCCGGTTTGTAAGTCACCGCTTTCAGTGTGCCGGCGTAGGGGAAGGGGCCGTGCTTCTCGTAGATCTCCCAGCTCACCGGGGAGCGGCGGTCGATGCCGACGTCGATGCCCTCGAACGGAGCGATCGCCATCAACACCGGCAAGTCAAGCGCTTCGCCCACCTCGCTGCCGTCACAACTGATGTGGGCGTTTTGGCGCCAATTTGGCTCTTGTTGCATCGCCAAGACGATTTCTCTGGTTCCCGCGGCGAGTTCACCGGCGTCGACCACGGTCATATCGCCGTAGCCGTTGAACGCAAAGAACAGGTGGCTGCCTTCCACATACATCGCGTAACCGCCACCCTGATCGCCGTGTGCGAACAACATGCCCTCGTCGCCGGACGCATAATCGAGATCGACGCACACCTCGAAAGACTTGAAGTTGATGAGTTGCAGCGCCCGCCAACGCTCAAGTGTCGGCATTCCCGGTCGGAGCCGCACGTCGGCAACGAACTCATCTTCCCAGGG
>JAKZTU010000014.1:0-3040 GCA_047516945.1 Acidimicrobiales bacterium
GGCGTGTACTACGGTCTCAACGCGGTCACGGCCAAGCAAAACGCTTATCACTTGGAGATCCGCGTCCACCGATGGTATTGCGGGGAGCCCCATGTCAGAGTCGACCACTGCGGATCGCTCACCAACCTCGCGCGCAGCAACCGCTTCCGCGGCGCTTTGGGGATCAGTCTCAACCACAGTTGCGTCCGCGAGCCGAACAAACGCAGCATTCGGGCGCTCAATCAGCAATACGTCGCCCGTCCGAGCGAGCCGGAACTCGTCGTCCCCGGCCACCATCGCGGCCGTCAACTTCCCAGATCCATCTACCCCGACCAGCAAAGCGCCTTGTGGCGAACCAGATGTGACCTCAATCGATACTGGCGTCCCAACTAGAAGGTCTTCCCCAGAAAATGCAAACGACTCTAGACCCGTGTTCTGGGGGGATACAGGCCGGCTCTCGGTACTACGTTGACCCACGGCCTCGATACGAACATCAAGAACACCACCGACGCCTGTTGCCACTTCAACCAAGACAGCGCGCAAACCCCCGGCGGGGGACGACAATGTGGTTCTGAGAGGTTCTACCGATGGATCGGAACCCTCAACCGCGGGCACCGACGCAATCAGAGTGCCCGGTGGCCGACTGTCGGGGAACTGCGCCCACACCCCAACAGCCATCGCATCCCAAACTGGCGAAGCAATATCGGCATCGAAGGGAATGTAGGGCCAAGTCACCGAACCCCGTCGTTGGCCGAGCGTGATCGCGTCGGGAACCTCCGCTCGCAACAAGGCGTTGTAACCCCGAGACTTGAACAACTGCCCGCGCGCATCGTCGATGTCGAACAATGCAGTCGTCGAAGGGAAGAATGTCCAGCCTTCACCGCTGAGCCGCTCACCAGGTGCCAGCATCTCAGTGACCTCGGCGTGAGCCGGTGTCGCCGTGATCTGCTCCGCCGGCTCGACAATCGTGGGCACTGCCATGGCGAAACCCAAGAGTTCAAAACTAATGATGGCCACAAATGCCCAGCCAACCGCCGTGCTTGTCAACCACCCACGAAGCCGGGCCAGGATCACAACGGCTACCGCGAGCGCACATAGCGCCGGTACCACCGAAACCGACAGCACACCTCGAAGTGCGTCGTGGGACTGCGCAGCGTCCAACCAGTCGCCCAGAAACGGCAAGAACACCAGCAGTACCACCAAACCAACTGCCAGCGACACGCCAATCCCCCGCCGAAGCGACCATCTCGAAGCCACCGATGTCTGCTGCACGATCTGTTCCACACCGAAAGCCGCAACGAGGGCAACGCCGAGGTTCCATAAGATCTTGCCTCTCGTCATCGCCCCGCTCGCAGCACCGGTCAACTCTCGTACCGGAACCGAGAGCGGACCGCCGATATAGGCGATCAACAGCCCCAACGCGCCAATCACAACGAAAGCAGCAACCGCAGACCGGCGGCGCCGATCACCATTTACAAGGCCCGTCACCGCCCCGACAACCCCAAGCATCAACACCGAAGCCCCGACATAGGCATTGTGCTCGGTCCAGTTCACCTCACCGAACCAGCCCGGACCAAACGCCCCGTGCCCCCAAATCGCGGGCGCAACCGCGGTGAGGAGGTACTTGACACCCGCGGAAGAATCAACGCTCCCCATGCGGTCGCTCGTGTCGATCCAATCCAGATACTGCACGAACCCAATCAGATGCGGCGATGCCAACAACGCAGCCAACAGCACGGCCACAGACCCGCAAAGCGCCAGTGACTTCAACTTGGTGGCGCGTTGGCCATCACCGGTTCGCAACTCGGCCGACAATCGAAAGGCCGCGAAAATTGCGGCTGCCAACAGCACATATAACGTGACCTGCGGGAAATTCGACCAAACCATCGCCGCCACCACAGATCCCAGCGGAACGGCCCGCCACAACTTCGGGTCGCGCAACAATCTCTCCAGCGCCCACAACAACCCCGGTGCCAATGCGGCAATCGAGGAGTGCGGCCAGTTCATCCAACCGACCATGAATCCAGAGAACGCAAAAGCGATTCCGCTGGCCAAAGCAGACACTCGCAACAGGCCCAACGACCTCACAAATCCGTAAGTCAGGCCTATCGCTGTCAAGGCACGGATCGCCGCAACCAGGCCCGGTGCGAACCAACCGGGCGCAACCAGGTAACCCAGGTTGAAAACCGGCAAACCGCCTTTCATTGTCGGTTGACCGCCCGCGAGGTCCGAGTTCCACCAGCCAACGTCACCGGAGCGAACGTCAGAGGCAAGCGGAGCCCAATGAGAGTGAATATTGATTGGATCTGTTGAACCCGTCTCCAAAGAGAAGTTCTCTGACTGGTAGAAGTCGAAAGGCGCCGCGTAGTTGTAGACAAAATCGCCGGCGATCAGACTTCCACCACCAAAAAGCGCTGGCCAGAAGGCGAAAAGAACCACACCGACAGCAACTAAGCCAGGCAGTCTTGAAGCCGAGAAAACCTTGGCCATGGCCGCGCACGCTATCGTCGCCGCAACCCATGCGCTTGCTTCACGTCGTCTCCTCGCCTGCCGATGGGTCACCATGTGACCAAAATTGCGAAGGCGCTGCCATCAATCTGAGCAACTCTGGGCGGCTCAGCGAAATCGGCGAAAGCACCATACTTGATGCCTTGGCACGACGCCGCGATGCCAGCGCGGTGTACGGCGACATTGAAATTTCAGGAGAAAGAACGCGCCGACCTGCCTGGTCACTAACGCGCCTACTTGGTGAACCCGGTGCTTGTCTCCCTCTGGCGGTGCGGTGCACAGCCCTGGCTGATCTCGGGTGTGAGATCACCGATCCGGCACTGCCATTGCGCTTGGCTGAACACAAATCGCTAGTGCTTCATGTGCCCGCAGTGTTGAGTAGGCATCGACAAGCACCTGTCGGCGCCGACATCGCTGACATCAACAGTCACGTCGCCAAGATCGGGATCGCGGCCACCGCTGTCGAAGGCAGCCAAGCGGGTCGATTTCGGCTGGTGCCCGACCCATCTGAGCAACCGCCTATTTCGATAATCATCCCTACTGCGGGCAAGGC
>JAKZTU010000015.1:0-12037 GCA_047516945.1 Acidimicrobiales bacterium
GCCACAACAATGCCAGTCTCCGTCACGCCATCACCAAACTGCTGGACATCGCTGTCGACTACAACTGCGGGTCTGTCAGCGGCGAGAACCTGAACTTTCGTGACGCCCGCGCTACTGGTCGTGAAACGATGGGGCGAGGTAAACGCGGTAAACAATTCCGACACACCGTTGCAGCAATACCAACCGCAGCGTTCCGTGACTTTTTGACTTCGATGGCTTTCAACGTCGGGATCGCAGTGATCGCAGTCGATCCCGCCTACACCTCGAAATGGGGTTCGGAGCACTGGCTCAAACCTCTCAACAATTCTCGCCGGACACCTTGCAGCAGTCACCATGGGGCTGCTGTGGTGATCGGCAGACGCGCCGTGTTGCCAGAATGCAAATCAGTCTGCGCGCAGGGTGCGAGCGATCGTCAGGGTTTCAGTTCGCAGGCGTCACCGGGTAACTTGTCGCGGTTTCGAGCTACCAAGGTGTATACCGGTTTGGCGAGCCACGAAACCGGTGGACGTACCAACACAGCGCCAACGAACCCCCAGCCACCGCCAGCGGCTCTCAGAGCGTGTCCGATTGCCGAGTGACCGCGGTGCTTTCTACCGGTTTCATCGATCCACCAGGCCGCTTCGTCAACGTCGGCAACGGTAAGGCGCAATTCGGCTAGATCCAGTGTCTGCCAGGCTTCCACCCGCGGGCCGCGCGCCTCAATCCAGCGAGCCGAGGCTGTACAGAATCCGCAGTCACCGTCAAAAATGAGCACGTTCTTAGTGTCGCCCGAAATTCCCCGATCAACAAGGTTTTCTGTGACAAAAGAGCCGATGCATGATCTGGCGATCTCAACTATCGCCAGTTGCACACTCCCTCAAAG
This sequence comes from Acidimicrobiales bacterium, assembly GCA_047516945.1. Classification (GTDB taxonomy): domain Bacteria; phylum Actinomycetota; class Acidimicrobiia; order Acidimicrobiales; family Aldehydirespiratoraceae; genus VXYK01. The sequence continues at coordinate 863 of JAKZTU010000015.1, forward strand.
AGAGCGAAGGGCTTAGTTGCGGCCGGTGTTGGGTTTGCGGCCGTGGTTCGCCTTGGAGCGACGGGCCTTGGCCTTCCGCTTTTGGGTGCGCTTGGACATGGCGGGCAGGCTATCGGCGAGATTTGAGCCTGACTCGGGCGATCAAGCCGCGGCGTGGCTTGCTGTCCAACCGAGCAAGTCTTGGTAGCGCCAGGTGTTGATGATGTCTTCGATCGGTACGCCGCAACGCACCGCCTTGTCGGCGCCGTACGGTTGCCATTCCAGTTGCCCGGTGGCATGAGCATCGCTGTCGATGGCGATCTTGCAGCCCCATTGCACGGCGATGTCGAGTAGCTCCTCGGGGGGATCCTGTCGTTCTGGACGGCAGTTGATCTCAACGGCAGTGTCGAATTGAGCGCAAGCCGCAAAGACGATTTCCGGATCGAAGTCACTAGGCGGGCGGCCTGCGCCGACCAGTTTGCGGTTGGTGAGGTGGCCGAGCACATCGGTGTGGGGATTGGCGACTGCGGTGACCATGCGCCGGGTCATCTGATCGGCTGGCAACCGCATCTTCGAGTGCACGCTGGCAACCACCAGATCGAGGCGTGCAAGCATCTCGTCTGCCAAGTCGAGTGCGCCGTCTTCGAAGATGTCGACTTCCATTCCGGTTAGCACGCGAAACGGGGCAAGTTCGGAATTGAGCGCTTCGATCTCGTCGAGCTGTCGCTCCAGGCGTTTTTCGTTGAGACCGTGGGCGATAGTGAGGCGCGCGCTGTGATCGGTGATGACCATCCACTCGTGCCCCACAGCCATTGCTGCCTCGGCCATGCCACGCAACGACGCGCTCCCGTCAGAGGCGGTGGTGTGGGTGTGACAGTCGCCTCGGATCGCTGCCATCACCGCGCCTCCCTCGCGCATGGGGATTCTGCTCCGCTCATCAAGGCGGGCTAGGTATCCGGTGGGCTCATTGTTGAGCGCCTCACCAATCACGGTGGCCGTTGACTTGCCGATTCCGTTCAGGTCCGTGAGCGTTCCGGCGGCTGCTCGTTCGGCAATCTCGGCTTCTCCAACCTGTTGCACCACGTCGATCGCCTTTTGGAATGCACGGATTTTCTGCGGAGGCGCCAATTCACGGTCAAGGTAGTGAATCGCCTGTCGCAGCGCTCGAACCGGCTCCATAAGTCCAACGTTACCTACTTGGAGAGCTATAGGAAGGGCCAGGGGACTAGCGGTCAGAGTTGGGCGAAGTCGACAGTTACCAGAATCACCAGCAAGACGATGATCGCCGCGTTGATGGCGGTCATGGGCAACTTCCAGCGGTGATCTGACCGATGAAATCTACCGATGCTCACAAAGTTGGCCACAATCGCCGCCAAACCCACCGGAATCCCGATCACCGGTCCCACCCCCGCGCCGAAACCGATCAGCGGAAATACGAACGGAATCAGCACATAGGTGAGGCTGCAACGCACTCCAGATATGACAACTGACCTGGAAAACGCGCGTTCGGCCGACTGGACATCGTCGGTTGTTGCGAGGCGACTCGCCGACGTCACGTTCGTCATTGCCTTGACGGTACCCGACGAGGCGACCGATAGCGTTGCGGAGTGGAGCGATTCGGATTTGTTGGGCTACCCAACGCGGGGAAGAGCTCGTTGTACAACGCACTCGCGGGAGGGGGCGCGCACGCTGCGCCGTATGCATTTGCCACAACCGACCCCAACGTTGGTGTTGCCAAGGTGCCCGATTCTCGTCTCGACCAACTGGCGGAGATGAGCAACAGCCGCAGAGTCGTGCCGGCGGCGGTCCAGTTCACCGATATCGGCGGTTTGGTCGAGGGTGCCAGCCACGGCGAAGGTCTTGGCAATGCGTTTCTGGCGCACATTCGCGAGGTTGATGCCATCGTTTTCGTGTTGCGGGCGTTTCCCGACAGCAACGTTCCCGGCGTTGCAGATCCTCTTGAGCATCTGCGGATTGTTGAGATTGAGTTGGCCCTCGCTGATTTGGCAAGTGCTGAAAAGGCGCTCGACCGCCACACTCGGATGCTCAAAGGCGACAGTTCTCTGAGGCCTGTGGTTGCTCTGCTCAAGCGGTGTGTTGACCACTTGAGTGCGGGCGTGCCGTTGTATCGGGCAGATCTCGAAACCGACGCCCGACAGCAGCTGAGGGAGTTTTTCTTTCTAACCAACAAGCCAGTGCTGGCCGTGCTCAACATTGGCGAAGACCAAATCGGACAAGAAGCCGAGATCGCAGCTCCGGTTGTGGCAGAACTCAACGGTGCAGAAGTGATCGCTCTCAGCGTTCAGCTCGAAGCCGAAGCAGCTCAGCTTGATGCCGAAGACCGCAATGAGATGCTTGAAGCGCTCGGTCTCGGCGACGGCGCTGTACCCCGATTCTTGACCGGCGCTTATCACTTGCTCGGCTTGCGCACGTTCTTGACGACGGGAGAAAAAGAGAGCCGTGCCTGGACCTTTCGCGCTGGTGCGACTGCCCCCGAATGCGCCGGTGTCATCCACAGCGATTTTCAGCGCGGCTTTATCCGCGCGGAGACGATCGCTTGCGACGAGCTTCTGCGTGCCGGGTCATGGTCGGCGGCGAAAGACCTGGGAAAGGTCCGCTCGGAGGGCAAGGACTACATCGCTAAGGATGGCGACGTCATGGAGTTCCGTTTTGCAGTATAGTTTTGCCCACTGCCTACCTACTGTCAGGTAGGCTGAACGATTATGGTCATTCCTGCAGATAAACCGGTGCTAGAGGCGCTTGAAGCGACAGCGGAACGCTTGCTTGCGCGCCACCTGTCCACGACCAAGGAGTGGTTTCCTCACACGTTGGTTCCCTGGGATCGCGCCGCCGGATTTTCCGCCGACTACGAATGGTCGCCAGCTGAGGCCAACCTTGAGCCAGCGGTGTGCAGCGCCTTGTTCGTCAACGTCTTGACCGAAGACAATCTGCCGTACTATTTCCGCGACATTGAGCGGATGTTCGGACGCGACGGTGTGTGGGGCGAATGGGTTCGGCGCTGGACCGCCGAAGAGGGTCGCCACGGATTTGTGATCAACGCATACCTGTTGGCCACCCGCTCGATAGACCCAGTTGAACTGGAACGAGCGCGGATGGTTCAGGTTCAAACTGGTGCTGTCCCCGAACCTCCCAACGCGACAGAGGGGCTTGCCTACGTCGCCCTTCAAGAGTTGGCAACCCGCATCTCGCACTTCAACACGGGTTCTCGGATCGATGATCCCGCTGGTCGAGCGGTCATGCGTCGTGTTGCGGCCGATGAGAATCTTCACTTCCTGTTCTACCGTGACGCGATGAGCGCGGTTTTCGAATCCGACCCCTCTGCTGCGGTAATAGCGACCGAAAAACAGGTGACCGGTTTTGCCATGCCCGGGGTGGGGATTCCGGGCTTCGCAGCTCACGCCAAAGCCATTGCTGACGCTGGTATCTATGACCTGGCGATTCACCACGATCAGATTCTTCAGCCGGTGGTCATGCGTGAATGGAAAGTGGCCGACCTCGAGGGGCTCAGTGGTGAAGCGGAGCGGGCGCGGGAGCGTTTGATTCGATATGTCGGCCGAGTTGGCAAGGTTGGCCGACGCATTGCTGCTCGACGCGAAGAACGCTTAGCTGCGGCCGCGGAGCGTCAACCTGTCGGAGTCTGATTTTCGCCGTTCCTCGGTCGCCTCGGCGCGCGGAAGAACTCGTCGGGCTCTACATTTACCGTTATGGCTTGGCTCCTGGTTGAGGATCAAGTGGTCGCCTCGGTGGAGGTCGTGACTACCCGCAGCGCTCGCTGCAAGGGACTCTTGGGGCGCCAAGGAATCGAGGGTGCCATGCTTTTGTCACCGGCGCGTTCGGTCCACACAGTGGGCATGCAGTTCGCAATTGACGTTGCTCATCTTGATTCGGAGATGTGTGTGCTGACGGTGACCACAATGAAATCCGGTCGGGTTGGCCGTTTCTCGTGGCGGACCCGGCATGTACTGGAAGCGGAGGCGGGATCGTGGCAACGTTTTGGCATCAACCCCGGAGTCCAGATAGAAGTCAGATCGTGACTCCGGCGTTGGTGATTGTGGCGACACCAATCGGCAATATGGGTGACTTGTCGCCCCGGGCGATAGCAGAACTGACCGGAGCGGAGCTTGTTTGTTGCGAGGACACCCGTCGAACAGGCCGCCTGCTAGGCCATGTTGGTGTGCGGGCGAGGGCCTTGCGACGAGTCGATGCTCATACCGAGGCTGCGGCATCGGCAGAGGTGGTTGAGTTGATTGCCGCGGGGCACAGGGTGGTGCTCGTGTCTGACTCCGGGACGCCGGGAGTTTGCGATCCAGGGCAACGCTTGGTCGTCGCGGTCGTGGAGGCTGGCCATGAGGTAGTGGTTGTGCCGGGACCTGCCGCCGTAATTGCGGCCCTGGTGGGAAGCGGTTTCGCAACCGATCGCTTCACGTTTGAGGGCTTTTTACCCCGGCGCGGCAGCGAGCGAGAGAGCCGCTTGCAGCAAATGGCGCTTGAGCAGCGCACCTGTGTGCTCTATGAATCACCCAAACGTGTTGCAGCAACCTTGGGGGATCTCGCCCGGTGTTGTGGGGGAGAGCGACGGGCGGTGGTCGCCCGGGAGTTGACGAAGCTGCACGAAGAGTACGTGCGCGGTACGCTCGCTGAGCTAGTCGCATGGTCCAGTTCTGAACCTAAAGGCGAGATTGTGCTTGTGCTTGAGGGAGCGCTTCCGGCCCCCGAACCCAGCGACGAAGCAATAGTTGTAGCGCTCAATCTGGCGTTGGCCCAGGGTTTGAGTTCTAGAGACGCAGCTTCGCAGGTAGCGGCTGACCTCGGCGTGTCGAAGCGCAAGACCTACAACTTTCTGCACCAAGACTGACAGTTGGAAAGGGCCCGCTTCTGGCGGGTATCCCCTTGGCTGTCACACCCCCTTCGTAATCTGGTGGCATGGATTCAATAGCTTTCATTTCATTGCTCGTTGCCGCTGTGTTGGTTGCGTTCGCTTGCGGGGTTCTGCTCTCTCGGACTCGACGCGACCAAGAGTTAGAGGACCGTCGTCAGGAGCGCGACACCCGCGACCAGAAGCTGGTCGAGCGGGTCGTCGAGCTGGTCGACCACCGTTTGAGCTCGGGCATGCGGGAGATCGACAACAAGGGCCACGTCACCGCCAAGACGATGCTCAACGATGTCCGTGATGTGATTTCTGAGTTGCAACGGCAGAGCGCCCTCCAGCACGGCGAAGTGAAACAGAACCTTAAAGGCGTTTCTCAGGTGCACAACGTGTTGAGCAAGACCACGGGAGAGCTTCGCGAGGCGTTGGCGAGCAACCAGACACGTGGGCAGTGGGGTGAACGTGTCGCCGAGGACGTGTTGCAGGCTGCCGGGATGCAGCCAGGCATCCAGTACCACAAACAGGCCACCCTGGCCGATGGGTCCAGACCCGACTACACGTTCCTGCTCCCAAACGGCCTACAGCTTCACATGGACGTGAAGTTCCCCTACAACAACTATGAGAAGCACCTCAAGGCTGAGACAGAACAGGAGCGCGAGGCAACCAGAAAGCAATTCCTCAACGATGTGAAGAAGCGGGTCAAGGAAGTAGCCAAGCCTGGCTACATCGACAAGAACACAACGGTCGGCTACGCACTGCTGTTCATTCCCGTCGAGAGCATCTACGGGTTCATCCATGAACACGAGTCGACGGTGATCGACGACGCCATGTCACAGGGTGTTGTGCTGTGTTCTCCCTACTCGCTGTTCGCGCAACTGGCGATGGTCCGCAAGGCCATAGACACATTCGCGTTGGCACGCTCGACAGATGAGATTCTCAGGCACCTGACATCGTTCGGCGTGCAGTGGCAGAAATACTCAGACGAAATCGACAAGGTCAAGAACCAGCTGGGCACAGTCAGCAGAACCTTCGAATCGCTGTCGGGCACAAGGCGCAACCAACTGCAAAAAGAGATCGACAAGATCGACGAACTTCGCGGAAACGTAGGAGTAGAGGAGACCGTACCGACGCTTCGGGAAGTGGAGGCCGGCTAGCACGCCGCGCTGAATTGACCCTTGGGCGCTCGGATGCTCCGGTAACCTCAGGCTGATGTCTGTTCCAGTTCTCGTAGCGGTTGCCTGGCCCTATGCCTCGGGTTCTCGTCACCTCGGACATCTTGCGGGGGCTTACCTGCCTGCAGATGTGTTCGCCCGCCAACAGCGGATTGTGGGCAACGAAGTGCTGATGGTCAGCGGATCTGACGTACATGGAACGCCGATCACGGTTCGAGCGGACACCGAGGGAGTGACTCCCAGTGTGATCGTTGACCGCTATCACACCGAGTTCGTGCGCCAATGGGAGGAACTGGGATTCTCCTGGGATCTATTCACCACCACTGGCACCGAGAACCATGCCCGAGTCACTCAGGAGATGTTCCTGGCACAATTGCAAAACGGCCACATCGACCGCCGAGTCTCCGAACAGTATTACGACCCGACTGCTGACCGCTTCCTGCCTGACCGCTATATCGAAGGTACATGTCCGCATTGCGCCTACACCGAAGCCCGTGGTGATCAATGCGACAATTGCGGACAGACTCTTGACGCCCTAGACCTCGGCGACCCTCGTTCCAAGATCAGTGGTGCAACACCTGAGCGACGTGAAACCGAGCACTTCTATTTCCGATACTCCGATTTCACCGAGCGGCTGGCTGAGATTTACAAAGACAAGGCGCACTGGCGCCCGCACGTTCTCAACTTTGTGCGCGGATACCTCAAGGAGGGACTGCTCGATCGGGCCATCACCCGCGATATCGAGTGGGGCATTGAATTGCCTGTCGACGACCTAGGCCCAGGCAAGCGCATCTACGTCTGGTACGACGCGGTGATCGGTTATCTGTCCGCCTCCAAGGAATGGTCCGCTCAACAAGGAGACGACGATGCGTGGCGACGCTGGTGGGAGAACGACCAGAGTCGACACGTCTATTTCATCGGCAAGGACAACATTCCCTTCCACTGTTTGTTTTGGCCAGCACAACTGATCGGTGCTGGCCACCTTCATCTCCCAGACGATGTGCCTGCTAATCAGTACGTTACGTTCAAGGGTGGCAAGGCATCGGCGAGCCGTGGCGTCGGCCTGACGATTGACGAAGGGCTGGCGCTTTTTGAACCCGACGGGTTGCGCTATGCGTTGGCGGCGAATTTCCCCGAGCAAGCCGATACCGAAGTATCGATTGAATCAATCGCTCGCCGGATCAACGAAGAACTGGTTGCCAACTGGGGGAACCTTGTCAATCGGGTGTTGTCGATGCTGCACAATAATCACGGCGTTCAGCCTCCCTCGGCTGGACGCACTGCAGAGGACCAAGCGTTGCTGGACACCATTGATGAGACTCTCGCTGTGTGTGGTCAGCAATTTGAACGAGTTGAGTTACGCGCCGCACTGCGCATGGCGATGGGCGGTGCACAGGCGATCAATACCTATCTCAACGCAACGGAGCCTTGGAAGCTGGCCAAGACCGATGCCAAACGAAGCGCCACCGTGCTTGCCACCGCCCTTGACGCGATCAATGGCATCCGCGTCGGCTTCGCTCCGTTCTTGCCGTTTTCGTCGGCCCGGCTTGATGAGATTCTGGGACCGCTTGACGGATGGTCCTGCAAACCAGTGCCGCCAGGTACCGAGATACCAAAGCCCACGCCGCTCTTTCTGAAAGTAGATATCGACGCAATTCAGGCTGAGTGAGATGGCCTGGATAGACCAGCACTGCCATCTGCCCGCTGGAATCGAAGGCCGTCAACTTGCAACAGAAGCGCGTTCAGCAGGGGTTGAGCGTCTGGTCACTGTGGGTACTGGGGTAAAAGGGTCCAGCGAGATGATCGCCTTGGCTCACGAAATCGAAGGAGTCTGGGCGACCGCTGGGGTTCATCCCCACGACGCCAAGACTGGAATCGATGGACTTGAAACGCTGTTGTCGGCACCTGAAGTCGTAGCGGTCGGGGAGTGCGGACTCGATTACCACTACGACCACTCGCCGCGCGGCACCCAGGTTGACATGTTTGCCCGACAGATCGGCTTGGCGCATCGCCATGACCTTCCACTGATGATTCACAGCCGAAGTGCCTGGCTCGAGACGTTTGAGGTCCTTGATCGAGAAGGTGTCCCTGATCGGCTTGTGTTTCACTGTTTCACCGGTGGTGTAGATGAACTTGAGCAATGTCTCGAACGAGGAGGATTGGTTTCTTTTTCGGGCATCATCACCTTTCCGCGTGCTGATGAGTTGCGTGAAGCCGTGGCAGCATGTCCCCTTGAGTGCTTGCTTGTTGAGACCGACAGTCCCTACTTGGCACCGGTGCCTCATCGTGGAAAGCCCAACCGTCCGGCGTTGGTTCCTTTGGTCGGAGCGGCTGTAGCGGCGGTTAAAGGTCTTCCTGTGGACGAAGTCGAAGAGATGGTGTGGAAAACGTCATCGGTGTTCTACGGTCTTGACGCGACTTGAGCGGCCACAGGTGTAACGCGACTTGCTCTTGTTAGCCGCGCTCAGAGCAGATCTGGCGGCAGAGTTTTTTTGCAGTTGTATTACAAAATACAGTACAGTCAACTGCTTTACTAGGTTTGTCACCGTAGAGAAGTCTTAGCCAGAGGAAGGGACGCAGTTCTGGACGCCATCGGAAACGGACGACGCATGCTCGTTGCTGCCTCGGTAGCGGTTTCGATTTTGCTCGGTCTGTACTTTTCCACAACCGTTGACGCGGTTGTTGAGCCTCCTGTGGAGAGCCATTTGACCCCGCTGGTGTCCGTGGACTTGCGTTCGTTTTCTGATCGCGCCGCAGCTTGGACCGAGGCGCACAGAGATCACCGCGACCAGACTCGTGCCCGAGCTATGTCGTTGGCGGCGCAAGCCCGTTCGTCTCAAGAATCTCAAGCCCTCTTGAACTCCACAACAACCGCGGCCCCAGCAACGACGGCGCCTACGACTACGGTTGCGCCGGACGAAACGAAGGATTCGAATTCTGAGGTTGAAACGAAGTCTGCGACCACGACCACCACAGTTGTGCCTAGCACGACGGTGGCCGCTACGGCCGGTCCAACTGAGGAACAGTGGGAGGCGCTTCGACAATGTGAGTCCACCGGGAACTACCGCGCCATCAGCATTAGTCCCGCTGGCCGTTATCGAGGCGCCTACCAGTTCTCCCGTTCGACCTGGGACTGGGTAGCTCCCCAGATTGGAGCTGACTATCTCGTTGGCGTGGACCCTGCCGAGGCATCGCCTGCCGACCAGGACAGAATGGCGTTGGCACTGTGGGAGATCAACGGTTGGGCTCCGTGGCCTGCTTGTTCAAAGAGACTCGGATACCTATAGGGTGCGCGAATAGGCGGAAGCAGTGACGCACTCACCTCAACAACTCCGTGAGATTCTGGATCGTCACGGTCTTGAGCCGCGCCGCAGGCTGGGTCAGAATTTTGTGATCGATCCCAACACCGTGCGTCGCATCGCCAAACTGTCTGGGGCTGGTCGCGGTGACCCGATTGTTGAGATTGGCGCTGGTCTGGGATCGCTCACTCTGGCATTGGCAGAAACCGGCGCTGAGGTCACCGCCGTCGAGGTTGACCACAACCTCACCCGTGCGCTTCGAGACGTTGTTGCCGATCAAGATGTGCGGGTGATCGAGGCGGACGCGCGAACTCTTGACTGGGCGGATCTCCTCGTTGGTCGTGATGGCTGGCGGCTTGTGGCCAACCTCCCCTATAACATCGCTACCTCACTGATAGTTGATCTCTTGAGCAATGTGACGGCGCTGGAGACAATGTTGGTGATGGTGCAACGTGAGGTGGGCGAGCGTTTGGCGGCAACAGCGGGCGACAAGACGGTGGGCATACCGTCGTTGCTGGTCGCCTATCACGGCCGTGCGAGAGTGGTTGGTCGTGTTCCAGCCACGGTGTTTTACCCGAAACCTAAGGTTGAGTCGGTGCTGGTTCGGATTGATCGGCACGCCGCACCGCCTGTCGATCAGCCACTGGAAGTGATCAAGGTCCTGCTACGTGCGGGATTCGGTCAGCGCCGCAAAATGTTGCGGCGGTCACTCGCTGACTATCTCGATTCCGCCGGGTTTGCTCTTGCTGGAATAGACAGCCGAGCACGGCCAGAAACACTGTCCCTTGAAGATTGGTCTCGATTGGCGTCCGTAGCCGATATTTCTGGCGCGACTCCCGACTGATCAATCGTTATTCTCAACCTCCTGCTGAGGCTTCGACGTAGGCCTTGATGCCCTCTACTACTCGCTCCACATTGATCCGGTGGGCGCGGAGGCGGTTGGCGATGATGCGTGGTTCTTTGTCGGGAGCCTGCTCGATGAACATGGTCAACCCGGAACGACCAGGACCTAGCAGCAGGCGAAACAACAGTCGAGTACCACCGCCCATGAGAGGTTGGAGCTCGAAACGCCAACGGGCACCGGGATTGTCGGCCTCAGAGGTACACCAGCCGAAGACTGTGGGCTTGTCGCACACGTCAACAAAACAACGGACTTCCCAGTCTCCTAAATCCTCTCGGTGATTGCGCCCGGTAAATGTCGCTCCCAAAGCAGCGCCGTCATGGCCATCGTCCCAGTCAGCACCCTTGAACTCGTCGGAGAATCGCGCCGGAAGGTCGATGTCTGTGGCCGCGGCCCAGACCTTGTCAACCTTGGCGGCAATGTCGGTCTCCACCACCACGCCGGGGCCATCTTTTGCGCTCACAGGAGATCGCGGCCCCGACTCGTAGGTACGGCCGTAGCGATCAAAGAAGGTGATCTCTCGGGCGGGGCTTCGGCGAACTGGATGAAAATCGGTGCCCTTGGTCCACGCCACCGGCAGCATGGCGATCTCGGTGATCTCGGCGGGAATGCCCAGCAGTTCTTTCAGTTCGGGGCTTTTGGCGAGAACCGCGGTGGTCCAAGCGCTGCCCAAGCCACGGGCTCTCAGGGCAACGCAGAAGCTCCAAGCGCTCTGGATTACCGAATCGAAAAGACCAGGGGATCCGCTGCCGTCGTGGCGACCGACGATGGTGGGTATGACTATCACCGGCACTTCCGCCAAGTGTTCCGCCAAATGTGCTGCTGAGCGCATCGCTGCGGCGCCCGGATGGTCGGTGCCAGCCAAGCGATCGCGCGCCGCGATCATGAAGTCTCCGACAACGTCGCGGTATAGCCGGGCCAACTCCTGCTTTGTCT
>JAKZTU010000016.1:0-24231 GCA_047516945.1 Acidimicrobiales bacterium
GCGACACCACCAAGGAATCCGCCGGGGTCCTCAATGAAACTGTCGATCACATCGACAGTGAAGTCGTAAGCCGATTCTATGCCATTGCTGATCGAATCCCAATTATCGATGATGAAGGTTCCGGTCTTAATGGCTAGGCCAACTCCCACCACAATTGCAGCGAGCGGTGGTGCGGCCATACCTAGCATTACTGCAAGACCGGCCGCAACAGTTCCAACTCCCATTAACACATCACTACCGGAATAGAGCAACTGCTCAAGCGAATCTTGATCTTGCCAATCGACAGCAAGAATATCCCTTGAAAATTCGTAAACGTCAACTGCCAAGAAGGGGATGGCAACAACACCAAAAAACTTTGTTAATGTTTTAGCTAAGTGGATACCACTTCCGGGTATCAGTGTATTGGAGAACCGCTTTGCTACATCAAAACCCCAGTCGGCATCAAGATGCCGAAACAAACTCGGTAAGCCAATGGGATTTTTAGTAACTTCATAAATATCCTTGAGCAACCCTGAGAAAGGCCACGACCCGTCGGGTACAAAAATTGGCAGACCCACTGATTCGATTCCAGAAAAGATACCCCCGACACTCCCGCTGGCTCTGGCTTGGGCCGCGGCTTGGACCCGAAGTTCTGCGGCGGTTTCCCGGAGAAACGCTGCCGCCGTATCAAGTTGGGGACGTATCTGCGATTCGAAGGACGCGCGGAACCGGTCAGCTTCGGGTCCTTGCCAGTCCATTCGCCGCAGCCAAAGCCCGATGTGATTGCAGGCGTTATCGTAGCCGTCAGCGTGCGTCAACAGCCGGCTCGCGGTCGACTGAAGATGATCAGGGTCCGCTCCAAGAATCGTCATGACTCGCTACTTCCCTTCCCCGTTCGCTTAAACCGCACAATCGTCATGCCCGGCTCGCCCTCTCCTGCTTGGCGGCTTCCTGGCGCAAACACTCAGCCAGCCGCCGCAATTCCTCAATAATTCTCTGGTTCGCCCGGCGATGGTTCTCCTCCCATACCGACCGGAACCTGTCTCCATCAGGCCCCTTCCACCATGTGTGTCCGACCTGAGCCGACATCGTCACCTCATAGTTGCGAATTCGCATAGCCTGTTCATCAAACTCATGTGCCGCGCGCCGCATCGCATCCGGATCACCACCCAAACCACTAGTAGAATCCAACCGAGTCACCGGCACACCCTTCCGCGTTCAACAATCATGCCCCCAGACACTAGCTGCACTCCCAGTACCAAGCCAACTAGATGCCATGAGGACAACTCCCCATCCCCCTTCTAGCCGGTGACCCCCACCTGGCACAGATCAAATACACCACCAACAACCAGATAGCAACGACCCGGAGGCCAAATGGCGTTTACTGCCCGAGGGAGACGGACCCCGACAACGTCGCCGTCGACTTCTGCGTCAGGTTGGAGCAAAAGACCAGCCTTGGAGCCTCTGACATCCTTCAAGGCACCGTCGTAGGCCCTGCGAGCCGCTTCGACATCCGAAGACACTACGACCATCCATCCTTGCCCCCGCGCCACACGAAGGACATCCCGTAACGCAAAGTCAACATCGGTGTTGGTGAAGTCGTGTAGATCGTCCACCACCAGCAACAGGTTGGGATCTGAATCTTCCATAATGCTGCGTAGGAGCTGAGCTGCTTCTTCTTCGCCCACAGCTATACGACAATTGTCTCGAGGTGTGCTGAGACTGCTGTCGTGGGCAGTGATGATGACTACCCCGTTCACCGTTGACGGAACCGCATCGACCAACGCGTTGAGTGCGGTTGTCTTGCCGCTGCGGGGTGGACCTGTGACGATGAAGCCTCCAGGACCAAATGGAAGAACAGCGGGACCGAGATCAGCGTCTCGGACACCGAATAGGAATCCGTCCTCTGAGCGACCGAGCGACTCCAACGTAACCTCTTCAGGCATGATACGCACCGTCGACGGAGGCGTCAGAGGGCGGGTCTTGATGTACTCGCCGATCTCGATCATCGCTTTGGTCTGGGCGTCGCCTCCCAGTTCCCCGCCCAACAGGGCTATTTGGGTTTCGAGGTTGTTGAACACAGCGCGCCCTGCTGCGCTTGTGGCCTCAATCATGTCGAGAGGAACTCCTGCCGCGGCATACTCATCAGGATGAGCGAGCCTGAGGACGATTCGAGTGCCGACCGCACTGGTCAAGGCCAACGGGAAGGCGCTGCGACGGTCAGCGGTAAATACGAAATGCACCCCGAACTGGCGGCCGTCGCCCGCCAGTTGCGTGAGCCAGTCAATCCACTTCCCGCCCTCAACTCGCTCGTATACAGAATGGAAAGCTGAATACCCGTCGAGCAGTACCAGCACCCTAGGCTCATCGGCTCGTCCGCCCTTTGCCGCTCGATACTCCGGGAGCGTCCCGGCGCGCACCGCTGTGAATCGTTCGCTGCGCTCGTCGATGCGTGAGCGAAGATCTCGCAGCAACCTGACAACACGCTGGTTGTCGTGGCCCTGCACAATCGTGCCAACGTGGGGTAAGTCGCCCAGCATCTCAAGACCTCGTCCGGCAAAGTCAAGGCCGTATACATGAGTGGTGGCACCTGACTTTGACATTCCTGTCGAAGCTGCCAGAGTTCGCAACAGCACCGTCTTGCCTGAACCACTAGCCCCCAAGACAAGGATGTTTCCGTCGTGATCGGGAGTGAAGTGGGCGATCGACTGTCGCTGTTGGCGCGGCATGTCAATAACGCCGATAACGATCTTTTCATCCGTGTCGGAACGAGGCAGGCGTGCCAGGTCGTACACCGGCGCCAGAGGCGCCTGCCAGGGTCGCCGGGGTGCGTCAATCCCTGCCTTCTCGTGGGCAACCTGTACGTTGTCCACCATGCGCTGTAGGTCTGTGTCGTCTGCTGAGGATCTCGGAGAACTTTGCTCGGCCACAGCCTCCAGCTCCAATGGCGTGGAGCGGTCAAACACGAATTGCATCACCATGATGGTCGGGCCCGAGAATGCTGCACTTGTGAATCCGCCCACATAGGCGCTCTGGAACAGGGCTGATTCCCGCGGTCCGATCTTGGCGATGGCCCGTCCTGGAATCTCCGTAGGCAGCCTCGCTGCTTCCTTGCTGCCGATCACGTCTACGCTGTCATCATCGTCAGCCACCCTGAGCGCGATCCTCAGGCTTGTATTGGCCCGAATCTGAGGAGTGACCACACCTGCCGGCCGCTGGGTGGCAAGCAGCAGGTGGATGCCCAGTGAACGTCCCCGCAGCGCCACGTCGACTACTCCCTCGATGAACTCAGGGACCTCCTTGGCCAGGGCCGCGAACTCATCGACTATGACCAACAGCGTCGGCGGAGTCTTCGGATGCTCCATGCTCTCAAGTTCGGTGAGGTCTTTCGCTCCCGCCTCATTGAGAATTACCTCTCTATACCGCAACTCCGCCTCAAGAGAGACCAACGCTCGACGCACCTCGCTGGTATTGAGGTCGGTGACCAGCCCCACGGTGTGCGGGAATTGCACACAGTCTTTGAAGGCCGCCCCGCCCTTGTAATCAACCAGCAAGAAAGTCACATGGCGGGCACTATGAGTGGCTGCGAGCGAGGCCACGTAGCTCTGAAGCAGCTCCGACTTGCCCGCACCCGTTGTTCCGGCAACCAGCGCGTGCGGGCCGTCAGTACGAATATCCAACGAAAGCGGAGCGTCCGCCTGTCGGCCTATAGGGGCTCTAAGGCGCAGCCTCTTGCCCTGATGAAGTAGATCGTCTCCTTGGCGCCAGCGGTCGATCACTGCATCGGGGTCTTCCATGATCTGCACTCCGCCCAACAACTCGACGAGGTTGACCTTCGAGGGCACCGACGCAGCCGATCCAACCCGGCCTCCGATCTCGACGACCGGTGAGAGGGACCGGGCGAACTGCTCTGCTTCTTCCTCAGAGATCGGCTCTACCTCGACATTCTCGATCTCGTCCCCGCTCACGCGGAATCCCAACGTCACGTCGCCACTGCGACTCTGGAGGTCAACCACAGCACCGCACGCCCGCGGCAGTCGAGCTCTCGATGATCCGATCCAAATGAAGTGGAGGCCCAGCGTCGGCCCCGCCTCCAGGAGCGGCAGCATACGAGTTCGGTCGAGAGGGACGCCCTCGTCGATAAAGACGACCACTGCCGGAGAGGTTGTGTAACCGCCGGGTTGATCTTCAGCCTCCGCGAAGCGACGATTTAGTTCAGCTAGCAACTCGCCGAGCAAGGTGGTGCATGAATGAGCATCAATGCCGACATGGCTTCCCGAGATTGGTGAAATCGAAGACCTGATGTGGGGGAGCCATCCAAGCCATTCCCATGCGGAAGCCTCTGCCTCGCCAAATAAAGCAGCAATGACCACGTCACTAGGGGCATGAAGACCTGCTAGCTGAACTGCCAAGGCTCTGGCCAGGGCATTCGCTTGTTCGATGGGGCCAGCTACTCCGATCCCTCCCACGTCTGGGAGGCCAGCTACGGCAGGAAGGTCGGGAATCCGGGCGTAACGGGGCGGTATCTCCTCCAACTCATCGCGCAACTTGCGGCTGCCGCCGCTCTCGAGTTCCACACTTGTTCGTGAATCCTGCTCTGCACAGCCAACCCGCAGCGTCAAGAACTCTTCTTCGTCGGAATGCCTCTCCCACAAGCGGGGCGACAGTTCGTCGGCAAACCCCATCGTTTCGGCAACGGACGGGTTTTCATGGAGCCTGCTCGCAATCTCCTCGTCTCGTTCAGCATCGAGCGTGATAGTGACGCGTTCGAGCATCTCAGAATGCTCGACAAGCTGACCTTCGTAGTCCTTTCGATTCCACTTCTTGTTCTCAAAGTAGCTACCGATCACCATCACGGGCGACATCAACATGAACGCGAGGAAGATAAGCGGAAACTTATTTCCGCTTAGCTCGTAACCCATATACATCCCCAGCACCATCATCAACGGCACCAAAGCAGGCGTGATCGAAAAACGGTTCTTAGGCGGATCTCCGGGTGGTGCCGGGAGCTTGACCTCCCGGCCCTCAAAGGGTCGGAACACATGCGGTGGTCGGTTGAACCTCACCGCCGGGCCTGTCGGCTCGTCTCCAACCCCCTCTACCACACGGAAGCGCAGGACCGTGTCACCGATCATCACAAGATCGTCGGGAGTGACCTTCTCCACCCCGGCGGTCTCCTCACCGTTCACCAGAACGCCATTCGTCGAACCCAAGTCATGGATGCGAATGTCGTCGCTAACGTCGATACGAGCATGGCGGCGAGATGCCAATTGATCGTCAATCCTTACTTCGCACACCTCTGCGCGCCCGATATCGCTGGGTCCGGGCCTCAAATCGAAAGACCGGCCGGCATCAGGCCCCTCAACAACTTCCGCCACGGCAACCGTTCTCAACTGCCGTCGTTCTTCCACCCCTGTGGCGTCATTCAACCAACACCGGTCGCCTGAGCGAAGGTCGGCATCAGCCAGACGGGACTCGCGGGCCAAGGTCTCACTCGTTCGTTGCACTCCGAGCGATGGGTTACGCGGCACATTGACCAGCGAGGCCTGCTCTACCAACGCATCAACGAAGTCCCCTACTAGTGCCGGACCCTCGAACCGGACGTCCAGGTCCTGGCTGCGGCCCTGGTGACTCAGCGAAATCAGAATCTGTTCAGACATTCACCGAACCCTATCTGCAACGAACTGGGCAGACGAAACCAACTCTGTCTCTCCCGACAACATTGAGTTGCCGCTGTGACGATGCGATCCAAACTACGTTGAATAGTGCCGAGCATTTGTGTTGCTAAGACGCTTTTGCACATGGCCGGAGCCGCGCTCTGACTTTGTTCGGGAGCGCTCCTCGGTAGGGTCGGCGGATGACGAATCACAAATTGCAGATCGACTACGTTGAACTTCCGGCACCGGAGTTTGAGAACAGCAAGCGGTTTTTCAGCCGTGTGTTTGGTTGGGACTGGACAGAGTACGGTCCCACTTACGCGGCCTACGAAGGCGGCTCAGTGGAGGTCGGGCTCAATGGCGAGGGGACTCCGGCCCCGGCGCATGCGCCGGGAGCAGAAGACCCGATCGGTCCGTTTGTGCTGCTCAGTTGCGAAGATGTCGAAGCCAAACAAGCTGAAGTTGTTGCCGAGGGAGGGGAGATCATCTCGCCCATCTACCCCTACCCCGGCGGACGGCGGTTCCACTTCATGGACCCGAGCGGCAACATATTGGGCCTCTACCAGTCCGATCCTCAGTAGCAGATCCGAGAGTTTCGAGGCTGCGCTACTCGCCGCCTTCTCGAAGTTCGACTACGACGCGTTCGAAGCCGGAGCCGATCACATCGATGCCTTGATCGCGTAGGTTCGCTAGCGCCTCTTCGGCGATGTCGGTGCGATATGCACCAGCATCGGGAGCCGCAGAGAGAATGCTCTCGCCGGTAGCAACGTCAACTGTTTGGGTCCACAAGTCCGGGTCCATCACGCCCGCACCGAGCGGAGAAGGCCAGATCAAAGAGCTGATCTCATTGAGCTGCCACGCCTGATGCGATTCGCCCAAAGTGGGCACGTTGTTGAGTACGACATCGACGCAAGCGTCGGAGTTGTCTCGGCAATGTGCCCAGCCGCGAATTGAAGCCTCCACGAACCGCACCGCCACGTCGCGGTAGTCGGCATCGCTCTCCAATCGATCGGCGTCGGCCCACAAGGCGTCTTGGAGCATGGCCGTACCTTCATCGTTCCAGTTGATGATGTTCAGATCCTCGGGCTGATAAAGCTCGCCCGTGTCGGGGTTGATCGTCTCCAACACCTGGGCGTATTCGTTGTAGATCATGGCTTGTGCAGCATCGATGTCGCCGCTGATAAGCGCCAGCATGTCGAAGTTCTGTTGAACGAGTGTCACATCAGATTGTGGATCGAGACCGTTCGTGCGAAGCCCGGCCAGCAACTCAAACTCATTGCCGAATCCCCAGTTGCCTACCGTCCTTCCTGCCAGGTCGCTCACCGAGTTGATCCCCGAACCAGCGAAAGATACTTGCAACGTGGCACTTCGCTGGAATACCTGGGCAATGTTGGTGATGTTGGCGCCTTCTTCGCGTGGCACCAAACCTCGTGGCACCCAGGAGACGGCAAAGTCAGCAGCACCAGAATCCAGCACTGAGGCGGGAACGATGTCGACTCCTCCTTCAAGAATCGTGACATCAAGCCCGACGTCGTTGTAGAAACCGAGATCACGGGCAGCGTAATAACCCGCGAACTGAGCCTGAGTGAACCACTGCAACTGCAACGTGACCTCTGTCAGTTCGGCTGGTTCTGGATCTGGTTCAGCTTCGTCGTCGTCGCCGCAAGCTGCCGCCAGCAGGCTCAGTGCCAGTAGCGGCACCAAGACCCGCGTTAATAGGTGATGTACTTTCATGATTCCCTCCAAGGTTTGGTACTAGTTGAAGACTCAGATCGGACAGACGCGACTGACGCGACCACCGTGACCAAGATCTTCAGGTTCTTCTGCCAAGAAAATACCACGGCATAGCAATTCTCTCCAGCAGAACAGCCAAACCGTAGAGTGCGATGCCCAACAGAGAACCGGCCAGAACCGCAGCCCAAGCATCCGCGTAGCGGGTCAACCCCGCGGAATTGGTGATGATGTTGCCGAGAGCGTCCTGACGCCCACCGAAGTACTCGGCAACGATCGCCGCGATGACAGCCAAAGAAGTGGCCAACTTCAGCGCCGTGAAAAAGTACGGCATGGCGTTGGGGACACGCACCTCTCGGATGATCCGCCATTTGGGAGCACCGTAGGATTCCATCAACTCGATCTGGCTGGACTCAACCTCGACGAGTCCGCGCGATGTATTGATGAAGATCGGAAAGAAAACTAGGGCGACGACAACGGCTTGGTTTGAACGAGGAGACAACAGCCCGAACCAAGCATTGAATATCGGTGCCAGCGCGACGATCGGCACGGCGTTGACAGCGACGGCCAAGGGAGTGAGAGTCTCGTTGGCGGTCCGAAATGCTGTTACCAACAAAGCCGCGGCGACGCCGAAAAACACACCAGCTAGCAAACCGCTGACGACAATGAACCCGGTGACTCTGGTTCCCGTCTGAATCGCCGCAGAATTCTCGATAATGGCTTCTGCGATCTTGGAAGGTGCAGGAAGAACAAAGCCGTCGGGTTGGGTCAGCCTCAAGAGCAACTCCCAGCCGCCGAATCCGATGACCGCGGCCACAATGGGCGGCAACAGCTGATGCAACCGCTTCATTGCTACTCCCCCGCTCGAAGAACTTTGCGCACCGCGCTGACGTTGGCGAAGAACGCCGCTGTGTCGCGCGCCGAATCGTCTCGCACACCGAGATCGTTGTCGATCACTGCGGCGATGCGTCCGGGCCTCGGCGACATCACCACTACTTTGGTTGACAAAAAAACAGCTTCAGAAATGGAATGAGTCACGAAGATCACCGTGGTTTCGGTCTCCGACCAGATTCGCAACAACTCATTTTGCATGTGCTCGCGAGTCATTTCGTCAAGAGCGCCGAACGGCTCGTCCATCAGCAACAGCGCGGGCTTGAACGACATGGCCCGGGCGATGGCCACTCGCTGCGCCATTCCTCCTGAAAGCTCTAAAGGGTGGTGATGGGCGAAGTCGACGAGCTTCACCAAATCCAGCATCTCTTTAGAGCGGCGATGTCGGTCCGCCGCCTTCCACCCCATCAACTCCAGAGGAAGTTCAATATTGCGTGAGACATCACGCCAGTCGAACAAGCCCGCGTTTTGAAAAACCATCGAATAGTCCCGGTCAAGCCGCGCTTGATCCGCAGTTTTGCCATTGACGAGCACGGTTCCCGCAGTGCTGTCGACAAGAGCGGCGACAAGGCGCAGGAGAGTGCTTTTGCCGCATCCCGACGGGCCGATGAGAGTGACGAAATCACCGGCGTCAACGCTCAGGTCGATGTTGTCCAAGGCCAGCACTTCGTTGGTTCCCCCGGGATTGAAAACCTTGGTCGCGCCGCGGATCTCAACTGCGGGTGTCACCTCAGCGGTCACAGAATTGCCTCCGTTCCTTTTCGGCGCACCAGCGAATATTCGAGCAGTGAGATGCTCAGGAAGACGAATATCCCCAGAGCTGCCGCACCCAGCACCGCTACATACAGACGCTCCGGGCCGGTCGTGTAGCGCTGAGCTTCCAGCAGGATCCGGCGGCCCAGACCGCCGGGTACCCCAGCCGATATTTCCCCGACGATCGCACCCACGACGCTGGTTGTCGCGGCGATCTTGAACGCCGAGAACAGATAAGGCAACGACGCCGGAAGCCGCAGGCGCCAGAGCGTCTGCCCTCTTCGAGCCGCGTAGGAATCCATGAGTTCAAGAGCCTCAGATGACGGAGAATGCAGCCCTCGAAGACCATTGATTGCCACCGGAAAAAAGGTGAGATACGTGGCGATGAGCGAAACGGACATCCAGTCGTGCCATTCCCAGGGCAAGAAATCCAGGTTCTTGCGTCCCCAGATCACCACAATCGGGGCGATGGCGATCAAGGGGATGGTTTGACTGGCGATCACATGGGGCACAAGCGCCCGCTCCAGCAACTGCGACGATGACAAGACGATGGCGATGGACAAGCCGACGATCACGCCGACAGAAAACCCAACAGCCGCCTCACGCAGCGTGAAGGCCGCCTCACGCAGCACGATCGAGCCGAAGGTTTCGTCGAGTCCTCGCGGCTCAGCGAAGACACCTGAAATTATCTCGAATACCGAGGGCATCGTCAGGTCATCTGTGCGAGGCAGGATCGAACCGATAACAGGCCAGTCGGTTTGGGCATCATCGATCGACTGCCCGAACCCTTTATATGCGGAGTGTCCCGCCATCAGCAGAGTGACAAAGAGGCTGAACACGATCACCTGACGGAGAGATCCCCGCAGCCGCTTCAAGCCCATGTCGCCGTTCAGCCATTCACAGCAGGGATGATCCGCTGGCCGTAAGCGTTCAACGTCTCATCGCGTTGATCATGCATCAGATAGATGGCGAATTGATCAACGCCGAGGTCGCGCAACTCACGCAAGCGGTTGATGTGGTTCTCCTCATCTCCGAGGATGCAGAATCGGTCGATCACCGCGTCGGGAACAAATTCTGTGTGAACTGCCCCGGACCGGCCGTGCTCTGCGTAGTCGTAGCCCTCTCGGCCTTTGATGTAGTCGGTCAAAGCCGAGGGAACCGCGTCGCTGATATCGCCATAGCGCCCAACAAGATCGGCGACATGGTTGCCGACCATCCCTCCAAACCAGCGGCACTGGTTTCGTTGATGGTCCAGATCCGAGCCAACGTAGGCGGGTGCAGCCACGCAAATATAGAGATCGTCGGGATCTCGACCGGCCTCCGCAGCGGCTCTGCGGACCGCCCCGATAGTCCAAGCCGCGATCTGCGGATCGGCCAACTGCAGGATGTAACCGTCGGCCACAGTGCCGCAGAGATGAAGCGCCTTGGGTCCATAGGCCGCCATCAAGACATCGAGTCTGCTGTCGCGGCACCAAGGAAAGTGCGCCATGGTGCCGTTGTATTCGACTTCTCGTCCTTCGGCTAGACCTTTGATCACTCCCATCGACTCTCCCAGAGTCGCAAGATTGATGGGTTTGTTGCCGATTACCCGTAGAGCCGAATCGCCTCGGCCGATGCCGCAAACCGTGCGGTTCCCGAACATGTCGTTGAGTGTGGCAAACAGCGAAGCGGTGACGGTCCAGTCGCGAGTACCGGGGTTGGTCACCATTGGCCCCACCATCATCTTGTTGGTTGCCGACAACATCTGGCTGTATATGACGAAAGGCTCCTGCCACAATACATGGCTGTCGAACGTCCAACCGTGGTTGAAACCCAAGGTTTCAGCCCGCTGCGCTAGATCAACAACCCGCCAAGCGGGGGGATCCGTTTGAAGAACAACACCGAAGTCCATAAATGCTCCCAGATTTGAACGATTACTGGAGGTACTGGCAGAGGCTGCGAGGAAGGTAGCGACCATCGCCGGCCCGCCCCAGATACTGCCCGTGGTCAACGATCACCTTGCCCCGCGCCAGCACTGTGTCGACATGGCCGGTTACCTCGACTCCCTCATAGGCGGAGTGATCCATGTTCATGTGGTGGTTGTCAACACTGATCGTCCACTGCTTATTGGGGTCATAGATCACTATGTCGGCGTCAGAACCAGCAGCGATGATGCCTTTACGGGGATACAGGCCCATCATGCGGGCCGGTGTGGTGGCGCACAGTTCCACCCAGCGGGCCAGACCGATCTCGCCGGTGACCACTCCCTGGTAGATCATGTCCATGCGGTGCTCGACTCCACCGATGCCATTGGGGATGGCACGAAAGTCATTCAGTCCCAGTTCTTTCTGCTCCTTCATGCAGAACGGGCAGTGGTCGGTTGACACCACGGCGAGGTCATTGCTGCGCAGCCCCCTCCACAACTCTTGTTGATGGTGCTCGTGGTGTGACCGCAGTGGAGTGGAGCAGACGTAGGCGGCACCCTCGAACCCGGGACGGTCGAGGTGCTCCTCCACGCTGAAGTACAGGTATTGGGGGCAAGTTTCGGCAAACACGTTCATGTCGCGGTCGCGGGCGATGGCCACCTGCTCAAGGGCCTCACGCGCTGACAGATGCACAATGTAGAGCGGTGCAGCACCCACCTTCGCTAGTTGAATGGCCCGATGGGTGGCTTCAGACTCCAGTTCCTTGCGACGCACGTAGCCGTGGTTCACCGGGCTGGTGTCGCCGCGCTCGAAAGCCTGCTCGGCCAACACGTCGATGGCCAGTCCGTTTTCGGCATGCATCATGATGAGTCCGCCGTTGCCCGCGGCTTGTTGCATGGCTCGCAGGATTTGGCCGTCGTCAGAGAAGAACACGCCGGGATAAGCCATGAACAACTTGAAGCTGGTGATGCCCTCGTCAACGAGTAGGTCCATCTCCTTGAGCGAGTCGTTGGTGACATCGCCGACAATCATGTGAAAGCCATAGTCCACCGCACAGTTACCCTCGGCCTTGGCCATCCACACATCAAGGCTGTCGCGGATGGCCTCGCCGTAACGCTGGACCGCGAAGTCAACGATGGTGGTGGTGCCGCCCCAGGCAGCGGCCCGAGTGCCCGATTCGAAGTCGTCGGAGGCTTCGGTACCTCCGAAAGGCAACTCCATGTGGGTATGAACGTCCACGCCACCGGGCACCACTAGTTTGCCGGTGGCGTCGATGACGTGAGCGCCTGTTGCGGCTGCTGTGGCGATGTCGCTGCCAGGCTGTAGCAGAGCAGCCACCTGTTCCCCGTCGATCAGCACTTCGGCGGGAGCAGCGCCTGTGGAGGCGACCACGGTGCCTCCCTTGATCAGTGTCGTCATGTCGGTCTCCTCCAATATTCTTCTTTGGTCAGTAGCTCAGGGTGCGGTCAGCCCTCCGTACTGGTCGGGGCGCCGGTCCCGGTAGAACGCCCACTGGTTGCGGACCTCGGCAATTTGTGAAAGATCCAACTCTCGCAGCACCAACTCTTCGGTTTGATCCGAAGCGGCTCCGTCCAAGATTTGGCCCCTTGGAGTCGCAAAGTAGGATGTCCCGTAGAAGTCGTTGTCACCTAGGGGTTCGACCCCGACCCGATTTATGGCACCCACGAAATACATGTTGGCGACCGCTGCGGCGCTCTGTTCAAGTTGCCAGAGATAAGCCGAAAGCCCGCGGCTGGTAGCCGAGGGGTTGAAGACGATCTGCGCTCCTCCCAATCCCAGAGCTCGCCAGCCCTCAGGGAAGTGCCGGTCATAGCAGATGTAGACGCCGACCTTGCCGACCGCTGTGTCAAAAACCGGGTAACCCAGATTTCCGGGGCGGAAATAAAACTTCTCCCAGAATCCCTGAACCTGAGGGATATGAGTCTTGCGGTACTTACCGAGGTAAGAACCGTCAGCGTCGATAACCGCTGCTGTGTTGTACAAGAATCCGGGCTGTTCTTCTTCGTACATCGGGAGCACGAGCACCATTTCATGACGCGCGGCCAGCTCTTGAAAACGCTTCGTAGTGGAGCCCTCGGGGATGGCCTCGGCGTATGAGTAGAACTCAGTGTCTTGAACCTGACAAAAGTAGGGTCCATAAAACAACTCTTGAAAGCACATGACCTGTACGCCGGCGGCGGCGGCTTCCGCCACGTACTTCTCGTGGACCTCGATCATCGACTCTTTGTCGCCTGTCCAAGCCACTTGGACGATCGCTGCATTCACCTTGTCTGCCATTGTTTTCTCCCTTCTCCCGCTTTTCTGAATGATGGCGGGACAGTCGACCTAGTCTCCTTGACGGATTTGCAGACGTAACTGTAGTTCAAGTTTTGCCACCGATCCTTAGCTTCCGCCGTGTTGCTGGTCGCAGTGGCTCATTCGCCACTCATTGCTTCGGTGGCCCGGCGGGCCATCTCGTCGTGGTCCACATCTTCCACACGAGTGGCCACACCCCAGCGGTGTCCCCAAGGGTCGAGAAACTGCCCGGCCCGGTCGCCGTAGAACTGCTCTGAAACCGGGCGCAACTCGGTCGCCCCCGCCTTTAGCGCTGCCGCGAAAGTGGCGTCCACATCCTCGACGTAGACGTTCAGTGACACGGCGGTGCCGCCCAAGGTCTTGGGGCCGACCACTCCTATTTCGACGTACTCGTCGGAGATCATCACTAGCGAGTCGCCAAACTCCAACTCGGCATGACCGACCTTGCCTCCGTCCTCCAAGCGCATCCGTTCGGTGGCGTCGAGCACATTCGTATAGAACTCAATGGCATCACTCGCTCCGTCAACGCAGAGCGCTGGAGTGAGTTTCGGGTAGTTGTCTGGAATTGGGTTGGCCATGGGCTATTTTCCTTTTGAGTAGGCAAGCGAACGCCGATAGTATCCGCGGCTATTCGTCGATGGATAGCGATACGGGGGATCAGTGCCAGACGCGAAGAGTACGGGACTCAAACTTCTTGACGCCGCGGGTATAACTGTCGGTGGCGACGCGCCGCGCGACATTCATATTCACGATGATCGTCTTTGGTCGCGCATTCTCAGAGATCGGGAACTGGGCTTGGGCGAGTCGTACATGGATGGTTGGTGGGACGCCAACCAACTCGACGAGTTCCTGACGGTGGTTCAGACAGCCGATCTTCGATCAATGGTGACACCGAGCCCTCAATTACTGGTGCTGGGGGTCCAGGCCTCGATCATGAACCGGCAATCGAAGGCAAGGGCCCGCCGCAATGCACAGGCTCACTACAACATCGGCAACGATTTGTACGAGCGAATGCTCGACAAGCGAATGATCTACTCGTGTGCCTACTGGCTCGACATAGCCGAACACGACGGTCTCAGCTCAGATAACCGGGCTGACTCAGACGTCACTGCCCTGGATCGGGCTCAGGAAGCCAAGCTGGAGCTCATTTGTCGCAAGCTGGGGCTCCAAGCAGGCATGACACTGCTTGATATCGGCTGTGGTTGGGGTGGTTTCGCGCAGTTTGCGACGGAGCGCTATCAGGTTGAGGTGACGGGAGTCTCTCCGGCGGAAGAGCAGGTCGCGGTAGCGAGACAACGCTGTCGTGGTCTGCCGATAGAAATTGTGCAGGGCGATTATCGCGATCTCGACGGCACCTATGACCGCATCACCTCGATTGGAATGATGGAACATGTGGGTCCGAAGAACTTGCCGATATTTTTTGACAAGTGCCGTGAACTCCTTGATCCCGATGGGATGATGCTGCACCACACCATCGGTTCAAACGACTGGCAAACAGCTGGTGATCCCTGGTTTGAGCGGTACATCTTTCCAGGGGGTGTGCTGCCCTCGCTCGGCCAGATCGGCAAAGCTGCGCAATCCCACTGGACGATCGAAGATGTCCACAACTTCGGTCCGTACTACACCCGAACGTTGTTGGCCTGGCACGCCAACATTTCGGCTCGCTGGCACGAGATCCCGCACTACGACGAGCGTTTTCGACGGATGTGGCACTACTACTTGATGAGTTCAGCCGCGGGCTTTCGAGCGCGCACCATTCAGCTTTGGCAGGTTGTGTTCACTCGGGCAAAACGTGGGCTACCTATATGGACGCCGGTTCGCTGAGTTGCTGAGCCCTTGGATCGCAGGAAGTTCAAAAACCCGAGCACTCTTAGAACTGTTGTTCTTCGGTACTGCCCTTGAGCGCCAGAGTTGATGCTTTGCCACCGGAGATCACCGTTGCCACATCGTCGAAGTAACCCGCCCCAACCTCGCGTTGGTGGCGCGTGGCGGTATAGCCCTCGCCTTCCATACTGAATTCACGTTGCTGCAATTCGACGTAGGCCGACATGTCTGAAGAGTTGTAGCCGTGTGCCAACTCGAAGGCGGAGGCGTTGAGGGCATGCCACCCGGCGAGGGTGATGAACTGGAATGCATAGCCCATTGAGCCCAACTCTTTTTGGAACTTGGCGATGGTCGAGTCATCTAGAGTTGCGGACCAGTTGAACGACGGAGAGCAGTTGTAGGCCAACAGCTTGTCGGGGAACTCGGCGTGGATTGCTTCGGCGAACTGGCGCGCTTCATCCAGGTCGGGCGTGCTTGTCTCGCACCAGATCAGGTCACAGTAAGGGGCGTACGCGAGGCTGCGTTTGATGGGCGTTGCCAGACCCGGTTCGGTGTAGAAGAAACCTTCCGACGAGCGCCCACCGGAAAGGAACTCGCGGTCCCGCTCATCCACATCGCTGGTGATGAGGTTGGCGCCGAGTGCGTCGGTACGGGCAACGATGATCGTGTCAACACCGACCACATCGGCAGCTAGGCGAGCCGCACTCAAAGTTGAGATGTGCTGTTGGGTCGGAATCAGCACTTTGCCACCCATGTGCCCGCACTTTTTAGCTGAACTCAATTGGTCTTCCCAATGAACCCCAGCGGCACCTGCTTCAATCATCGACTTCATCAGTTCAAAAGCGTTGAGCGGGCCGCCGAAGCCCGCCTCTGCGTCGGCGAGGATCGGCAGCAGGTAGTCCACCTTGGGAGAGCCAGATGTCTCCGACCATTCGATCTGATCCGCGCGTCGCAGAGCGTTGTTGATCCGTGCCACGACCGAAGGCACCGAATTCGACGGATACAGCGATTGGTCGGGATAGACATGGCCGGAGAGGTTGGCGTCGCCTGCGACCTGCCAGCCCGACAAGTAGATGGCGGGGAGACCAGCTTTGGCGTACTGAATCGCCTGGCCACCGGTCATGGCGCCTAGGGCGTGGACATAGTCCATCGTCTTGAGTTGCTGCCAGAGCTTTGCTGATCCTTGTCGCGCCAGTGTCAGTTCGGGGGTTACTGATCCGCGTAGGCGCACGACGTCAGCGGCTGTGTAGTCGCGGGTGAGTCCGGTCCAACGGTCGTTGTCGGCCCAGTCCGTAGCAAGGGCTTTCACCTGCTCATCGAAGCTAGGGTTCTGGGCCTTTGTCGGGTTGTCAGCCATCTGATCTCTCCTGATCGTTGTCGATTTGGGCGGGGATTTGGTATTTCACAACAGTCGGTAGGCCTCGGTGGTGAGGAATTCGTGGTAGTCGTCGGTTGTGGCCAGCGACCTCAGTAGTTCGCGAGCCTCGACGAAGCGTCCAGCGGACCACGCCTGCGCACCGAGTTCTGTGCACAGCATCTCGGTCTCTTCGGCTATGAGGCGCTCTAACAGCCCATGGTCGAGGACTAGTCCGTTTGAAAGTTGCACTTGGTGATGGCACCACTGCCACAGTTGTGCTCGGCAAACCTCTGCGGTGGCAGTGTCCTCCAGGTGATCGTCGATCGGCACCGCAGCGTTGCCAACCAGCCACTCGCCGAGATAGCGAATCACGATGCGAATGTTGGTGCGGACGCCCCCCTCCGAAACCGTGCCGCGGGTAGAAGACACGGCGAGCAGATCTCCGGCCGTGACATAGACGTCGTCTCGTTGGCGTTCTACCTGGTTTGATCTGTTGCCCAGCACCTTGTCGAACTCGACGGCAGCGGTGGGAACGATCTGGGGCACCGCGATGCGGGTTCCGTCGAAACCGTCTCCGGCTTCGCGGCGTTTATCGGCAGCAACTTTGCGCAAGGCTCCCGCTGTGCGTGCCGGATTGTCGACGTCGGGAATGACCCCGGACATGCCACCTATGGCGTGAGCGCGGCGACGATGACAAGTCGATACCAACAATTCGGTGAAGGCTCGCATGAATGGGGTCTTGACCGTGATCTGGTCGCGGTCGGGAAGCAAAAAATCAGGGTTTTTTCGGAAAGTCTTGGCCACGCTGAAGAGATAGTCCCAGTTGCCGGTGTGGAGGCCGGTGATGTGGTCCCTCAACTCGAAGAGGATTTCGTCCATATCGAAGGCCGCCAAGATCGTTTCCACTAGTACTGTCACCCGGATCGTGCCTCTTTGCAGGCCAAAACGATCTTCGGTGTAGTCGAACACTTGGTTCCAGAGGCGGGCGTCCGCTTGGCCTTCCAGTTTCGGGAGGTAGAAGTAAGGCCCGCTGCCGCGTTCGATAGCGGTGTCGAAGTTATGGATGAAGCAAAGCCCGAAGTCGGTCAGCGCTGCCGAGATCGGTTTGCCGTCAACAGTGATATGCGACTCTTCGAGATGCCATGCTCGGGTACGAACCATCAGTGTGGCTGACTCATCATCAAGGGATGTCAACTCGCCTGCGTACGCTGCTTTGACGTTGGCTTGGCCGGTCAAAATGTTGTGCCAGGTCGGCGATGTCGCATCTTCGAAATCAGCCATGAAGACTTTGGCACCCGAATTGAGGGCTTCGATCATGAACTCGGCGGTTACTGGCCCGGTGACCTCGGTGCGGCGATCTCGCAGATCTGGCGGGGGAGGAGCGACGCCCCATTCGCCTGAGCGGATGTGCGCTGTTTCAGGTCTGAACGAGGGGAGTTCGCCAGCGTCGATGCGGTTTTGATGGATGACTCGCTCTGCGAGCAGTCTTTGCCGCTCGGACTCGAAATTGTGGTGCAGGTCTGAGAGGAAGTCGGTTGCTTGCGCGGTCACGATCGCGTCGGCCAACGGGTGAGGTGTTACAGCGCAGCGAGTCAACGTCTTGACCACAATTTAGTATGAGCCGGATAAACCTAAATATTGCCAGATGTATTCGTCCAATATTCATGTATGAGTTTGGATTAATCAAAATATCTGCCATTCTTATGCAATGGCAGATGACATTGACCTCCTTGTACTGGGCAGCAGAGTGCGCCATGCCCGCCGACGCGCTCAGATGACGCTCGCCGAAGTCAGTGACGTTGTGAAACGTCCGGCACCGTATCTGTCACAACTCGAAACCGGCAAGGTCGAACCAAAGCTCAGGCTCCTTAACGAACTCGCCGACATGTTCGAGACGACCACGGCCGATTTTCTGTCGTCCCAACCTCCGGACCGTCGTGCCTACCTGGAGATCTCTTTGGCACGCGCCCAAACGGATTCTGCCTATCAAGCCCTCGGGTTGCCACACCTGAAGCCGTCAGCCAAAGTGGGAAACGATGTTCTGGAACATCTAGTTGCGCTCGCCAATGAGTTGGTTTGCAAGAACCAACAGATACGGCAAGACCCCGTGACTGAGGTGCGCTTTGCAGACATCGCCCGATCGGCCAACATCGCGTTGCGAGCCGAAATGCGGGAACGAGCCAATCACTATCCTGAAATCGAAGCAATCGCCGCGCAAGCACTATCTGACGCCAACTACCCAGGAACCGGACCGATCAGCGAAAGAGTCCTTACCGAACTTGTCGCTGGTCAGGGATTCACGATTGAACGGGTTCGGGCGATGCCTCCAACCGCCCGCAGCATCACCGATACCCGCGACAAGATCATCTTCATACCCGACCGAGGAGGCCTCAAGATCCGTGAGGCTCGATCCGTGGTGTTGCAGACGCTTGGACATTTCGCGCTTGAGCACAACGACACTCGAGACTTCGCTGAGTACCTTCGTCAACGCATTGAGTCCAACTATTTCGCGGCGGCGATTCTCGCTCCAGAAGGACCAGCGGTCGACTTCTTACGTGAAGCTCAGGCCGACGACGATATCTCCGTGGAAGACCTCAAGGAGATCTTCTACATCTCATATGAGATGGCGGCCCACCGTTTCACCAACCTCGCCACCCATCACTTGAGTATCCCCTGTCACTTCCTGCGCACCGACAGGGAAGGCGTGATCAACAAGGCATACGAGAACGATGGGATCCGTTTCCCGGCGGCACCCGATGGGGGTCTCGAAGGACAGCGGGTACCGCGTCAATGGGGCAGTCGCCAGGCTTGGAATGCTTCCGGGAGTTTCTTGTTGCACAGCCAATTCACCGTCACCAATGGCGGAGAGTACTTCTGCACTACCTACATCGAGACAGAAACAGACCGCTGGCCCCACGCCATCACTCTGGGCACACCGTCCAAGTACGCGCACTATTTCCGCGGATCAGACACGCTTCGCAAGGAATATGCCCGAGACCGTGAGATCGAACCGGATCCAACGCTGGTGAACGAATGGAAGGACGTAACTTGGCCATCGGCCGCGGAACGCAGCCATGTGCTTTCCGCCCTACCACCCTCAGATCGCGAGTTCAGTCCGTTTCCGGGAATCGATCTGCTCGACGTGTATAGATTTCTGGAGCGCCAACGGCGGAGCCGGCGACCTTAGCGCGCCAGCACCGCCAGATGGTCGATCGCGGCGGTCGCAATGTGGATTCGATCTCTGCGTGCCTCGTCGACAGCAACCGCGATCACATCAGATCCAGCCGTTTGCAGCAGTCCGCTAACACATTCATCACCAACTGATACCGCCACATGAGCTTGATCAGCGACCAGTTCGTCGAGTGTGTCGGCCAGAACCACCGATGACAGTGGGCGGGCACCTGTCACGGGACGGTCCCTTGCAGCGGTTCCTATTGTGGCGATCGCCATAGTCGGGATGAGCAGTTCGCCTTTGTTCTCGTCGCGCACGAACACAAAGTCAGCACCTACCGCAACGATCTGACCGTAACAGACTTGTCCACCAGCCGTTTTGATTGTGACCGGCCTACCTCGCTCCGCTAAATCGAGGAGGACTCCAGCGATAGAAGACTCTTGCGCGGCTTGCTGTTCAAGTGATCTTTGGCGGGCTCGAGCAGCGGCAGCTTCGTCGACTCGGTGATCAGCAAGCCAGCTGGACAAGCCGGCCAGAGGATCGTCACGGTCGGTGTCGATCGGCTGCCTGTAGAGCTTTCTGTTCATGAAATCCTGAGGGTAGCGCTAATATCAAGGTGACCGATGACTGAACACACCATCACCCTCCACATTCCCGGCAATCATCTGATGGGGGCGCTGCTCGGTGAGCACGATCAGCATCTGCGCCATATAGAAGACGCATTCCCCGATACCACTGTGACTGTGCGAGGCAACGAGGTGCATCTGTCGGGTCCGGGTGCCGGGGCCGCCAGAACCACCTTCGAAGAGCTCGTGTTGCTGGCTGAGAACGGCCAACGCCTCGATCTCACCACCCTCGAATCCACCATCGACATGGTGCGAGCTGACGAACGACCTTCAAGCGTCTTGACGCACGAGATTCTCCGGGCCGACCGAGGCAGAGTGATCCGCCCCAAGTCGAGCGGACAAAAACAATACGTAGAAGCGATAGAAAATAACGTCGTCACCTTCGGGATCGGTCCAGCGGGCACCGGCAAGTCTTGGTTGGCGGTTGCCACCGCGGTTGCGGCGCTTCAGTCCAACTCGGTTGAACGCATTATTCTCACCCGACCGGCGGTTGAGGCAGGAGAACGGCTCGGTTTCCTGCCGGGTGACCTGATGGCCAAAGTGGATCCTTATCTTCGCCCGCTGTACGACGCGCTACACGACATGGCGGGTGCTGACGGTGTTGAACGGTTGATGGAAAGGGGCGTGATTGAGGTGGCGCCGCTTGCTTTCATGCGAGGACGCACGCTCAATTCCTCGTTCATAATCCTCGACGAAGCCCAGAACACCACGGCGGAACAAATGAAGATGTTCTTGACTAGGATTGGTCATGGCTCCAAAGCAGTTGTGACCGGCGACATCACCCAAGTCGACGTGGCTACCGGACGCAGCGGACTCTCGGGTTTGGAGCCAATTCTGGGCGGTATCGACGGTGTTGGTTTTGTGTGGCTCTCCAAGCGCGACATCGTCCGTCACCGCATCGTGCAAGATATCGTCGATGCTTACGAAAAAGCGACTGATAGTA
Source organism: Acidimicrobiales bacterium (assembly GCA_047516945.1). Lineage (GTDB taxonomy): Bacteria > Actinomycetota > Acidimicrobiia > Acidimicrobiales > Aldehydirespiratoraceae > VXYK01. Next base: position 21,154 of record JAKZTU010000016.1, read on the forward strand.
GTCAACCCCCCGGCGGATCTACGTGAACGACACGGCCAGCCCAGTGGTGGTAGTACTCGACGAGCAGAGTGGCGTCGAAATCGACACTGGTCGCTGGCAGCGTCTCGCTTCTGGAGCGCTCGCCTCTTCGGGTGTCGTGAACGGCGAACTCAATCTGATCTTCGTAACCGAATCAGCGATGACCCGACTGAACCACCAGTACATGGGGAATGGCTATGCGACCGATGTACTGTCGTTTCCCCTTGACGGATCAGACGATGTCGAGATTGGGGAGTCTCTGATCGGTGATGTGGTCGTTTGTCCCGCCCGGGCTTTCGCGCAAGCAAGCGACCACGAGGGCCAAGGCGACCACGACGGTTCTTTGGAGGACGAATTGGCGCTGCTAATCGTTCACGGGGTATTGCATGTGCTTGGACACGACCATTACGACACCGCCACGACAAACCGCATGCAGTCCTGCGAGCAGGCTCTTCTCCGCCAACACCACCGCGCATGATCTGGATTCTGCTAACCGTTGCCGTAGCGTTGATTGCCGGGCTTGTCGCCGGCGTTGCTCTCACCTTGGCCGACCGGATCCCCAAGCGCCTTTCCATGAGGCGCTCTGAAGCACCTGTTGCTTCCGAAGACGAGTTGATCGCGCTCACCGAAGCAGCGGCTGCTGACGATGTGATCGATGATGAGGAGCGAGAACTGATTGAGTCGGTGTTCGCTCTGGGCGACACGATCGTGCGAGAAGTGATGGTGCCTCGTACTGACATGGTCGCAGTCGCATCCGACATCAGCATCACCGCGGTTGTCGATCTCGCCATCGACAAGGGGCTGAGTCGCCTCCCCGTTTTCGCCGAGGACATCGACGACATCGTAGGTGTATGCCTGATGAAAGACCTGACTCGCGCCGAACGTGCCGGACGCGGTGATCAGGAGGTGCGAACAGTGATGCGGCGCGCCCGGTTCGTCCCAGAAACGAAGCACGCAGGGGATCTCTTGCGAGAGATGCAGGCGGGCCACTATCACCTTGCTGTTGCTGTTGATGAGTACGGCGGAACCGCTGGTGTGGTCACCCTTGAGGATGTTGTGGAGGAGTTGGTTGGCGAGATCGTCGACGAGTTCGATGTTGAAGAGCCTCTCGTCGAGCCTCTCGCCGGGGGAGAAGCGCTGGTACACGGACGCATGCCGGTTGATCAACTCAACACTTTGGTGCGATCCGAACTCGGAGAAGGGGACTGGGACACCGTCGGAGGCTTGATATTCAGCACTTTGGGCCATGTCCCGACTGTGGGCGAGTCCATCGAAGAAGGCGGTGTGCTTCTCAAGGTCGAGCGTATGGAGGGTCGCCGAATCACCAAGGTGCGTCTTACTCCGGTCGATCTGCTTGGAGATAGGCGCGCGGCCGATGGGCGATGAGCGCTCGGTCGGTGGGTCGGAACCGGGCACTGATGGGCGCTCGGGATTCGTGACCCTCATCGGTCGACCCAACGCCGGAAAGTCGACCTTGCTCAACAAGATTCTCGGCTTCAAGGTGTCGATCGTCTCCGACAAGCCCCAAACGACCCGTACCCAGATACGAGGGGTTTTGAACCGCCCTGGAGCCCAACTTGTGTTTGTTGACACTCCTGGCATCCACAAGCCCCGAACCGCACTCGGTACCAGCCTCAACGCCACCGCCAACCAAGCAAGCTCACAGGTTGATGTTGTGTGCTTCGTGCTTGACGGGACTGCTCGGTATGGCCGTGGCGACGCCTCCATAGCTGATCGTTTGCCCAGAGACTCCGTGATTGTCGTAACAAAAGCTGACATTGCCTCACGCCAACAAATCGCCCAACAACTAGCGGCGACGTCTCACCTCGACGCTGCGCAGTGGTTCCCGGTGAGCGGACGAACAGGAGAAGGCATAGACGACTTGGTTGACTATCTGACCGAAAGGATGCCTTTGGGTCCTCGTTTGTATCCCGCTGAGATGCTCACCGATGTCGGTGATGAGTTTTGGGTAGCCGAGCTAGTTCGTGAAAAATTACTGGCCTTGACCCGCGACGAACTGCCTCACAGTCTCGCTACCAGGGTTACCGAATGGGAATGGCCGCGGATCCGTTGCGAGATCCTTGTTGAACGAGAATCCCAGAAACCGATGGTGATCGGAAAAGGCGGAGAGGTGCTCAAGAAAGTCGGCACCGCGGTACGCTCCGAAATCGGCGAAGAGGTGTTTATCGAACTCTTCGTGAAGGTAGAAAAAAACTGGCAGCGCCGCCCCGACCTCGTCGAACGCCTCGGCTACTAATCCCTTCGCAACTCTCTTAGCAGGCGTTCGGCCTCGTCGCGATCCTTGGTTCTGCGCATCGGGGGAAGAGCTCCTAGTAGCGCCCAGCGGTAGCTACGCGAGGTGGCCAAGCGAGGATCCAACACGGCCACCACACCGCAATCGGTAGCTGAGCGGATGAGCCGACCCGCTCCCTGGGCCAGCATGATCGCTGCCCTTGGCAAATCAACAACTCGGAAGGCGTCGGTGCCAGCTCGCTCGCGGCGAGCCTGCAGCAGTGGATCGTCGGGCCGAGGAAAGGGAAGCCGATCGATTATCACCAGGTTGCAGGTAGAACCGACAGCGTCGATGCCCTGCCAAAAAGACATCGTGGCGAAAAGGCAGGTTTCTTCGTTCTCGATGAACCGCTTCAGAAGTTGCGCTTTTGAGCCCTCTCCTTGTTGCAACACAGTCCAGGGGACCCGCGATGCGATGCGCGCGGCTGCTTGGTGCATTGCCCCCCAACTGGTGAACAATGCCAAGGTCCTTCCCCCGGCCGCTGAGACCAAAGACTCGATCTCTTGAAGTTGTGCTTCTCGGTGCCCTTGATTTCGCGGGTCGGGAAGATCCGCCGCGCAATACAGCAGGGCGTTAGCTTCGTAGTCGAAGGGACTGCCAACATCTACTTCGATGGTGCTCTGAGGAAGTCCGAACTGAGAAGTGGCATTTGATGGCATCGTCGCAGAAGTGAGAACAGCGCCACGTTGCGACCAGAGGTTCTCAGCCAGAATCTTGTCGATAGCCAGTGGCGTAGAACGCAGGCTGGGGTTATGGGTTGGGCCGTC
>JAKZTU010000017.1:0-2616 GCA_047516945.1 Acidimicrobiales bacterium
TACTACGACGACAAGACGAGTCTTGACGAGGCCGATGCTGTGGAGATTCCGAGACGGGGTGACGTGCCGAACATTGACGCGCAACTCGGACCTGGTAGCACTGTCTCGGGTTCCGTCATAGAAATCACGGAGGAAGACCCCACTGGTGCCCCGAGATGGTCGGCCGCGGTCTATCTGTGCAGTAACGATCACTGTCAACGTACCCGGTCGAATTCTGCGGGTTTCTTCAAGCTCAGCGGACTCAGCCCAGCGACATATTCCCTGCGCGTTTCTATCTGGAGGTCGGAGGCGGAAACCACAGTTGAGTTGTCTGAGGGAACTGAGCGTTACTTCGTAGCGGTTCTGGACGGAGACAACTCTGAGATCACTGAACACCAAGACGATGCGTCTGACACGTTCGAAGACATAGCTGACGGCGCGCATCATGAGCAGGCGGTTGCCTGGATGATCCGCCACGGGATCACAACGGGTTGCAACCGGGAGCCGGCTTTGTTCTGCCCCGATTCTGATCTGACGCGAGCCCAGTTCGTGACGTTCTTGTGGAGGGCCTCGGGCAAACCCGAACCATCCATAGCAGGGTCGGAGGTTTTCGGCGACGTCGCTGCTGGCCATTTTGCAGATCAAGCCATTGGTTGGGCCAAAGAAGCAGATGTCACCACCGGTTGCGCGCAAGCTACAGAAACGACCGAAGCCAGGTTTTGTATAGACTCGCCGGTCAAACGCGGACAGATAGCCACGTTCCTGCACCGTTTCGTGGAAGAACCCGAATCCACTCTTGACCACGGATTCACCGATATCGACCAGGGACGCTATTTCAGTGGACCCGTCGCCTGGACCGCTGAGCACATGTTCGTCGATGGATGCAGCAGCACCAGCTTCTGTCCGGACGACGACGCTGACCGGGCGACTGCGGCAGTGTTCATTCATGGTGTAGCCACGAATCCCGATAGCTGGGCAAACCGAACCAGCGACTTTCAATACGGTTGATAATCAAGCGCCGGCATTTACTCCCGTCCGCAGCGAAGACACCGACGACTAGAATTGCGATTCTCAGCCGTTGGGGAGCAGGACCGTGCGGGCCTCGGTACCGGTCTTGATGGCGTCGAAAGCGCCTTGTAGTCCGTCGAGGCCAGCGGTGTTGCTGATCAGTTGATCGAGTTTGAGCTGCCCTTTCAGGTAAAGGTTGGCCAGCATCGGGAAGTCCTTGCGGGGCCGAGCACCGCCAGCCCTGATACCGAGCAGGTTCTTGTTCTGGTGTAGAGCCTGGAACGGGTAGGTGACTTCGGCAGTGAGATCGGGCACTCCCACGGCGCAGATGTTGCCGCCGGGGCGGGTCATCTGCAGACAGTCGGTGAGGAGTTTGGTGGAGCCGACCACTTCGAATGTGTGGTCAACGCCTCCGCCTGTCATCTTCTTGACCTCGTTGATCACGTCAACGCCCTCGTCGGCCAAAATGAAGTCGGTCGCACCGAAGTCGATGGCGAAGGCTTCCTTCTCCGGCACTCGGTCGACGGCAATGATCTGGCTGGCCCCACAAAGTTTGGCGGCCTGGATGACGTTGAGACCGACACCGCCAGCACCGATAACCACACAGGTATCGCCGAGTTGTAGCCGGGCCCGGTTGAAAACCGCGCCGGTGCCGGTGATGACACCACAGCCGATCAACGCCGCGGCGGTGAGAGGCATCTCCTTGGGGATCGGGATGCACTGGTTCTCGCCGACGATTGTTTCCTGGACAAAGGCGCCGATCCCCGCGAAGTTGTAGAGCGGCTGGTCGCCTTCACGGTAGGGCTGGGTGAGGTTGCCCATAGACACGCTGCAGTTACCCGGGTTGCCTCCCTCACAATCACCGCAGTGTCCGCAATTGCTGAAGGTCGACAAGATGACATGGTCGCCAACCGCGCAGTAGGTGACCGCGGCTCCCGTCTCCACAACCACACCAGCGGCTTCGTGCCCGGGCACGAGCGGTGTGGGCATGTAGTACTTGCCGTGCACGCAACTCAGATCGGATCCGCACACGCCAGCGGCTTTGATTTCTACACGCACCTGGCGGGGTGCCAGATCGGTGTGGGCGAGTTCCAGATCAGCCGACAGGCGCACGGAGTCTTCGGTGGTTCCTTCAAGAATCAGTCCCTGCATCCCGTCAGTGTCGCGCACGCGGCAGGCCAATGAACAATGCTGCGATCGATGACATCTCGTTATTGGCAGCGCGCTAGACGTGGCGGGATGGAAAACGACCTGAAAGCCGCATGGGAGCGGCTCTGCGACACACTCAAAGAATCGGCGGACTACATATTTGATCCATCGCTGGGCGTTGATGCCTCCGAACAAGCTGAAGGGCTGCGCCATCATCTGCAGCTGCTTTACGGGGCGACCGACCGCTTGTTGGAAAACTCCGACCCGGACCACCCCGAGCTGGGCTGGACATATCCAGCCAAGATGGGTCAGGACAACCCCGACGCCTTCTATATGTCTGCACCGATGGACCTGCACCGCAGCTACCGACTCACCGGGCGCATGGACACACCGCGGTATCTCGGGTTTTCATTGATGGACTTCCGGTTCGGACGGGGCAAAGTCACCCAGATCCTCAACATTGGTAGCCCTGATTTGACC
>JAKZTU010000018.1:0-4333 GCA_047516945.1 Acidimicrobiales bacterium
CATGTCCTCGGTCTCACGGTAGGGCGAGGCGACCGAACCTGAGTCGAGGTGGTCTCGACCGATCACAATCGGCGCTGAGAGTTCGCCGGAGCGGACCATCTCGTTGAAACGCAACCCCAAGCGGTGACGCTCTCCATAGCCCAGCCAGCAGATTCGGGCGGGCAGACCTTCGAAGGCAACCCGTTCCCCGGCCAGCTTGATCCATCGAGCCAAGCCTTCATCTTCGGGGAATTCAGCAAGCACGGCGTGGTCGGTGGCTGCGATGTCTGCTGGATCGCCCGACAGTGCCACCCAGCGGAAAGGGCCTTTGCCCTCGCAGAAGAGCGGGCGGATATATGCGGGGATGAATCCCGGGTAGTCGAAGGCACGGTCGTAGCCTGCAAGCGCGGCTTCGGCACGAAGGCTGTTGCCGTAGTCGAATACTTCTGCACCGGCGTCGAGAAAGCCGACCATGGCCTCGACATGGGTAGCCATGGCGTTTCGGGAGCGGCGGATGAACTCGGTGGGTTGATTGTTGCGCATTTCCTCGACTGCTTCGGGGGCTAGATCGTTGGGGATATATGACAACGGGTCGTGCGCAGAGGTCTGGTCGGTAACGATGTCGGCGGCCACCCCGTCGGCCAAGAGTCTCGGCAACAAGTCGGCGGCGTTCCCGACCAGCCCAACCGACAGCGCAAGCCGGTCCGCTACCGCTTGCTCGCAAATTCGGATGGCTTTGGCGTAGTCGTCGGTGACGATGTCGAGATAGCGGGTCTGTACGCGGCGTGCCGCACGCTCGGGATCAACTTCGATGCATAGTGCCACGCCGTCGTTCATGGTGATTGCCAGTGGTTGAGCGCCGCCCATGCCGCCCAGACCTGCCGTTACGGTGAGAGTGCCTGCCAACGAACCGCCGAAGCGCTTGCGGGCGATGGCGGCGAAGCACTCATATGTACCTTGCAGGATCCCCTGTGTTCCGATGTAGATCCAAGAACCGGCGGTCATCTGCCCGTACATCGTCAAGCCGAGGTGTTCAAGGCGCCGAAACTCGTCCCATGTGCCCCATTCAGGGACGAGGTTGGAGTTGGCAATCAACACTCTGGGCGCCCACTCGTGGGTACGGAGGATTCCCACAGGCTTGCCAGATTGCACCAACATCGTCTCGTCGTCCCCAAGCGTGGTGAGCGACTCGATCATGGCGTGGTAGGCGTCCCATGAGCGTGCGGCCCGGCCCGTGCCCCCATACACGACAAGGTCGTCCGGGCGTTCGGCTACGTCGGGGTCGAGATTGTTTTGAAGCATCCGGAAGGCAGCTTCTTGGGGCCAGTTGCGGCAAGTCAACGCAGAACCTGTCGGGGCCGCCACACCTCCTTGCGGTGCTCTTGAACTCTGTCTCGGGGTGGTGCTCATGCGATAGCGGCTCCCTGTGTCATCGGCCTGCAGCGGAGACGTTTGCATCGTAGCGACAATTTGCTTATGCTGCCAACAATTAACATCTAGTTTCAGGTAATGAAATACTTATGATCTCAACTTCTGTCCCATCTGACCAAAGCTCTTCTTCAACACTGCATAGCTCGCGCTCTGCTGAACGGGTGCTGAACCTCCTCGATACTGTGGCGAGCAGCGGTTCGGTCAGCCTCACGGCCGCTGCCGCCCAAACCGACCTGCCCACAAGCACGGCGTTACGCCACTTACGCCTGTTGACAAATCGGGGCTACCTGATCAAAGACGAACGGGGTTTGTACTCAGTAGGACCAGCCTTTGTGCGCATGGCGCTGGCCTCGCATCAGCGGGGCCCCTACGCCCGACTGACTACAGCAGCGCAGCCGGGGCTTGAGAGACTCGTTGAGGACACCGAAGAATCTGCATATCTGGCTGTACGAGACGGTGACGAGGCGGTCTACATAGCCACCGCCGAGAGTCGACGAGCTATTCGCCACGTCGGCTGGGTCGGCAGATCGGTTCCACTAGACGGAACCGCGGTTGGAGAAGCACTCCTCGCGTCCCCCCAGACACCTGGATCACGGCCTGATTTGCATTTCAATACCGGAGCCATCGAACCCGACGTAACAGCCGTAGTGGCACCTATCCACGGCTCATCGCAGGTTGTGGGTGCCCTGTCGTTGCTGGGCCCCGCTGATCGCCTTGCTTCCGAACGATTGCATGTCGCAGCTGAGGCAATTGCGGATGTCGCGGTAGATATATCACTCGCTCTCTTTGCACCCGAGAGACCTTCACGATGACCGTGGAACTCGACGGGGCTGGAGTCACGATCAATCAAGTCGTGGCCGTCGCCCGCCGCGGCGAAAGAGTCCAACTGAGCGAAACGGCGGTCCAGCGGATGACGGTGTCGCGTGGCATCGTTGAACGTCTCGCCGAGGGGCACCCCGCATACGGGGTATCTACGGGTTTCGGCGCCCTGGCCAACACCGCGATCCCACCCCATCGACGCGCGGATCTGCAACGCGCGCTGATTCGCTCCCACGCGGCCGGCATGGGTCCCGGAGTCGAAGCCGAGGTCGTTCGGGCAATGATGTTTCTGCGGACTCGGACCTTAGCGCTCGGAGTTTCAGGTACTCGGCCTTTGGTCGCCCAGACACTGGTAGAACTAATCAACGCTGGGATCGTTCCGCTCGTTCCCGAACACGGCTCGCTCGGCGCCAGCGGCGATCTCGCCCCATTGGCCCACGCCGCGCTGGTACTCATGGGTGAAGGCACCGTACTCACCGACGATGGCACAATCAGCGGCGCAACGGCATTAAGCCACGCCGGGATTGAACCCTTGGAGTTAGCAGAGAAGGAGGGCCTAGCGCTCACCAACGGCACCGACGGCATTCTGGCGATGCTGTGTCTTGCGGTCCATGACGCTTCGCACCTACTCACCGTGGCTGACATCGTCGCAGCCTGCAGCGTCGAAGCCCTCCTGGCTACCGATAGAGCCTTCGCCGCCGACATCTTGGCGCTCCGACCCCAGCGGGGTCAGCAAGCGAGTGGTTCCAACCTCCGAGCCATGCTGTCGGAGTCACCGATCGTCGCCAGCCACCGCAGCGACGATGATCGGGTTCAGGACGCCTATTCCGTGCGTTGCACTCCGCAGGTGCACGGAGCGGCGCGTGACACGCTCGGATTCGTCAACGAAGTCACTGAGTCAGAACTCGCTTCAGCTATCGACAATCCGATGGTGCTGCCCGACGGACGGGTCGAGTCCTGCGGCAATTTCCACGGGGCTCCGGTCGCTATGGCGGCCGATTTTCTGGCGATCGCGTTGGCCGAAACAGGCGCCATAGCCGAACGCCGGCTCGACCGGCTACTCGACCCGGCGCGTTCCCACGGACTCCCACCATTTTTGGCTGACGATCCTGGTGTCGACAGCGGTCTCATGATCGGCCAATACACTGCTGCCGCTATGTGCGCCGAGAACCGTCGTCTGGCCTCCCCCGCCTCGGTCGACTCTCTACCGACCTCAGCAATGCAAGAGGACCATGTATCGATGGGTTGGGGGGCTGCACGCAAACTGCGCCGCGTTGTCGAAAACCTCCGTCGTATCCTCGCAGTCGAATGGGTTGCCGCCGCCAGGGCAACCGAACTGCGCTCCCCTTTGCAGCCTGCCGATGCCACGGCCGCGGCTTTGCAACTACTGCGGACCCGAGTTCACGGCCCCGGTGCTGATCGCTGGCTGTCACCCGAACTTCATGCAGCCGAACAGCTTCTTGTTGATGAGGCCCTAGTGAGCGCGGTCAACTCAGTTGCTGGCCCTCTCACCTGAGATTCGCTTGATTTTTTAGCTGGCCTCCCACCCGGGCCGCTACAAATCTCAACAGGATCTCACATCTCGCCTCACGGTCGTTGTAGGTGACCCGGCGCTAGTAAGCTCCGATGTTTCTCTACAGACAGATACGAAGAGGATTCGCCGTTGTTGCCCGAAGAACTTAAAGGTGCCTACTCGGTTATCGCCAAGAACTACGCTTGGGCCTGGTCTAATCAGGCGGCGCTGGTGCTTGACCGACTTCCGAGGGCCCAGACTGGTGACCATCCCCTGACTGTTGTTGAGCGGATTACGCCGGATGTTTGGGCCGAACTCGCCGGAGAGGCCGAAACGGTTGCCTCGGTATCGCAGGTGAGCAGAGAGATCGCCGCACTCAAAGCTGATCCGACATCGACTCCTGACGTGGCCTATTTCTCTCCCGAGTTCGGTATCTCCGCCGTCCTGCCTCAGTATTCCGGTGGCCTCGGCGTTCTAGCTGGTGACCATCTCAAGGCGGCCAGCGACATCGACATCCCGCTGTGCGGCGTGGGATTGTTTTATCGCGAGGGGTTCTTTCACCAGAAGATCGCCGACAAGTCGCAGCGCGAA
>JAKZTU010000019.1:0-4876 GCA_047516945.1 Acidimicrobiales bacterium
GGTGTCGTCGCTGAGCAGCAACACCTGCCCGCACTGGCGGTACTCGATCAGCCCCGACTCATCTTCGATGTGGATGTAGTCGCGCCAGTTGAGCCAGTAGTGGAGGCCTTCCCAGGCCAGGATGACCCCAGGCTTGGTGGAGTAGCTGAATCGCACGATCGCACAGGAGTTCAGGGTCGATCCCGCACCGGCGGCTGCAGCCTTGTCCACGCAAAGTACCCGCCACCCACGCCGTGCTAGCTCCAGTGTCGTGGCTGCGCCGATGATGCCAGCGCCGATGACGACCGCGTCGTAGCTGTCGGCGTTGTCGGCGTCGCCGGTACCAACTGAGTGCGAGCTTGGTCTCATCGGAGGATCATATCCACGCAGCGATTCCCAGTCCCGCCGACTCGCTCGGTTCCGTTTGAGGACGTGAATATTAGCTGAAATGGCTGGCCGACCCGACTTGTCTACAGCCAGCGACGAGGACCGGCGCGCCGACGGCGTCTACCAGGGCTCCTCAGCGACCAGGGCGCGGGCGATCTCGTCGGCCCTGCGTAGCTCCTCGTCGGTCTCGGGTACTCGGCGGTAGCCCTCTGCGATGGCCTCGCCGACGAGCCGACGTCGACGTTCGTCGATCATCGCCTCCAACGCGCGTCGCACGGCGTCGGAGCGCGATTCCGCTTCGCCGCTGGCCACGATCGCATCGAGTTGCGCCATCAACTGGTCATCCACCCGCGTAATGATCTGAGCCATGCAATCAGCATAGCTTTTTGCAATATTTGCCGTATTGTCGTCGATCTCCGCCAATACACCGTGTGGCATCGTCATCCTATAATTTTGCAATGCCACGGGTCAGGATCAGCACGACAGTGAACGACACCTTGTTGGATCAGGCCCGCTCAACCCTTCCCGATCTGAACGACGCCGCTCTTTTGGACCGCGCTCTTTCGGCTTTGTGTGCCGAGCATCGTGCTGCTGAGGTTGACCCTTCCTACAGGGTCTTCGACGAGACCCCGCTCGACACGGAAGACGGATGGGGGAACTTGGCGGATTTTCTGGAAGCAACTGAGGGATCGTGAACGGATTGCCACAGCGGGGTGAAGCATGGTGGTGCGAAGCCGGGTTTGGATTCTTCGTCGATCGTGCCGAGTAGAATCTACCCTCTGAGGCTGCAGTAGCTCGGGGCGCTACCAGGCCAACCCTCGAAGGTGAGGACATCCAGCGCGAAGGCGTCCAGCAAGTACACAAACTCGGGGGACATTGCCTCACATGTCGCCTTGGCTGTCGGGGCGAGGGCGGTGCAGTCGTAGATGCCGTCAGTGACGCAGTCAACGACGATGGATTTGTAAACCTCATCGAAATCACTACGAACTTCTGAGATAGCGTTATGAACGTCCAGCACCTGATCGATGCTTAGCGTCTCGTCAGATTGGCAAGAATCCTGTGCGGCTTCGGCCCGCCCGCCGTTCTGTTCAAAGAGATGGCCTATGACACTAAGCGATGACTGAATGGCCGCAGCGTCATGCGACTCCGCCCGAGCGATGAGGCTCCTGAGTTCGTCGCTGACGAGTTCAAGGTAGTAGGCATACCAGTTCTGGGCCGCCTCGCAACCAGTTGGCGCAGGGGTCATCGGCTCCCAAACTGGTGATTCATAGTCGGGCCACCTCGGCCCGGTGTTGCCGCAGGGGTACTCGGCCGATTCAGGCGGCGTTTCAACCCGAACGCTCAGCCAGGGCTCACTTGCATTGCATAGTCGCCATCCGTCGTCTTCCACCGTTACCTCGTAGCAGATGTATAGGTTGGCCGCAGGCAGCAGTTCTGTATATCCGTCCCGTGATGGACACTCCGCTCGTGCTCGGTCGAGTTCGTCGTCGCCAACGATTGGCGGTGCCAAAGCACCGGAAAGCGCCAGCGGCGCTGTGGTTTGCGGGGGTTCGGATGCGGGGTCTGTTCCGCCTTCACGTTGTGATGTCGTAGTCGTGCTCTCCAGTGTGAGGCGCGGGAGGGTAGTCGTGTCCAAATCCGCTCGTTGGGAACGGTCAGGCCCAGAAGAGTCGTTGTCGCCACCAACGCAAGCAGCGACCATGCTCGGGACCAACACCGTAGTCACTAGTGCGAATGTCAAGAACCGCCGGATTCGCAAGACACTTATCCTAGCCGAATCTGCCTCTGTTACCCGTGCCTAGCACGGTCTCGTGAACAGTCGTTCGTGATCCCATACTGGCTCGGCCAACAGCTCTCCGGCAACGTGTCGGCACCACGCCGGTTGACGATTCGCGCGGTGTATCGGCAGCAACAATGGTGAAGTTTTTGAGCATCAGCCGTCGAATGTACTCGGCCATGCTGATGCCCAGATCGACGGCTTTGCGTTTGGCGAGTGCATGCTGTCCGGACTCAAGATCGATCTGCGTACGCATGATGCGACATCACAACGGCACCCAATGAGTGTGAAAAGTGGCTCTTCACCAGTCTCGGGCCTTTTCAGAGACTGGGCCGTAGGTCCCGGCAAAACACCTCACCACGGTCAACCGTTGAAGCCAATCTTTAAGACAGTGCTCTGGTCGGTTCATCGAAGACCCGACGTAACTCGCCGAGTGTCTTGATGGCCCACTCTCGACAGGTCGGCCACTTGTCGCGATCTGCTGGGTCAAATGGGTCGAGATAGACGGCGACACATGAGCTCCTGTTGTTCTCACGGGGTTCCCATTGCAGTTCGAGATCACACGTATCTTCGATTGCCGAGCGTTGATCCTTCAGTGCCAAGAATTCGCGTTTAGTGAGCCATACCTGCGCCGAGAGATTGAGTTTCCGCTGGGAGAAGCTGAGTGCGTAGGCGTCACCGCGATAAGGGAAGCGCATCCAGGGGTCCGACGACGGCTTCCGAGCTTTAGTCCAATCTGGGTACGCCTTGCGGAACTCTGGCAGAAACTCATCCCACCAGGCGACGTTCATGGTTCTTGTCTCAGACATGGGCTTTTTCTCGGCGTGGACCCTCCGTGAGAAGTCATCAGGCTCCACTACCACGTCCAGTTGGACCGCGGCGGGTGACTCACCAATACGGACAGCGTGGACCTCGATCCCGAAGAACCCGCTGTTCTCGTCTGAGATTGAGTTGAGCCAGTTCAACGCAGTTCGGTGTTCGGGGCGAAACGTCTTTGCTATCAGCACGGCCCAGTGTGCTTCCAGCCCCGCTGCGTATGTCATCAGCTTCCCTAGGTGGTCATGGTCGGTCATTCCTAGGAGATTCTCGACGACGACAAGATTATCGGTGTTCAAATCCCGCAGCACCAAGTCAGCTGAGAATGGCCCAACCGCAACCTCTTCGCCTTCGAGTTCCAGATCCATTCGTAGCTTCTCGCCAAGGTGCTCTGGATGTGCTGCCAACCATGGTGTGAAGTCGCGGGCTTCATCCGGCCAGACTTCGCGCAAAGGAACTTCGTTGAGAGATGCAACTTCAACCATCGGGTCTTTCTCCTTCACGCGCAGGCAAACCCCGAGTCATCCTGCCAGCAAGATTCCGAAGGCGCTACGACTAGGCAAGCATTTGCCATTGCATCAGGCGCAGCGTCGTCCGCAAGATCGCCGCGGGGATCCCGGCGTTCGTGCAGATGGAACACGAAGGCATCCTCGAAACGCTCTCCAGCCAGCACCGAGCCGCCCAACAGTTCCACACCCTCATCGCCCAAGCCGTCGCAACCAGCGCCTAGTCCTTTCAAGGCGAAGGGTGGAGCGGTGTGATCACGCTGACGAGTATCGGAGAATAAAGCGCTACGACTCTCCGCGAGCGAGCGGGTGGTGCCATCGAAGGTCTGGGAATCGGCTGAAGTCGGAGTCGGTAGGGACAAATGTGCAACAGTGCTCCACCGCTACGGCGGCATGCTGAGCATCGGCGACCAGCTTCCCTGTGGCCCCGGCCTGGCGGCATATTCTGTAGAAGATGTCCAGGTGGTCGGGCCCGGGACTCCTATATGCACCAGTGCATCATCAGCTAGCGCTAACATGTAGTTCCAGCTTGATGGTCGCGAAACTGTTTGCGCTTTAGGTTTTGGCATAGCGCAAGTCGCCTAATGTTGCATTCGAGCGCATAGCGGACACTTCAAAGGCAATTTTTTGGCCAAGGTTGGCGGAGGTGGACGGGAATCCAACCCGCCGGACGGGGATCACCCAATCCACCTGGTTCTGCCCCTCAGTGCTCGCTGGCACCGACTCGGCGCTTCGCTCCATTGATGGTGTTGCGTGCGACCGCATCGACGTTGATGTCGGCCACTCCGCGGCAGGTTATGCGGTGGTGGCGGGGTTGTTGCTGTCTACGGGCGAGCATCCTGAGTTGTTGCAGGCGACCACCCAGTAGTAGTTGTTGTCGTCGTCGGGGTTGTTGTGGGTGTAGGAGGTGTCTGTGATGTTGGTGGCGAGTTCGTCACAGAACGACGCGTTGCCTCCTGAGCTGACCCGGCATGCCGACGAGAAGAAGTCGTCGTAATAGACGTTGTAGTAGCTCGCGCCGTCCACCGCGTCCCAGCCCAACATGATCGTCGAACCCTTGAACGCGTAGTGGGCTGTCGGCGTGTCCGGGGCGGTGCCCACCGTGGTGGCGGGGTTGTTGCTGTCCACGGGCGAGCATCCTGAGCTGTTGCAGGCCACCACCCAGTAGTAGTTGTTGTCGTCGTCGGGGTTGTTGTGGGTGTAGGAGGTGCCTGTGATGTTGGTCGCCAACTCCTCACAGAACGACGCATTGCCCCCTGAGCTGACCCGGCACGACGAATCGTGGAAGTCGTCGTAGTAGATGTTGTAGTAGCTCGCGCCGTCCACCGGGTCCCAGCCCAACACGATGCTCGAACCCTTGAACGCGTAGTGGGCTGTCGGCGTGTCTGGGGCGGTGCCGATGGTGGTGGCG
>JAKZTU010000020.1:0-2709 GCA_047516945.1 Acidimicrobiales bacterium
TGTCCGTGTACCCATCGAGAATCTGGTTGGTGTTGAGGGGGAGGCCTTCCGTCAAACGATGACCCAACTCGAACATGAACGCGGCGGCATCGACCGCCTCGTTTCCAACAAACCGCTGTACGACCACGCTCTATCGCTCGCAGATGTCGGCGATAAGCGGATTCGCCAAGAGATCGCTCGACTCGAGACTGGATATCGCCTCGGTAGGCTCCTCGTCTACCGCGAAGCCTTGAAGCAAGCACCGAGGGGTTTCAGCGCTGCTACCAAGGCCTACTGCACAGAGCATCAACAGCGTGTGGCGGAATTCGCCGCTCGTGTCCTCGGCCCCGCGATCACCCTCGATTCACCCCACAGCAAGGCCTTCGCCTACTCGCCCGCGTACACAATCATGGGCGGAACCTCGAACATAATGCGCAACATCCTGGGTGAACGGGTGCTCGGACTGCCCCGCGAACCACGGAGGTGACCATGTCCGCGCCAGAGGTTTCCCACGAGACCGACGGCCCAGTCGCCGGGGTTGCTGCGAGCAGGTGCGGCGGCCGGCTACGTTTGCAGAGTGCGATCGCTAACTGACTACCTTGACCTCACCGTCGAGCAAGCGAGATCGCAGTGGGGACAGATCCTGCGCCGACAGCCGAAACCCCGTCAGGAGCCCTACACGCCAGTAGAAGCGATCTTGTGTTATGGACTGTTCTTCGTGATGGATCCGCACCGCTATGGGGGCGGATCCATGCACAGGGCTCCGGAGATCTTGCATGATCTAGCCCGGCTATTCGTGAGACCTCCAGGTTCGCTCAACAACAAGATGATGAACCTTGATGGATCTAGGGCCAATGCCGGAGCGCACGAGTGGAAGTTCTTTACGGAGATGGCCGCTGATCCCAGCCAGTTTCTCCTGCTATACAACAGAACGTTGCTTGGGGCTCGGGACATGGGCATTGGAGTCAACCGGTTGCCAGACTTCCTCTCACTCGACGGTGTCAAGAATTTCGACCTTCTCGGCCAAGATGAACTGTCCCAACGCACTCTCGATACCGTGCTTGAGGTGCGGGCAGCAAAGAAGCGGGTCCGCCTTCTCGCCGGTGACGATGAGACCTCCCGTCTGGTAGAACACGAAATCCGCATAGGCCAGCACAGATTTGCCAAATCGGTCCTAGACAATTTCGCTCACACATGTGGGTTTTGCGGGTTCGAACCACGATCTATTCCCCGCAACAAGTTGCTAGTGGCGTCACATATCAAACCGTGGGCCGACTGCGATGATCGTGAACGATTGGACCCGCTGAACGGTGTGGCCGCCTGCCCAACGCACGACGCTGCTTTCGACACCGGATTGATCACTGTCAACGGCGGACTCAGGGTACATCGCGCGCCAGAGTTGGAAACCAGCGTTCGAGCCGATCCTGGTGTTGGCCAGTATTTTGGGCAAGCGTTAAATCCCACACTGTACGTTCCCGAACAAGGCCAAGCTCCCAGCGACTCTTATTTGAGTTGGCATCGAGAACGCATCTTCCAAGGAAGCATTGGTTGATAAGGAGAAGGTGACCGACGGTCGTGCATCGGCGGTGGATTAGTCACCGGTCGGGTGGCGTGGGAGCCTCTGGGCATGAAAATACGAATCGGCTACGGCATAGGAGCGGTACCTAAGCTGCTGAGCCGGCCCGATGGACTCGGCGCGGTGGTTGACGACCTTGACCGGCTCGGGTTCGACTCGCTGTGGTTTCCAGAGCGGGTCAACAGCCCGCAACTTGACCCGATCGTGGCGATGGCGTTCGTAGCTGGGCGCAGCACCAGCTTGAAGTTCGGACCAGCAGTGTCGGTGCTTCCGGGGCGCAACCCTGTGCTGATGGCGAAGATGCTGGCCAGCCTTGATGTGATATCGGGTGGGCGCTGTCTCCCTGCGTTCGGGCTTGGCATCGCCAACGCAGCCGAGCAGCAGGCGTTCGGCGTTGAGCGCATGCAGCGCGCTCCCTGGCTGAATGAGGCATTGCCGTTGATGCGCCGTCTCTGGACAGAGGACATAGTCGACCACAATGGTGAGCGCTTCTCTTTGCAGGGTGCACAGATTCTTCCTAAGCCGCTTCAGCAACCGTTCGAAGTGTGGCTTGGCGGCCGAGCGCCTTCAGAACTTCGCCGTACAGGCCGACTTGCCGATGGCTGGCTGGCCTCGTTCACCACCCCGGGCCGTGTCGCCGAGTCGATGGTCGTCATTGAAGAAGCAGCCCAAGGAGTCGGCAGATCAATGGACCCCGAACACTATGGCGTTCTGATCCCCTACCTGCCAGCCCCTTCGGATCATGGCGAATCCGAGATTCCCGGTGCTTTGCGTGAAGTCGTGGCCAGCCGCTTGCCGGACACCGACCCCCGAGAAATCGTAGCCACGTCCCACAGACGAATAGTGGAGATGCTCAACGAGTACCTGGCTGTTGGCGCTTCAAAATTCGTGCTGTTCCCATTCACCGAACCAGCCGACTGGCACCGCGAACTCGACGCCTTGGCGCAAGTCGCGTTGCCACTGCAGACCTGAACGACCCTTGCCGCCCAGAATCCTCCTGTGGGTGGCGCTAGAGACGGTCGAAAGCCTGCTCAAGGTCACCAAGAAGGTCATCAAGGGCTTCCAGACCCACGCTGAGCCGAAGCAGGTCATCAGCCACTTCCAGAGGCGAACCCGCCGCTGACGCATGGGTCATCGCCCCAGGATGTTCGATC
>JAKZTU010000021.1:0-4495 GCA_047516945.1 Acidimicrobiales bacterium
TGCCCAACGGATAGCCCATGGGCACACAGCAGGCCATCCGCCACCCCTGGTCTTTGGGCACGTTGAGAACATCAAGGGTTTCGTCGTTCTTGAACAACAACACGCTGGTCAGCGATGAGCCCACACCATCGGCTCGGGCAGCCAACATCGCACTCCATACGGCCGGAAAGATTGATCCGCCGGTGGTGTCGAACTTGTCGAACGCAAACAGCAGCAGCGGGTAAGTCGCAAAGTTCTCCTGCGCCCACGCCACCGACTTGATGATCTTCGAGAACTGGCGGGACTCAGGAGTCTCCCCGGAAGCCGCCTCAGCAACCTGGTCCTTGTAGATGGTCTCCCACAACATGTCGATGCAGTCCGAGTAGAGCGCACCGATCTTCGCTATCTGCTCGGGGTCGTCCACAATCAGAAAGCGCCATCCCTGACTGTTGCCTCCGCTCGGTGCCCGGATCGCGGCATCGAGTATGCGTAGTTGGATCTCTTCGGGGACCGGGTCGGGTTTGACCCGCCGCATTGCTCTGGTCGTGTAGAGCGCCTCTCGAACATCCATTGCGTCTCGCCTCTCAGTTTCCTCGTTTTCTCAGCCCTCAACCCTAAGCGTTGCACCAGTTAGGCGTTGATGAGACTTTGGGCTAGGAGTGATTCGGCGATTTGGACGCGGTTCTGTTCCCACCACCACACCGCTGTAGGCGGCCCACCCGCATCACGCGCCAACAACCTCACGCGAACCTACACCTAGTCGTCAGACTGGGATCGGTGGATCAGCGACGACCGTGCTCCCCCAGTCGACTCGGCAGCTACTCGCTGTTTGATTCGAGAGACGACAGCTTCCCAGTCGTCTTTCAAAGGCATCGCACCCCGCTCGTGAGCAAAGATTAGAACATCCTCGATCAGAATTCGTCCCGACGGGATGTGTATGCCCCCTCGATCCCTTCCCGAGCCCGCGAACCTGGGATGTATATGGGGGTACCAGACATTTGAGCCGTCGTCTGGATGCCAATGGAAGTCGACAAACAACTCCTCATCCAGCGTGACGGTATGGATGTAGCCCAGCGTCGATACTTTCCACTGCCTGTGCTCAGCGTCGTCTTGGTGAATCTTGTAGCTGATCGAACAGGTAATGTCGACCTGCCGTTGGGCTGCCTTCAGTGATAGTGGCTTGCCGCGGTTGACTGTCAGAATGCCAGGTTCGTTCGGCTCCTGCGAAGTTCCGGCGACGCGAGTGTGCGCGAAACAAGAGATTGCTTCTTGGATTAGCTCTCGGAACTCTCGAAAGGCCTCAGAGGGCGTGCGGCCAGCCACGTGGTCTCAGTATGGCTACCTGCATCACTCCTGGTTCATCTCTGTTCAAGAACTCACCGCCATCCCAGCGACGCGCGAACTCGAACCCGTCAATATCCAAAAGACGACGAGCTGCGTCATCGAAGATCTCCCACTGTTCTTCAGCGGAGATGAGTTCAAAGCTCACACCTGCCATCGCTTGGCTCCTCCCGTTTCCTTTCGGAGCACAGCGTACCAGCACCATGGGTCAGGGCGGATCTGAAACCGTTCCCGGCTGTGCACCGCTCAGGCGGGGATGAGACCTTGGGCTAGGAGTGATTCGGCGATCTGGACGGTGTTGAGGGCCGCGCCCTTGCGCAGATTGTCGCCCGAGACAAACAAAGCCAGACCGTTGCTGACCGTCGGGTCGTTACGGATCCGGCCAACATATGACGGATCCACACCAGCGGCTTTCAGTGGTGTCGGAACTTCTTCGAGCACAACACCTGGGGCCGACCCAAGCAACTCATATGCTCGCTCTGGGCTGATCGGCGAGGCGAAACGGGCGTTGATCGAAAGGCTGTGCCCGGTGAACACCGGAACCCGTACACACGTACCCGACACCGCCAGTTCAGGAAGATCGAGGATCTTGCGACTCTCATCACGGAGCTTCTGCTCCTCGTTGGTCTCGTTAGCGCCGTCTTCAACGATCGAACCCGCTAAGGGCAGGACATTGAAAGCGATCGGTTGGCTGAAGTTCTCGCCCGCCTCAAGCGGCACGGCAGCGCCGTCGTAGGTGAGTTCCACCCCAGCGGTTCCAACCTTTTGGACCTGGTCATCGAGCTCACGCACGCCAGACAGACCCGCTCCAGACACAGCCTGGTAAGTCGAAATCACCATTGCCTCCAGGCGGGCCTCGTCTGCCAAGGGCTTCATCACCGGCATCGCGGCCATGGTGGTGCAGTTGGGGTTGGCAACAATCCCCTTCGGAATTGAGTTCAGCGCCTCAGAATTGACCTCCGGCACCACCAGCGGAACGTCAGGATCCATGCGCCAAGCCGACGAGTTGTCGATCACCAGCGCGCCCTGGGCTGCAACCTTCGGTGCTAGCTCGCGGCTCACAGTTGCCCCTGCAGAGAAGATGACGATGTCGAGTCCGCAGTAATCAGCGGTCATCGCCTCTTCAACAACGAACGGCCGGCCCTTGAAGTCGATACTCGTTCCCGCGGAACGATACGAAGCGAACAACCTCAACGTGTCGACCGGAAAATCCCGTTCTTCTAGCACGGTGAGGACCACCCCACCGACCTGACCAGTCGCCCCTACGATTCCGATATCCATGCCGTTCAGGCTACCCGGCGGTCTCTGCGACAGTCCCCAAATATCGCGCTTAGGAATAGCGCGAATGGTTCTGCTCCCACCACTTGTCGAGGCGGGAGAAAATCGTTTCGTCATCCAGAACACCCTCGGAACGCTTCAACTCAAGCAACCAGCCAAGAATGTCTCCAACGTGTCGGCCTGGACCCACACCGAGGTATTCCATGACTGCGGTGCCGTCGATCTGAGGTCTTTCTGCGGCTTTGCGTTCTTGATGGGCAAGATCCGCGATTCGAGACTCGAGTTCGTCGATAGACCGCTGCAATTCTTCGACTTTGTGCTGGTTGCGGGTAGTGCAATCGGACCGAATCAAGGCGTTGAGTCGCCCTAGCAGGGGGCCGGCCTCGCGGGCGTAGCGGCGCACAGCAGCATCAGACCAGCCGTCGGAATAGCCCTTGAAGCGACCACTCAACCTGACAAGTTCGCTTACTTCCACCACGACCTGTTCGGGGTAGCCGAGTTCAGTCATGCGTTTTCGGGTCATGCGGGCACCGACGGCTTCGTGATGCCTGAAAGTCACTCCACCGTGTTCGAAGCTGCGAGTCCTGGGCTTGGCTATATCGTGAAAAAGCGCTGCTAGACGCACTATTTCATCGTCAGGGGTCTTGGCCACAACCGCAATCGTGTGGGCCAACACATCCTTATGGCGATGAATCGGGTCTTGTTCCATACGTAACAGCGGGAGTTCAGGTACCAGATCGTCGATGCGCCCGCTGTCGACCGCCGCCCAAAGCGCACCGGCAACATCGGTGTCCATGACGATCGCAGAGAGCGCAGCAGCCGCGTCGTCGGTTGTCGAAGTCGCTTCCATGCACCACAGAGTCTACGGACTCCTAGCACCACAGGCAGCGAGTTTGAAAGGCCTCTAGGCAGGCACGACCTCAACAGGGATGCCGTTGACCGCGGCGTTGCCAGAGGGGACGTCAACAAAAGTGCCGGGCGCCAGCAGGTTGTTGTTGACGCCGGCATGTTCACGGGCAATCGACATACGTGTTCCAGGCTGGTCATGCCCCCAGCCGTGCGGCAGCGATACCACCCCGGGCATCATCTCATCGCTCACTTCCACCGGCACTTCTATCTCACCGGCAGTCGACGAAACCCGAGCCACGGAGCCATCTGTCACGCCACTCGCGGCCGCGTCGTCTGGATGGATCAACAAAGTGCAGCGATCCTTTCCTTTGACCAGAACTCTTACGTTGTGCATCCAAGAGTTGTTGGAGCGGACATGACGGCGGCTGATCAACAACAGCCCGTCGTTTTCGCGGTCAATTCGTTCCTCAAGGCGACCCAAATCGGCGATCACGTACTCAGGAGCCAGGTCAACCATGCCGTCGGGATGACAGATGATCTCGTCGATGCGAGAAACCATCGGCCCCATGTCAATGCCGTTGGGTTCGTCCTTGAGGTGTTGCAAAGTCAGGCCGTCCGGGTTCTTCCCGTAGTGGTCCCCCCACGGACCCGTACGGATGGCGTTGTCGTTGAGACGCTCCGGTCCCGGATCGGCGCATGCCGCTAGGGCAACCTCCGGGTCAGCGCCTCCCATCTGCGCGAACGCAGAGAAGAAACCGTCGTCGATGGCCTTGATGTCAACGTGTTCTTGGGGAATGCCCGCCATCATCGCTCCTACCCGGATCATCACCTCCCACTCTTCGGGGCGACCATCTTCTGGCTCAAACAGGGTCGGTGACCATTTCCCGGCAGAACGCACCGCCCACGACCACAACAGCTCGTCGTAATGGGGCTGTTCGAGAGGCGACAAACCCGGCAAGATCACATCGGCGTGCCGCGTGGTCTCGTTCAAGGCGTTGTCAATCGCGATCATGCAATCGAGCATCGGCAGGGCTTCGTCGAGCTTGCC
>JAKZTU010000022.1:0-6043 GCA_047516945.1 Acidimicrobiales bacterium
TTTCACTTCCTGATCCAACGCGCGCATAATAAGCCTACCTCCACCAGTTGTCGGCGATGATTCCACTCGAAATTCAACTCGAGACAGAACCGCAACTGGTGGACGGCCCCACCCGCCTCTCCCCCAGCCACTCGACCACCAGCCCCCCAGGTCAACACCTATCCGCGCGGCCTCTAAACCCACGTTAGTGGGCTGAGGTCCCTCGTCTGCCCACCAAGACAGCACCTCGAATTTCAGTTCCAGACTCGCCCGCAGTGGGCGCCGAACGTTGCGGACGACTCCATCAGCGCGAGGCGTCGCCGGAGCCGCGGGGCTATTGGTAGTCGACGCTGGAGAACTCGGCGAGTTTGCTGAGTTGATGGTGGGCTTCGACCTTTCGTACGGTGCCTGAACGTGAGCGCATCACCAGCGACTCGGTGTGGCATCCGTAGCTGTCGAAACGCACGCCCTTGAGCAATGCTCCATCTGTGATTCCGGTGGCTGCGAAGTAGCAGTTGTCGGTTTGGACGAGGTCGTCGGCGGTAAGTACCCGAGTCAGGTCATAGCCGGTTTCATCGGCAATCTTTCGTTCGCGTTCGTTACGGGGCCAGAGTCGTCCGAGTTGTTCTCCTCCCATGCATTTGAGCGCAGCAGCGGCGATCACGCCTTCTGGAGTGCCGCCGATGCCAAGCAGAATGTCGGCACCGGCCCCGGGCCAAGCTGTAGAGATCGCGCCGGCAACATCGCCGTCGGGAATCAGACGGATCCGAGCGCCCGCAGCCCGTACTTCGTTGATGGTCTCGGCGTGGCGGTCTCTGTCGAGGATCACCACGGTCAGGTCACGTACCGACTCGCCTTTGGCCTCAGCTACTGCAGACAAGTTCTCGGCGATTGATTGTCCCATGTCTATGCATCCTGCGGCCTCGGGCCCGACGGCGATCTTTTCCATGTAGACGCATGGGCCGGGATCGAACATCGTTCCTCGGGGCGCGGCGGCGATCACAGCGATGGCGTTGGGTCTACCGAGTGAGGCGAGAGTGGTGCCGTCGATCGGGTCGACTGCGATGTCTGTCTGGGGTGGTGAACCGTCGCCAATAGATTCGCCGTTGTAGAGCATCGGCGCTTCGTCTTTTTCGCCTTCGCCTATGACCACCGTGCCATCCATCCGCACCGATTGGAGCACGATCCGCATAGCGTCCACGGCGGCGCCGTCGGCGCCCTCTTTGTCTCCGCGGCCCATCCAGCGAGCCGCCGCCATAGCTGCAGCCTCGGTGACCCTGACTAGTTCCAGCGCGAGATTTCGGTCGGGGGCTGCCTGTGTGTTCATAGGCGCGACGGTAGCAGTTTCGCCTCCGCCATCTCGCAATCGCGCAACTCGTGGCAACATGACGGTCGTGGCCTTCCGATTCCGTTCCAAACAAAAGGACCGACAAGACGACAACGCCGTGCACGGCGACCCTTCTGAACCTCCAGAAGAACCTCCAGAAGATCCGGTCGATGACGGATTGTTGGAGGACGATGAGGACGGGGAGTGGCTAGCGATTGAGCTTCACGAATGGGCCGCAGAGACTCGTTCCATGTTGGCGCAGTTGTTGTTGGCAGATGGAGTGGTGCATTCGTGGCAGGGGACCACGCTGCTCGCTCATGAGTCGGTTGAAGAGGCCGTTGATGCGCTGGTTGAGGAGGTTGAGAAGGCTGAGGCCCGTGACCTGGAGCCTGATCGGCCCCAGTTGGCTTTTGAGATGACTGGGTGGTCCGGGGGACTTCAAGCGCAGCTGTCCGAACGGCTCGGTTCGGCGGGTGTGCCCCACGAGTTTGATTCCGATGGCGACTTGGTGTGTCACGAGGACGACGAAGAACACGTCGAACTGCTCATTGAGGATATTCTCGCCCGCGAAGCAGATTCTGGGCTTGAGGAACTTGACGGTCTTGAGGCCAACAATCTGTTGAGTGCCATGTTTGAGGCAACCGACCGGCTTCGCCGTGATGTGCATGATTCCAAAGGCGTCCTCGGTGTGGTTACCCATGGTCAACGTCTGGCCGCAACGGCGACTCCGTTCGGGTTCTCGGCAACAAGTTGGAGTGCTTTGCGTGAGGCTGCCGATCAGTTGGTTGGCTTGATCGAGTCGGAGGACTCCTCAGATGCTGAGATCAGAGATCTGGCCATCCGCTTCCGCGACACCCTGCAACGCTTGGTCTAGGCAGATTCTGCGGGACTATTGGGCAGTCAGGGGTTGATCAGTCGAAGGCTGTTTGAGGGCAAGTTCAATGACGGTGTCGGCGGGGGCGTTCGGATACCAGGAACGGGCGTTGGCTGCGCCCGCGCAGAGTCCTGCGAGAAGAGGATCCGTGAGTCTGTCGAGGCGTCCTGTTCCAGCTGAAACGTATCCAGCCAGAAACGCGTCGCCGCTGGCTGTAGGATTCTGGGTTTCGACAGTGGGCGAAGATAGCCAGCGAAGCTCTCCGTTTGTCATCTCGGCCGCACCGTGTTTGCCCGCGGTCACGATCACGTCTCTGATTTTGCGGCCTAGTACCTGACAGGCGACGAGCGCGCTGTCCCGTACCGACTCTGCTTGGTCGGGGATGTCTCGGTCGAGCATGAGTCCCAGCCCTGCTATTAGCTCCCGTGCCTCGGCCAGGTTGATCTTCAGCGCTACGTCTGGATAGTTCTGGGCTACCGTGAGAAGGGCCTTGCCGGATGTGTCCACCCAGACGCGCGGATGCGACGCCAGGGCCTTGAGCAGCGTTTCTATCGGGTTGATGCCTTCTACAATCGGGTGGCTCCCGGAGACGCAGACGACGGCGGCGTCTCCGGCGAGGACCATGACGAGGTCCGCGAACTCTGCCCAACTCGCAGGATCGACGACCGAGGGTGGGTCGCTTGTCGAAAGCACCGACCGGTTGCTGCTCGAAACGACTATCGGGCAGATGCGCAGCGCCGCGCCGGGGACCCGGGATGCGGTCAGGTTCAAGCGGTCGCGCCTCGCCAAGAAATCGAGGTGTTCGGCGCCGAGTTCGCCCGCGCACGCAACTGATTGCGTTGCCACACCGAAGCCGACGGCGAATCGGGCAACGTTGAGGCCCTTCCCACCTGCAGTGGTGACACTCTTCGACGCTCGGGTTGTCTCGCCGTCTTCGATGTGATCGACGACCACGGTGTGGTCCAGGGCCGGGTTGGGGCAAACGCACAACAATCGCATGTCGCTGAACCTATCTCGATCCGCTAGATAGAGATTATTGTACATATATGAGCGTTATGACTTGATTTTATCTAGAAAAATCTATATAAATCGTATGAATGAACAAGACTCGTGCAGAAATCGAATCTCAACCGTCAGTTTGGGCGAACCCCCAAGTGTTGCAAATCGCTGGCCAGTTGCCTGGTCGCGGAGCACGGGTAGGTATCCTGGGGTGCGGGACATCGTTGTTTGTGGCGCAGTCGTATGCGGCGTTTCGAGAAAAGTCCGGTCATGGACTGACTGATGCGTTCGCTGCGTCCTTGGTACCGGCGCGCGATTGGGATTATCTGATTGCGTTGTCACGGTCCGGCTTCACGACCGAAGTGCTTGAGGCCGTTCGCTTGTCCGAAGCCGGTAAGACGATCGCTCTTACCGCGTCGGCGCATAGCCCAATCTCGTCTGTCGCCGACCTGACCTTGGTTGCCTCGTTCGCAGACGAGCAGTCCGTCGTGCAGACCCGTTTTGCCACGACCGCTCTCGTTGCGCTCTTGGCCAGCGTCGACTACCCGATCGACCGATCTTTGGATGACGCGTCGAGCGGCGCCGCCCGCCTACCGCCGTTAGATCCGGACGAGACATCACACTTCGTGTTCTTGGGTGCCGGCTGGACTTATGGGATCGCAAACGAAGCGGCACTGAAGCTACGAGAAATGGCACATTGCTGGGCAGAATCGTACCCCGCCAAGGAGTATCGTCACGGGCCGATATCCGTGGCTTCGCCCGAGACGCTCGTATGGGGGTTCGGGGCGAGAGACGAGTTGCTGATAGATGTCCTTGCCTCGATCGGCGCGACCGTGCATTGGCCCGACTGCGATCCCTTGGCCTCGCTGACAGAGGTTCAGCGTCTGGGTCTTAGATTGGCGGCTCGAGGCGAACACGATCCCGATAACCCAAGGCATCTGACGAGGTCGGTGATTCTCAGTGACATCGGTGAATAGTTGAAATGAATAGTCGTATTGGGCACCTCGCCCGTGCGCGCCCATAGGAGGGAACCACAAATGAGCAAAATAATGAGAAATAAGAGCAGAAGCGGGTCGCTTTGGCGATTCTTGGCTGTGTTGTTGGTCATGGCCATGATGACCGCAGCCTGCGGAGATGACAGCGACTCGACGGCCGATCCGCCGACCGACGGCGATGACGCGACCGACGGCGATGACGCGACGACGGAGTCTTCGACGATTCGATACTTCTCGATGTGGAATGAAGGAGAGCCTCAGCAGGAGGTCTTGCAGGAAATTATTGACTCGTTCGAAGCTGATACCGGATTCGAGGTTGATGTGCTGTGGGGAGGCCGTGAGATACTCACGAGTGTTCGAGCGGCATTGTCCGCAGGCGATGCTGTCGACCTCGTGGATCTGGACGCTGAGCCGCTAGTCGGAGCGCTGGTCAACACCGGGGAGACGCAGTCTCTTGCGGGAACGCTGGACTTGACCGTTCCTGGAGAGGACAAGACGGTCAGAGATGTGATTCCGGCTGCTTTCCTCGATATCTATGCCAGGGGCGGCGAACCACACCTTATTCCTTACGAGGTGATCTCATCTGGAATCCACTATGACGGTTCCCGATTGGATGCTCTCGGGATTGATCCGCCTGAGACTTGGGATGAGTTCATTGCCGCCAGTGTTGCGGCCGGTGACAGCGCGGTTCAGGCTGATGGCTTGATCAACTTCTACAACGCGTACTGGTTGTACTGGTTGATTGTCCGCCATGGCGGACCCGGGTCGTTCTACGACGCGGCGTCGGACGCGACGGGCGACAGTTGGCGGTCTGAGCCGATTGAGCGGGCCGTCGCCGACTTGGTGAAACTGGTTGAATCCGGAGCGTTGGCCGATGGGTACGAAGGGAGCAACTATCCACTCGCACAGCAGGAATGGGCTTCAGGCAACGGCACGTTCATGGTGAACGGGACATGGCTGGCCTCTGAAACCTCAAGCTACGCGTCGCCAGGTTTCGATTACCGGCTCCTCTCGTTCCCGACCGTCGACGGCGGGTTTGAGTCGGCCGAGTTGTACCAGATCGGCTGGGTTGTGCCCGAAGCGGCCGATGCACCGGATGCTGCCCAACAGTTCATCGCCTACGCGCTCAATCGGGAGCGCTTGGCAGGCATTGCTGATGTCGCAAAGAACCTCACACCCCGAAGCGATATAGGCGTGCCGGCTGAGATTCAAGACGCAGCCGACATATTTGCGTCCGAACCGCAAGTCCATCGTATCTACGACGGCGTGCAGGGCGACTTCCCCGAGTACTGGGAGACCGTATTCCTGCCGCTTGATGATCAGCTATTCTTCGGGCGGATAAGCGGAGAAGAGTTCATTGACGAGATCGTGACTGCAACCGCTGACTATTGGGCTAACCAATAAAGGCAGTTGGCAAGATCAACACGACATTCATGATGGTCAGGTCAAGGCTGGTGTGAGAAGATTGTGACTGGACGAACGAATCCGCCGTCTACGATCCCCAAAAGGCGCAAAGGTGTTCGTCACCACGCCGGAATCTTCATCGCACCAGCCTTGACCGTCTATTTGTTGATCGTCATAGCACCGGCTGTAGGGACTCTCTGGATCAGCTTTAGGAAATGGAAAGGGATTGGAGATGATGCCCAGTACGTGGGAATCGACAACTACGAGCATTTGTGGCGCAACGACACGTTCCGCGGATCGTTTGGGCGGACGCTCAAGTTATTGATTGCCGGTGGGTTCGTTGTCTTTGTCTTTGCGTTCATCTTTACGATGCTCCTTCGAGAGATGCGAACAAGAAAGTTCATTCGCGCCATACTTTTTTTTCCGAATCTCGTTCCGCCGGTCGCACTCGCTATTGCTTGGGGT
>JAKZTU010000023.1:0-3946 GCA_047516945.1 Acidimicrobiales bacterium
GTGAACAGCACATGGTCGGCGCTCAACATGGCCCGTTCGACGGCTTGGGGTTCCTTTACCTTGACGATCAACTCTGAGTTGGCGAAGACCGCTTCGGCGTCGGCGGCGACACGCGCTCCCGACGCCGTGTAGTCGGAATCCGACGCGCCGACGCCCGTTCCAGCGCCGCTTTGAACCAGCACATCGTGGCCGCGCATGGTCAGTTCCCGCACGCTTGTGGGGGTAAGACCCACCCGCCGTTCGGCGGTTTTGATCTCTGTGGGAACACCGACACGCATTCAGCTACCTCCGAGTACAGAATACGCGTGCTCATGGAGAATGTGCGTGCGTATTCGGCCTCCAAACATGGCTTATGCGCAATATACTGTTGCAAATATTCAACTTGATGAATGATTATTGTTAGAGAGGAGCGAAACATGTTGGTTCAACTTGACGCCACAGACCGGGAAATCCTGCAAGTCCTGCAGGACGACGCCCGTATCACCAATGCAGCTCTCGCCGAGAGGGTTCACTTGTCTGCGTCGGCATGCTTGCGGCGAGTGCGTCGTCTTGAAGAGATCGGAGTGGTCAAAGGGTACGTAGCGGTCCTCGACCGCAAACTGATCGGGCGCGGAACCTCCGTCTTTGTCGAGATCGCCTTGACTAGTCAGCAAGAAGACCATCTCGACGCCTTTGAGGAAGCCGTGGTCGATGTCGCGGAGATACTCAGTTGTCATCTGATGGCGGGCAACAGCGACTACCTCCTACATGTCGCGGCTACCGATGTTGCCGACTACGAACGCATCCACAAGGCCTACTTGGCCAGACTCCCCCACGTCGGACAACTGCGTTCCAGCTTTGCCCTCCGGACCGTGTGCGACCGCAAAGCTCACCGTTTCAGCGGCTGAATTTCACAAAAATAGACGGTCCAGCGACAATCGACGATTTTATCCGAGAGACTCAGGCAATGGCAGATACCCAGTCAGGTTGCGCGAAGGCGACTTTGACTACTGTGATCGTGCTACTTGGGGCGATCGTGGGTGTGGTGATTGGCGGTCTCTCGGGTTTCTTCTTCGGCGGCGTTTTGGGCTATGTGTTGCTACGACAGACCGATCTGAGGCGGCGGCTCAAGAGCGTCGAGGAAGCTCAGCGCTGGGTAAAGGGGTTCCCTACTTCCGAACCCGCTGCCCCTCTCCCTCCGCCGTTGGTTCCACCCGCGGTTCCACCTTCGTCTCCCCCGCCGCCTCCAGCAGCGCCGCCTCAACCGGGTCGAGAACCGGTCCCTTTTGAAGCGCCTTCCGTTACAGAACCCGTTGCCCACGCTCCTCAGGCACCAGCACATCCCCCAGGCCCGGTGGATGAACCCAGCGCTCATCGAGCGGACGATCGTCATGTTCAGACCGAGCCGTTCTTGGATTCAGACAACACGCTCGCAAACACTCTCAAGACTTGGGTGACGACCGGCAATGTACCCGTCAAGGTCGGAGTGTTGGTGTCGCTGGTAGGACTGGGTTTCTTGATTCAAGAGGCCAACGAGCGAGGATTTATCACGCTCACGATTGAGATGGGATTGATAGCGGTCGCGCTGTTCGGCTTGGCGTTGCTCGCTATTGGCTGGCGCTTGCGAAGGACGCACACGATCTATGGACTCAGCCTCCAGGGTGGAGGGATCGCCGCCCTCTATTTGACCACCTATGCAGCCTTCGCTGTGTATGACGTCTTGGGGGCCTTGCCGGGAGGCGCAGCTGTCATCGTCATCACGGTCGGCGCGGGTGTCCTCGCCGTGCTGCAGGACGCACGCTCCTTGGCGGTCCTTGGGATCATCGGTGGGTTTCTCGCTCCGGTTCTGGTGTACACCCAACCTGAAGACCATGTCGCGCTCTTCAGCTTTTATGCGGTACTCAGCGCGGCGATTGTTGGAGTGGCTTGGTTCAAGGTGTGGCCGGAACTCAATCTTTTAGGGTTGGGCTTTACATTCGGGATCTCGGCCTTCTGGCTTTGGGACCGCTACTCGACTGATGACTGGGCTTCGACGCAGCCGTTGATAGCGATCCTCGTGTTGTTGTACATGGCGATACCGGTGCTCTTCGCCATCCGGGAGGTTCCAAATATTGAGGATCCGTGGACCGCCCCACTGGTGTTCGGCACGCCATTTATGGGGTTCGGATTGCAGTACTTGGTGATTGGCCACACTGAGTACGGTCTGGCGATCAGCGCGCTGCTGTTGGCTATCGCTCAAGGCGCCTTGGCTCTGATCGTTCGCCGACTGCACCAGGAGCGGGGTCAATTGGCCGCGGTCTACACGGGCCTAGCGCTCACGTTCTTGGCCCTCGCTGTTCCGTTCGCGCTCAACGCCCACTACACGTCGACGGTGTGGGCGCTGCAAGGCATCCTTCTGGTGTGGTTCGGTTGCCGCCGCGAACGGGTTTTTGCCATCGGTGGCGGCGCGTTCTTGCAGACCCTGGCTGGTTTGTCGTTCGTGGTGCACTTGGATACTTCGGGGTTCAGCTTGTATCCAGAAGACCCATTGCCGATTGTCAACGAGTACTTCCTGGGTGCTGGGGTGCTCGCGGTTGCTGGTTTGGCGTCGGGTTGGCTGCTGTACCGGGACAGGGATCGTACGAGTATCGACAGCGCTGTGCCTCCGCTGGCGTTGGCCTGGGGAACTGGCTGGTGGATTCTCGGGGGACTCTTCGAAATCGGCTCCCAACTTGGGACTGGGCATCTGTCTGCGGCGCTGGTCTTCGTCGTGGCTTCCTTCAGTACCGCGATCTTGCTGTCCCGTCGGTTGCGGTGGCCCCAACTCGACACGTTGGGGCTTGGGATTCTTCCGACCATGGCAGCGGTGCTGATCATCTCGCTGGCTAACCAGTCCCATCCGCTGGGGTTATACGGATGGGCAGCCTGGCCGCTGTCGTTGATCGCCCACTATGGGTTCCTGCGCTTGCGGGAAAGCGAGTTCAGTCGGCTCGGTGCAGTGTTGCATGCTGGCGGTTATTGGCTGCTTGCCGTGCTGGTCGGAGTCGAGATCTATTGGCAGGTCGATCGCTTCGCGAGTGAAGTGTGGCCGCCCGTGGCCGCGTTCGCCGCCGTGCTGTTGCTGGTGGCTGGAGCCTTGTCGGGCAGACGTTTGTTGGCCTGGCCGATAGCAGCCCATTGGCGGGGTTATCTGTTGAACTGCTGTGGACCGGTCTTGTTGGTGTTGGTGACTGTCGTGTCGGTGACATACCTCGTTTTCGACGCGGACCCCTCGCCTCTTCCCTACTTGCCGGTGCTGAATCCGCTTGGTTTATTGGCCGGTCTCCTGGTGGCGGTCGCGTTGATCTGGAAGAGGCTGGCCGCTGGTTTTGAGGATCACGTTGTTGCACCATTGCTAGCCGCATCATGGGTGCCTGCGTTGGCGGTAGTGGGCGTAGTCGCGGTCACGATGGAAGCGGCGCGCAGCATCCACCATTGGCAAGACGTTCCTTGGGAATTCGAATCGTTGGTTGCCTCTACAACACTGCAAGCGTCGCTGTCGGTGATCTGGGCTGTGATCGCGCTGGGGGGAATGGTCGCTGGTGTGCGCTTGAGCGACAGGCGGGTGTGGTTGGCGGGCGCTTCCTTCATGGCTGGGGTGGTCATCAAGCTGTTCCTCGTGGACCTCAGCAGTCTCACCGCCGTCAGCCGAGTGGTGTCATTCCTGGGCGTCGGTGTTCTGCTGCTGATTGTGGGATATCTCGCCCCGGTACCTCCCGACACAACCGAGGAGACTCCCCAAGAGTGACCAGCTCAGGCGTTGGGGAGGTGGTACATCTCAGCGGCGGGTTTGAGGGGCCGGGCGTACCACAGCGGGCGGCGCAGACCTCCCGGGCCGGGGGCTGGGCGAGTCATTGAGAGCCACTCCCGGTAGGCCTCGCGGCTCTTGGCCGTGTCGACCACCACATCGCCGTACTGGTCGCCTGCTTCGGCGGGGGTGACCCGGACT
>JAKZTU010000024.1:0-11579 GCA_047516945.1 Acidimicrobiales bacterium
ATCTCGGTGTATGCGGGGGTCACGGTGACCAGGCGTGAAAACGCCAAACTCACGGAGTCCGCTGAGCGTCTTGCTGGCAAGTACAACTCGAATATGGAGGGCTGAACATGGCCGGAAAACAAATTGAGTTCGATGAGATGCAAGGCCACGACAAAGGCATAGAGAAGGCGGTCGTAATCTTCTCTCTCGTTTGCATCATCTTCGTCGTCATTTGCATCCAAGTCGTCGCCGGCGGCTGACGTCTGACGGGGGAGGGGGTACAGTTCACGTTGATGTACCCCCTCCAACCCCGCAATCCCCGCTAAACCGAACCGTGAGGCTCACCCGTGCGCATTCGGCTCGGCTCTGCTTAGTGATCGCCGTTGTCTCCCTGCTCCTTCCCTGGGAGACAGGCGGCACTAAGACATCAACAGGCTTTACCGTTGACGACGGCAAAGTCGTCTTCCTTGCCCTGCTCATCACCTTGGTCTTGATTCAAGTCAAGTTCCGGCCGGCATGGACCGGTGCCGGCTTCGCCGTAGCGGTCAGCGGGCGAGCCATCCTCAACCTCTCCGACACCGGCCCCCCTGATGTCGGCATTGGTCCAGTGATTGTGGCTCTCGCTGCGCTCGCTGCGGCAGTGTTGATGTTGTGGGACATGTTCTCTGCGGTATCCGCCTCCACCCCCTCCTCAGATGAGCATTAGTTCTGTATTGCCACGAGTGCTTGAGCCCGGCTTGTGGCTACTCGACCCGGGCACCGAGCGATATCGAGTAACCGGTGGCGGGGCCATCGCGTTAGCGCTCAACGCCGGAGACCGAATCGAAATCATCGACCCCGAAGGTCGCCAGCAATGCGAGCTGAGTGCCTTCGATACTGACGGGGTGAGCGACCCGGGTCTACTGGGGGCTAGCGCAGCCGACACCAACTCAGGCAACGGAACCCGTACGATTCTGTCCGCCCCACTCACCGACGCTCGACGGGTCCGAGCAGGACTCGAACGACAAGGCATTGATCTCAGCCAAGCCCGACCCGCTCTGGTGTTCGAAGCTGATTCACCAGCGGACAGCAAAGCCAGTTTCACTGCGGTGCAATCAATAGCGGTGGTCGTAGCCGCCCCCGGCGGGCCGATGAACCCCCAAGACCAAAACCCGCCAACCGACCTCATTGTCTACATCTACCGCGCCTCGCTACCCGAACCCGGCGAAATCTATCTGCCCGCCCCACTAGCGGACCCAACAAACGACTTCACTGTCCAAGCCTCAACCGGGAAAGCCTACGAAGTCCGCAAAGGCGACTACTTCCAAGTGGTCGACGTAGAAGGCCGCCAATGCTCAGACTTTCAATGTTTCGCTGTCAGCGACCTTGAACAAGGCAAAGCCAACTGCCTCGACGGCACCATCACCCGAACCCTGATGGGTTCCACCTGCCCCGGCCCCGGGTTGTACTCCAAGTTCTACAACGCCGATATGCAACCCCTCGTTGAGGTTTTGCAAGACACCGTCGGGCGACACGACACCTTCAACACTGCCTGCAACTCCCGCTACTACGAAGAGATGGGATTCCCCGGCCACATCAACTGCACCGACAACATCAACACCGTCTGGTCCCCCTACGGTGTGGCGGCACGCCGCGGCTGGGAAGCCATCAACTTCTTCTACAACACCCACGTTGACGACAACAACCAGATCTACTTCGATGAACCCTGGTCACGACCTGGCGACTACGTGCTGCTGCGAGCATTAGAAGATCTCGTGTGCGTATCGACCGCCTGCCCATGTGACATTGACGCAGCCAACGGCTGGTACCCAACCGATATTCAAGTTCGCGTCTACCCCGCGAACAACATGTTCAAGAAAGCGACCGCATTCCGCATGACCGCCGACTCGGAAGCCGAACTCACCAAAGACACAGGCTTTCACCCTCGCACCGCTGCGGTCACCCGCAACTTTGGCGAATACAACGGCTACTGGCTCGCCAACTCCTACCGCGATCACGGCGCCACCGAAGAGTACTGGGCCTGCCGACAAGCAGCCGCCGCCATCGACCTCTCGCCCCTGCGTAAATACGAAGTCGCAGGCCCCGACGCCGAACTGCTGATGCAAACCTGCGTCACCCGCAACATCCGCAAGCTCTCCGACGGCCAGGTCGTCTACACAGCCATGTGCTACGAAACCGGCGGCATGATCGACGACGGCACGGTCTTCCGCCTGAGCCGTGAGAACTTCCGTTGGATCGGCGGCAGCGACATCAGCGGCCTCTGGATACGCCAACAAGCACAAGAACGCGGCCTGCGGGCCTGGGTCAAGGACTCCACCGACCAGCTCCACAACCTGCAAGTCCAAGGCCCCAACAGCCGCAAGATCCTCGAAAAGATCATCTGGACACGCCCTGACCAGCCCAACGTCAGCGAACTCGGATGGTTCCGCTTCGCCATCGCCCGCATCGGCGACCACAACGGCATATCCCTGCTCGTCTCCCGCACCGGCTACACCGGAGAGCTCGGCTTTGAGATCTTCTGCCACCCGTCAAACGCCCCAGAGGTCTGGGACGCGATCTTTGCTGCCGGCGCCGAACACGGCCTCGTGCCGATGGGTCTCGAAGCGCTCGACATCCTGCGGATCGAAGCGGGCCTGATCTTCGCCGGTTACGAGTTCTGTGACCAGACCGACCCTTACGAAGCGGGCATCGGTTTCACCGTCCCGCTCAAAACCAAAGAAGACGACTTCATCGGACGAGAAGCGCTGCTGAAACGCAGAGACAACCCGCAGCGCCGTTTGGTTGGCCTGGAACTTCAAGGCGGAGAACCCGCAGCGCTCGACGACGGTGTCTACGTGGGCCGAGCGCAGGTGGGCTCGATAACCAGCGGCACTATCTCTCCGACTCTGCGCAAGAACGTGGCGTTGTGTCGCATGGCCGTCGAATTTGCAGAGATCGGTACGCAAGTCGAAGTCGGCAAGATCGACGGTCACCAAAAACGCATCCCCGCAACCGTCGTTCAATTCCCCTTCTACGACCCCACCAAATCCCGAGTCCGCGACGTCGGAGCGCCCTAACTCAGGACCTTCGGTAACTCAGGACCTCAGCGACGCAAGACCTTGGGCACGATGGTGCCGAAATCGGACGGCAGCTTCACGATCGTTACACCACAGTCGCGCATGATCTCAACCTTCTCAGCGGCCGATTCCCCAACGGTGGAAACAATCGCACCCGCATGGCCCATGGTGCGCCCCTTGGGCGCGGTGAGACCGGCAATGTAACCCACCACCGGCTTGTGCATGTGCTCACGGGAGTAGACCGCGGCCTGCGCCTCCTGCAGCCCTCCGATCTCGCCGATCATCACTACCGCTTCGGTCTCGTTGTCGTTCTCGAAGCGCTTCAAGTGGTCGAGAAACGAACTCCCGTTGATGGGATCGCCACCGATGCCGACACTGGTGCTCACCCCGATGCCCACCGCCTTGAGCTGAGACGCCGCCTCGTAGCCGAGCGTTCCCGACCTGCTGACGATGCCAACCGGACCCCGCTCGTAAATGTGCGAAGGCATGATGCCCATCATCGCTTTGCCCGGACTGATCACGCCCGCACAGTTGGGGCCTATCAAGCACATCCGTTTGGCGTGCAGGTAGCGACGCAAATAGCGCTTCACCTTGATCATGTCCTGCACTGGGATGCCTTCGGTTATACACACACAGTTCTCGATCCCGGCGTCGGCCGCTTCCATGATGGCGTCGGCCGCGAACGGAGGAGGCACAAAAACGATGCTGGCTGTGGCCTCAGTGGCGGACACTGCCTGCTTCATGGTGTCGAACACATCCACCCCACAGTGTTTGGTGCCGCCTTTGCCTGGGGTGACGCCGCCCACGACATTGGTGCCGTACTCGGCCATATCGGCGGTATGGAACGTGGCGATGTGCCCGGTGATGCCTTGCACGATCACGGGCGTGGTTTCGTCGAGGAGGATGCTCATCAGGCTGCCCACCCTGCGACGGACTCCACGGCTTTCGTACCTGCCTCGGCCAGTGACTGCGCGGTGATAACCGGCACATCGGCCTCTTTGAGGATTTGCCGTCCCGCTTCGACGTTGGTGCCCGACAATCGCACCACTACCGGTACCGGTACCTCGAGCTGACGCAGGGCTTGCACCACACCCTCAGCAACCCAGTCGCAGCGATTGATACCAGCGAAGATGTTCACCAGCACTGCCTTGACGTTGTCGTCGGAGAGCACCAGCCGAAACGCTTTGAGCACCCGTTCGGGCGAGGCGGCCCCACCGATGTCGAGGAAGTTGGCGGGCTCACCGCCGGCATGTTTGATCATGTCCATCGTGGCCATGGCCAGCCCCGCGCCGTTGATGATGCAGCCGATGTCGCCCTCAAGTCCCACATAGCTGAG
Source organism: Acidimicrobiales bacterium (assembly GCA_047516945.1). Lineage (GTDB taxonomy): Bacteria > Actinomycetota > Acidimicrobiia > Acidimicrobiales > Aldehydirespiratoraceae > VXYK01. The sequence continues at coordinate 4,372 of JAKZTU010000024.1, forward strand.
ACCCCGGTCGACGGCGGTTCGCTCTCGCGGATCCTCCTGAGACTTGTCCCGCAACTCCGACACGTCCTGGTGACGGAACAGGGCATTGTCGTCGAAGATCATCTTGGCGTCGAGCGCCAATAGCCGCCCGTCTGCGGTTACCGCCAAAGGGTTGATCTCCAACATGGTGGCGTCGAGGTCGAGGATGGCCCGATAGGACGCTGTCATCAACTGGACCGCCTGCGGTACGAGGCTCGCGTCGAGGCCAATCGCGAAAGCGATCTCACGTGCCTCGAACGCTTGCAGCCCGACGGCCGGCTCGACGTTGATCCGCACAATTGAGTCGGGATCGGAGGCGACGATCTCCTCAATGTCGGTCCCGCCTGCCGCCGAAGCCACAATCATCACCCGCTCAGCAGAACGGTCGAGTACGAAACCGAGATATATCTCGCTCTCGCTGGCCACCGCTGCCTCCACGTAGAGCCGGTAAACGCCCTTGCCAAGTTCACCGGTCTGTTGTGTCACAAGGCGCTTGCCCAACAACTCGTCGGCCGACTCCCATACTTCGCGCTCATGGCTACAAAGCTTGATGCCGCCGGCCTTTCCTCGAGCCCCCGCGTGGATCTGGGCTTTCACCACCCACTGCTCGCCACCAATCTCGGAGGCACGATAAGCGGCCTGCTCCGGGCTGTACGCCAACCCCCCATCGGGTATAGCCACGCCGTAGTCGGCAAGTATGGCCTTGGCCTGATACTCATGAATCTCCATGAAGTCCCCTCCTCGAACTCCTCGAATGCGGTTTTGCTTTCGAACTTGGTGGCGCTCACCGGCGGTGTTGCCGTCGCTCAGCGCCCGCAGCGCCCTGAACGGCCTCAGCCAGCTTCTATGGCATCGGCGGTCTCGACCACGTTGCCAGCCATCCGCGCCGACGCAGCATCAATCATGCGCCCGTCGATCTGGGCTGCGCCGCGGCCCGCAGCGGCCGCCTCCGCCAAAGCCTCAAGCACCCGCCGGGCCTGAGCCACCTCGGATGCCGGCGGCGTAAAAACCTCGTTGGCCAGATCAACCTGCGAAGGATGGATCGCCCATTTGCCTTCATACCCGAGCGCCGCGGCTCGACGGGCCCCGGCAATGAAGCCGTCAGGGTCGCCGAAATCACCGAACGGGCCGTCGATAGCGCGCAACCCATTGGCACGGCAGGCCACCAGCATCCGTGACAGCGCTGAGTGCCACTGATCGCCCGGATAGTCAGGGTTGAGTCCACCGATTGTGATCGTCCGGGCCCGGCACGAGGCCGCGTAGTCGGCCACCCCGAAATGGAGCGCCTCGAGCCGCGGGCTCGCCGCGGCCAGAGCCTCAACGTTTGCCATACCCAGAGCAGTCTCCACCAGCGCCTCCAAACCGATCCGGTGGGTAAGGCCCATGCCCTGTTCAATCTGGGTGACGAGAGCGTCCACCATGTAGATGTCGCCCGGTACCCCCGCCTTGGGGATCAGAATCGTGTCGACGTGTGCGCCCGCCTGCTCGACCACGTCGATCACGTCGCGGTACATGTAGTGGGTGTCGAGCCCGTTGATCCGAACCGAGATGGTTTTGTTGGATCCTCGCCAGTCGATGTCAGCCAGCGCCTGGATTACGTTGCTGCGGGCCATTTCTTTGTCATCGGGCGCAACTGCGTCCTCAAGGTCCAAGAACACGTAGTCGGCTCGGCTCGCTGCCGCTTTCTCGAAGAAAGCGGGGCTTGAGCCAGGCACCGCCAACTCGCTGCGATGCAGCCGTCTGGTCACCTCGGCAATTTGGTGGTGGCTCATCGTAAGTCCATTCGGTAGATGGTTTGAGCGACGGTTTCTGGTAGCCGAAAAGCAAATATCTGCGGAATTCGGCGAGATTTCTCGACACTATCACTACTCTCAAGGATGGTTCCACTAATATTAAGGGTGGTTTATGCCTTTTTCTGATCGAGTTCTTATGGGTCCGGGTCCCTGCAACCCCTACCCCGAAGTGACCGAAGCCTTCACGCGTCCACTACTTGGTCATCTCGACGGCGATTTCATTGCACTGCTCGACGAAACTTGTGACCGCCTGCGTACAGTCTTTCGCACCGACAACGCCCTCACCTTTCCCGTATCAGGAACCGGTTCGGCAGGCATGGAAGCGGCGTTCGTGAACGTAGTCTCCGAAGGCGACATCGTCGTGGTGGGAGTAAACGGCGTTTTTGGTCAACGCATGTGTGACGTAGCCGCCCGCTGCGGTGCCACGGTGGTCCCCGTCGAAGCCGAATGGGGCACCCCCATCGATCCGCAACGTCTCCTCGAAGCGCACCCGAACCCGACGCTGATAGCGGTCGTCCACGCAGAAACCTCCACAGGCGTGCGCAATGACCTCGCCGAGTTGGGCGCTGCAAAGGGTGACGCGCTCCTGTTGGCGGACTGTGTCACATCGCTCGCTGGAATCGACGTGAGGCTTGACGATTGGGGAGTAGACATCGCCTACAGCGGCACCCAGAAATGTCTCGGCGTACCGCCCGGCCTGTCGCCACTGAGCGTCGCGCCCCGCGCTTTGGAACGGATGCTCGAACGGCCCCGCTCGTGGTACTTCGACCTACAGATGATCGCCAACTACGTCACAGGTAGCGGTGCCCGGGCCTACCACCACACCGCCCCCATCTCAATGATCTACGCCCTTCATGCCGGTCTCGGCGCGGTTCTCGAAGAGGGTCTTGAGGCGTCGCACGCCCGCCACCAACAATGCGGCGACCTGCTGCAAGCTGGACTTGAGGCCAGGGGTTTCGAGCTGGTAGCGCCAGCCTCCAACCGCCTTCCCCAGCTCACATCCGTGCGGGTACCCGAGTCCCGGCTCCCGGATTCGGTGAGCGAGGCCGATATCCGCAAAGAACTCCTCAGCCGCTACGGAATCGAAATCGGCGGGGGTCTTGGAGCTTTCGCCGGAACCTGGTGGCGCATCGGTTGCATGGGGCACACGGCCCGTCCCCGCAACGTCACGCTGCTACTCGCAGCCCTCGACGAGTTGCTCACCTAGAGATTGCTTGGGGAATTACATACCTGTTCACCCAAGGCGGCGTTCAGTCCCACCGGAAGAATCGGACCGACAGTGACGAGCACACGACGGTGGTTCCCGCCAGGATGGCGATTCCGAGCGTCCAGTTCGGGGCGGCGCTCTTGATCCAAGCGCCTTGCAGGAGGTCGACGCCCCATGTCAATGGCAGCACCTTGGTTGCATTCTGGAGGACCTCGGGCATCAGTTCCATGGGCAAGGTAGCCCCGGACAGGAAGATCAGAGGGAAGTACACCAGCATGGCGACCATGGTGGCGGTGCGCTCATTTGGTGCCCACGATGCAATCAAGAATCCGATCGAGAAGGTCGAGACCAGCACAAGAAGGACTACCGGAACAAATGCAGCCCAGTTGTCCGCCATGTGAAGATCGAAGAAAAGGGCTCCCTCCAACACCAGCAGAGCCAAACCCATGATGGTGAGCATTACGTTCACCACCAACTGGGCCAGCAGCAGCGTCAGCGGACTGGCCGGGGTCACCAGCAGGCGGCGGAGCACTCCTTTGTCGCGGTACTCGGCCATGGTCAACGGGAAGCTCGTCAACCCAGTAACCGCAATGACCAGTGCCATATAGGCGGGCACGCTGACATCAACGGTGCCCAACCCGTCGAAGAAGTCGGTCGGGTCGTTGCCGAAGATCGAACCGAAGAGCGCCAGCAACATCACCGGGAATGCCAACGAGAAGAAGACGGTAGGAAAGAAGCGCAAGACTCTCCTCCACTCGAACCGGACCGCCTCAGCGAGCATCTCCGGCCTCCTCAGGCGACAGGCCGGTGAGGTGGATGAAAGCGTCATCCATATTCGGAGGTCGGTGGCGGACACGGCTCGGGTCGCGCCCGTGGGCCCGCAGGGCGCCGGCTAGCGCCTCGCTACCGGCCGGATACGATCCCCGCAGCACGATCCGCCGACCCTGCCGCTCACCTGACACTATGGCCTCGAGCGCCACAAGAATGTCAAGATCGAGGCTCTCGGCGACGTCCTCGTCCAGGGTGTAGTGGTGGTATTCGGAGCACTGATCAATGAAATGCGTGACGGTCCCGCTCTCACGAACGGTGCCGTCGAGCAGCAACATGACACGATCGCAAAGCACTTCTATCTCGTCCATGTAGTGGGAACTCAGCACGATTGACGTACCGGCCTCGTTCAGCGCTCGTAGCAGGTCCCATGTGGAACGGCGAGCCGCAGGATCGAGGCCCGTGGTCAGCTCGTCGAGAAACAGCACCTCGGGCCTACCGATCAAGGCCAACACGATGGACAACTTCTGGCGTTGGCCGCCCGACAGGTTGTCTACGTATGCCCTGCGCTGGTCACTGAGTCCGAACTCTCTCAGCAGGTCGTCGAAGGGAGATGGGGAGTCGTAGAAGCTCGAAAAAAGCATGCACAACTCGTGCACCCTGGCTCGCGACGGGTACGACGTGTCCTGGAGTTGCACACCGATACGAGCGGCCAGCTTGGTACGGGACCTGGCCGGGTCGAGCCCAAGCACACTGATCTCGCCTGCTGACCGTTTTCGCAGCCCTTCGATGCACTCGATCAGCGACGTCTTGCCGGCACCGTTGGGACCGATGATCCCGAGGATCTCACCGGTCCCAAGATCTACATCGACATCGCGGACGCCATAGACATCGCCGTACTGCACACTCACGCCGCGGACCCGGAGCGGCGGTGGCGTTTGGACACTCAAGGTGAGCTCGCAATCTGCTGGAACCACGACACGGACGACGCGAAGACAAAGTATAGGTAATTAATCCCATTACTTGCTCAGAGCCTGTTTTTTGGCTGTTTTGGTCTTCCCATGCAGGAGACCTCCGAGTGCGCTAAGTTTTTACTCTCGTTAGAGGTACATCCAACCACAGGGGGGATTTGGACTATGACACGGGTAGCTATTATCGGTGCTGGACCTTGCGGGCTAGCGCAACTACACGCATTTGCCACTGACAAAGCAGCCGAGGGCGCACAAATGCCGGAACTGGTCTGCTACGAGAATCAAAGCGACTGGGGTGGGCTCTGGAACTACACCTGGCGCACCGGCCTAGACGAACACGGTGATCCGTGCCACGGGAGCATGTACCGCTACCTGTGGTCCAACGGACCCAAAGAATGCCTGGAATTCGCCGACTACACCTTCGAAGAACACTTCGGCAGGCCCATCGGCTCCTTCCCGCCGCGAGAAGTGCTCTACGACTACTTCGTGGGTCGCGCCAACCGCAGCGGCATCCGCGACTACATCCGTTTCAACCAGGCAGTTCGCAGCGTCAGCCGCTCACCCGAAACGGGCCGTTTCGTCATACGGGTGCACAGCCACGAAACCGACACTGCCAGCACCGAAGAGTTCGACTACGTGGTAGTGGCCAGCGGGCACTTCTCCACGCCCAACATGCCACAATACCCCGGCTACGACACCTTCGGCGGCACCCTGATACACGCGCATGACTTCCGTGACGCCGTACAGTTCGCCGACCAGAACGTGATGATTATCGGATCGAGCTACTCAGCTGAGGACCTCGCTTCTCAATGCTGGAAATACGGGGCGCGCTCGGTGGTTTGCTCGTCACGCAGCGGCCCTATGGGATTCGACTGGCCCGACGGCATCACCGAAAAACCGATCCTCAGCCACGTCGATGGCCGCACCGTGCATTTCGTTGATGGCACCTCAACCGAAATCGACGCCATCGTCTCCTGCACCGGCTATCTGCACCACTTTCCATACATGGACGACGACCTGCGCCTCGCCACCACCAACCGCTTGGCCTCTTCAATGCTGTACCGCGGCGTGGTCTTCCAACCCGACAACGGAGTGATGTATCTAGGTATGCAAGACCAGTGGTACACGTTCAACATGTTCGACGTGCAAGCCTGGTACGCCCGCGATGTCATCCTCGGACGCATCGAGTTGCCCTCGGCCGAGGAGCAAGCCCGCTCAATCGCTGAGGAACAAGCGATCGAGGATCTCATCGAAGACGACTACGGACTCATCGACTACCAGGGCGCATACACCCAAGACCTGCTTGAACAGAGCGACTACCCGGACTTCAACATCCCGCTGGTCTCCAAAATGTTCAAGGACTGGAAGGGGCACAAGAAACAGTCGATCATCGGCTACCGCGACAACGGTCACGCCTCACCGATGACCGGCACGGTTGCGCCGACACACCACACCGACTGGGTCGACGCCCTGGACGACTCGCTTGAGTCGTTCCTGGCCACCGACTCCTGACGGGTTCACCGCTAGACCCATGAAGCCACCCCCGGCGACAGCAGACATCGTTGTCGTCGGCGCGGGCATCATGGGTGCCAGCATCGCCTATCAACTCGCTGCCCAATCCGATGCCCGCGTAGTAGTCGTTGACGAACGCCCACCGGTGGGCGGGATCTCCGGAAGAACCTTCGGGCAGATCCGTCAGCACTACTCCAACGAACTGCTGGTCCAGATGGCCCGGCACGGGTTCAACGTGATCCAGAACTGGGACACCGAAGTAGGAGTCGGCGATCCCGGATATGTGCAGCTCGGATACCTGCTGTTGGTCATCGAAGACCAACTCGATGCCCTGCACCGCAACATCGACTTGGGGCGAGCCTGCGGCGTGGACACCCGTTTCGTAAACGCCGCGGAGATCGCCGCCCTTGAACCGTTGCTGATCACCGACGACCTCGCAGGGGGAGCATACGAACCAGACGGCGGCTACATCGACGTCACGAAAATGGTGCTGAGCTGGCTCACCGCGGCTCAGGGTCATGGCGCTGAGGTCATCAGCGGAGTCAAAGTGACAGCGTTGCGAACCAGCGGTGGCCGACTTAGTGGAGTGTCCACCAACGCAGGCGAAATAGACGCACCCGTCGTAGTGACAGCAACCGGAGCTTGGGCGACTGACCTGCTTGACCCGATCGGTGTTCACGTGCCCGTGCAACGACGTCGGCTCGAAATGACCATGCTGCAAACCCAGCCCGGCCAACCCCAGATGCACTCCTGTATCACCGACGGAAACTCCAACATCGTGTTGCGTCCCGACATGGGCCGCCGCTTCCTCGCCGCTGCCTACCCCTCTGAAATGCCGCTGGTGGACGACCCGCTGTCGATGGGTGACGAAGCCGACCAGCGCGCCCACCTGGAACGAATCGACCGAGCGTTGGCTGCCCGCATGCCCGCCATGAGAGG
>JAKZTU010000025.1:0-3041 GCA_047516945.1 Acidimicrobiales bacterium
TCAAGCTGCGCAAATCCCTCGGCTGAACCAACCCCGCGGCCGCCACCGCAGACCACAGGAGCAGTGGGCAGAGTCACACCCGCTTCTTGCACCGTGCGATCTTTGACAACGGTTATACGGTGACTGTCGTCGAGGTCAGCATCGAATGTCTCAGCGCTGGCGTCGACAGAGTCGCCGGGCTGAGCCGCTACCGCATGTAGGCCGCAGGTTAGTAGCGCGACATCGGCCTCAAGACTGGAGTCTTCAAGCAGAGAACCACCCCACTGCACGCGGGTCACGGTCCACGGATAACCCGGAGTCACGTCAACACAGTTAGCCACGAACGGAGCATCAAGACGGGCCGCGGCCTGCGCCATGACTTCGTTACCTCTGTCCGTTCCACAGGCAAGCACCGCGGAGGGCTCGAGTTCGGTGACCATCTGGGCCACTGCAGCACCGTAAGCGTCTGGCCCATAGTCACTCAACACACCATGAACACAGGTGTGGACCACCTCAGCGCCGTAACTGCCAGCCTCGGTGACCAGCGCTTCATCGTCTGCGCCAATTAGAGCGGCTTCGAGGTCTTCGTCCATCTTCTCGGCTAGTGAGCGACCAAAGGTGAGGGCCTCACGGGCGGCTTCAGCAAGTTCTCCTCGATCATGTTCGAGCACTACCAGCAGCATCAGAGCACCCCCAACTCTTCGAGCACATCAACAACCGCGGCTGCCGCATCCGGGCCATCTCCGAGGATGACCGTCTCAGACACCTGTTCAGCGGGTCGATGAAGCCGAATCCGTCGCTGACCGCCTTGAGCAGCGTCAATGTCGAGCGAGCGGATCTCGAGCTTTTTGGACCTGAGGCGGCCCTTCATAGTTGGATAACGAGGCAGATTGAGTCCTTCTTTGACCCCTAGTACGCATGGTCGCGGGAGTTCATAAACCTCAAAGCCGCCGTCGATGGCTCGACGGGCTGTGACCGTGCCGGCACCGCTCCCATCGCCAGACACTTCAATGCCTTTAATACCGTTGACGATGGGGCGTTGCAGCGAATGAGCAACCCGTATCCCAACCTGGAAACCGCCGGAATCTGCCGACTCGTTACCGAAGAGGATGAGATCGAACGGCTCTCCGTTCTCATCCTCGAGTACCTCAATCATTTCTTGGATCACCGCGGCGGTGCGCTGCGGATCCCAAGCCACCTCATCGGTCGCGGCCAGAACCCCGTGATCCGCGCCGACTGAAGCGGCATAGCGGAGTTGTTCTGCTGCTTCGGGGGGGCCGACGGTGAGCACCGTGACCTCGCCGCCGTGTTCTTCACAGAGTTGGACGGCACCTTCTACGCCGCATTCTTCGTGTGGGCTGGTAGTGAAACCCAAATGAGCGGCATCGACATCGGAGCCGTCTGCGGTGACGTTGATCTTGGACCCCGGGGCCGGCACCCGCTTGACGCAGCAGAGAATCTTCATGACCTGATCAGCTCTTCACTTGATCAGCTTTGAGACGTGAGTCGTCGGGGTCGAAGGCAGAACCTGGACCCACAACAGTCACCGGAAACAACTCGTTCATATACATGACCCGAAGCTCGGTCCCGGCTGTGGCCATTTCGTTCGGCAGGTATCCCATCAGCAGGTGCTTGCCCACAGACGGTCCGTATCCTGCCGAGGTCACACGCGAAACTCGTCCGTGGGAATCGACGATGCGCTCGCCATTGAGATCAAGGATGGGTTCGTTGCCTCCCATCATGTGACGCGTGCGCCCAGCGCTATCGGTTTGGTCCTCGACGGTCAACGTCACGCACTGGATCTCCGCTCCGGCTTCCCGCGCTTTGAGATAAGGCTCACGGCCAATGAAATCGGCGGCTTTGACTCTGGGGCGAGCGAGCCCCGCCTCAACCGGATTGTATTCGCTTTCGAGCTCAGCGCCCATCAAGCGATAACCCTTTTCGAGCCGACCCGAGGTCCCGTAGACACCACCACCGGTCGGACGGATGCCGAGTTCTCGACCCGCCGCGAAGAGGGCATCCCATAGCGCCGGGCCGTTGCTCCAATCCGTGTAGATCTCCCAACCGGTATCACCCACGTACGAGATGCGAAACAACTGCGCTTTGATCGTTTGGGTTTGCCCGCCTCCTGCCGAGCAGTTGAGTTCGATTGGGATGATCGAGCCATACGGCGAACCGACTTGGCTCAGGTCCTGGTCGCAGAGTTGCGCTAGGACTTGAGGAGCGTTGGGACCCCATAGACCGAGGGTGGTGATCTGTGTAGTTAGGTTGGTGAATTTCACCGAACCGTCGTTGGGCATGTGTTTGCGGGTCCAGAACTCGTCCCGTCCACCATCGAACACGCCGGTGACGATCCTTACTCGATCTTGGTCCATGCGCATCATGGTGAGGTCGGAGTGAAAGCCGCCATCGGCGTTGAGCCACGGGGTGTAGATCGACCGGCCCACGGCAACATCAATCTTGTTGACAGCAAGCCGATCCGCGTACTCAACAGCTCCTGGCCCCTGCAATTCGTAGATTTGGAACGCCGACAGGTCGACCACGCCGCAGTTCTCGCGCAGGTTCAGGTGTTCCGCGATGGTGATGGGGCTCCACCAGCGGTTGTCCCATTCAACCTCGCGGGGGCCGAGATCGTAGCGCTCGCACAGATCCGCGTTGGAGTTGTACCACTGGGGCCGTTCCCAAACGCGAGCTTGGAAGAACTCGGCTTCGAGTGCCTCCTGGCGTGAACGATACGGCGATTCAACGAGATGACGGCGAGACTCCCACTGCTCGGCGGGGTGAACGATGCCGTAGGTCTTGTTGAAGTGTTCGTCGGCTCTAGCCCAGATGTGTTCGTCGCTCTTTTCTTCGTCGTAGAAGCGTGCGATATCGGCACCGTGAATATCGATCACGCGCGGATAGCCGTAGGTCATCCACTCTGCAACTACCTGGGCCATGCCCGGGCCTTCTTTGACCCACACGGCTGCGGCTGACCAGAGGCCGTCCACATCGGGGATTTCGCCGAGACAGGGCATGGTGTCTGGTGTCAGCGACAGCAACCCGTTGATGGCGTACTTGAT
>JAKZTU010000026.1:0-2623 GCA_047516945.1 Acidimicrobiales bacterium
AGCTAGGAGTGCGACAGCAGCCGAACGGGCTACCGGCTGCGAGCGGCCTCTCGGAGCCGTTCTGTCACATCGATGCCTTGGCTCATCAGAGCGTCGTTCGGCACAAGAACGGAGCCATTGGTGTGTTCGATGTACCGAGCGTTGTCACGGACTGCTCCGAGGGGAAGTTCTGCGGCCCTGCCCACACTGAGATCGGCCGGATTGAGGAGCACAATCACCATTGCATCGAACTCCCAGGAACGAAAGACCGAGGTTGTGCTGGAGCCTACGTTGAGGTGGTCAAGCGCCCTGGATTTGACCTGCAAACGAGTGCCATCGCTAGCAATCACGTCGTAGCCCTTCTCGCTCTTCGCCGCGAGCTGGCCACCATAAGCGACCTTCACAAGGGTTTCTGCCCAGTCGCCCTGAGGTTGGTTGAGCGTGCGGATGACTCCACGTTGGAGTAGCTCATAGAGCGTTCGACGATGAAGCCGCATCAAGTCGAAGACAGAGAGGTCTTCGAAGCGCACCGGCGAGGCTTGGGCGTCCGCGGTCATAGTCGCAGCCTAACAGTCTGGAATCGGGCCGCTAGCAGGGCACGACCAAGGCAACGCCTGATGCCGCTAGAACGGGCATCACCTAGCGGTATTGGACAAGGATTGCGTCAGTACGCGGCAACGTATTTTCCGTCTACCAGCACAAGAACGCACTGGCTGACATCGACTGCGGCCGCCCACGCAACGTCGATACCGAAACTTCTCTCCCGCAGTTCACACCCGGAGGTGCAGTCAGAGAGACGCTCGCTGATGTCCTCCGCGGCCTCCGCGTAGACGGCTGCTGCCGCGGCAGCCTCGGGTGAGCGGAAAGAGGCGCCAATCGCCGCGATCACCGCTCCTGCCCCGACAAGGTCCTCGAACGCTGGTAGCAGGCTGCCATCTGCCAACCATCGCTCGCCTGCCGCAAGCACGCCGATCTTCGACCCGGCGTCAGCGACGTACGCACCAACTGCCGTGGCGTTGCGTAGACACCCCGCAACGACCTGACCGGCAGAGCCAAGCCCCGCTGTCAGGGCGGCTCCGTTCGGCGACGGGAGCACAAGCGTCGTGCCCTCAGACAACCCCGAAAGCGACTTCGGCGAGAGCGAATACGGCCGATCATTCGACATCTCGCCGCGCGGCACGGCGATGCAGGCCCCGAGTTCCTCGGCAAGCCGCTCCGCGGTTGCTTGATCGTCCGCGCACGGCAAGACGGCCGCGCCCCGCGACACCGCCACGTCGACCGCAGTGCTGAAACTCAACGCATCGACTACCACAACGACATCTGCCCAAACCGCGAAGGCGTCAATGGCGCGAGGCCCCCACTCCAACCGAATCCGAACCACGTGTCATCTTATGTGCGCCGCATCCCGGAACGTGTTCAGGCTCAACCGAACAAGAAGACCCCTACCGACCTAGCAAAACGCTGAGTGGGGTATAGAGGCCACTCTCTATGGGATATAGCTTCCGCAGGGCTGTGATTCACCCCCGCTGAACGTCCGCGTTCATTCCCCTGATCATCGACGAGCCGAGTTCCAGTTCCCGCGAACGACTCTGGAATGACGCAACGCGGACCGTCAGCGTGCGTCTTCTTTACGTCGAGACCCGATCCGCGCTGGCTCGGACCCGACAGACACGGGCGGTGCTACGGTGCGGTACCGCTCAATGGCTGTCGGGAGGAGTGAGCAATGCACAAGGTAACAGAGGCTGATCTGCCCGGCGTGGGGGTTCGCTTTGACCTGCAGACGAACGCTGGTCGTTGCGTGGGTGTGGTCGTGCATCAGTCCGGCCGGCGTGATCTGGTCGTATATGACGAGCAGGACGTCGACCGGGCCTGTGAGAGTGTGAAACTCAGCGAGGACGAGGGCCACACGCTCGGCGAGCTCTTGGGAGGCAGCCCGGTGTTGGAGCATCTCGACGATGCCGTGCACCGGCTGGAGGACCTGGTGATCTCGTGGATCAGGATCGACGAGAAGTCGTCTCTGTCCGGGCTGACCCTGACGGAGGCTGCACTGCGCAAACGCACGGGTGCCGACATTGTGGCGCTGGTCACCGACTCGGGCTCGATTCCCATACCGGGGGGAACTGACCGTCTCGAACCCGGTGACACGGCGGTTTTGGTGGGGGTGCCGTCTTCCGTCAAGGCCGCCACCAGGCTTCTCGCTCCATCCAGCTAAGCCAGCATGCACACGGGCAGCGATCTCCTGTTGATCGAACTGGGGGCGGTGGTCCTGGGATTGGCCGTCATCGCCCGTGTGGCGCGCCGGGCCGGGCTGCCCGCGCTCCCGTTGTACCTGCTGGCGGGGCTCGCTCTCGGCGACGGCGGCCTGGTGGAGTTGCCGGCATCGGCGGACTTCATCGAGGTCGGCGCGGAGATCGGCGTGATCTTGATGCTGCTGATGCTGGGGCTCGAGTTCTCGCCACACGAACTGGTCGTCAACGTGCGCCGATCCACATTGGCCGGGTTCACAGACCTGGCCCTCAACTTCGCGCCGGGATTGGCCGCGGGCCTGCTGCTCGGGTTCGATCCGATCGTGGCCGTGCTGTTGGGCGGCATCACCTACATCTCGTCGTCGGGCATCGTGGCGAAGCTGGTCGCCGACCTCGAC
>JAKZTU010000027.1:0-34150 GCA_047516945.1 Acidimicrobiales bacterium
TCTGCGGGCAGTAGGTTGGGGGTGTGAGAGCACTGGTGCAGCGGGTGGCAGAGGCACGGGTCCGAGTTTCCGGTGAGGTGGTTGGGGAGATCGGCGCTGGGTTGTGTTGCCTGGTTGGCGTGACCCACAGCGACAACCAGGAAAGCGCCACAAAGCTGGCTCGCAAACTCTGGCACCTGCGAATATTTGCCGACGCGAACGGACACATGAACCGATCTGTGGCCGATACAAGCACCGAGGTGCTGGTGATCAGCCAGTTCACCCTCTACGGCGACACCCGCAAGGGCCGCCGCCCGTCCTTCGTGGCGGCCGCTGAACCAGATCAAGCAGCCGGGTTGATCGACGAACTCGCAGCAGAGCTCCGGCGTTTGGGCGCCACGGTAGCCACCGGATCGTTCGGGGCAATGATGGACGTGGAGCTAATCAACGACGGCCCAGTGACCCTGATGCTGGAGGTCTGAACCGCAAGGGCAGCTGGGAACTAATCTTGGCTTGGAGTCGTCTGAATGGGAAAGGTGCCGTATCGAAGGCTTGCCCGGCCTAGTCCTCTGAAGCGAGGATCCAGATGAGAACCAGAATCAAGAGCCAAAAAACCAAGAACTCCAGCAAGAGCCGAGTGGTCACCGCCGTTGGCATTCTGATCGCATTGCTGCTCGGATCGACTTGTCAATCGTCTTCGGGTTCAGCGAATTCAGTCCAGGGGACGGTCAACTACCTGGAGAACCTGGAGTTGACCGACGATGCAGTCTTGCGTGTCAGCCTCCGCGACACGTCATACGCGGATGCTTCGGCTGAACTCATCGCTGAGCAGGTCATAGCAAACCCAGGTCAAGTGCCGATCAAGTTCAACGTCGAATACGACCCCGACGACTTGGACCCCAGAAACACCTATTCCATATCGGCGAGAATCATCGAGACCGGTGACCGCTTGGCTTTCATCAACGACACGGCCTACGACGTGATCACTGGAGGCAACCCGAGCAGGGTCAACATGTTGTTGGTAATGGCCACACCACCACCCGACCCGACCGGTCAATGGAACGAGTCGAACTGGCGGACATGGGTAGAAGCAGAAGTCCCAGTACTCGGAGCGGAGGTCGTGGAGTACCACCCGGAGGTGATACTGCTTGTAGAACATCTTCAATCCACGATGGACGGCTGTGTTCGCCGGGGCAATGAGAGTTTCGAGGTGAAAGGCTCCGATATCTTCGTCTCCGTCACCCTGCAGCAACCACCGCCGACTCCCTGGGCAATACCGTGCGACGATGAAGTCGTCACTGTCGAGGCAGTCGTGCGATTCGGGGATTCGCTCGTATCCGGGAACACATACCGGGTGATCGCCAACGGCGTCGAGACGGTGACCTTCACGGTGCCCTAGCAAGTGACCGGATCGCGACAACCCTCGCCTGCACCGAAGAGGCTCCAACGGGATTTCTTCACTCGGGATTCACTGGAGGTGGCCCCCGAGTTGTTGAACAAAGTGATCGTCTTCGGTGGCTGCCGTGGCCGGGTTGTCGAAGTTGAGGCGTACAAAGGTGCCGACGACCCCGGCAGCCACGGATATCGAGGGATGACTCCCCGCACCGAAGTGATGTTCGGGCCTGCTGGTCACCTCTACGTCTACTTCACCTACGGGATGCATTGGTGCGCCAATGTCGTGTGCGGTGCCGACGGCGAATGTAGCGCCGTGTTGCTACGGGCCGTCACCCCACTAGCGGGTTTGGCCGAGATGAGACCGCGCAGGCCCGTGGCTCGACGCGACCGAGACTTGTGCAGCGGGCCAGCCAAGTTCACCTCGGCTTTCGGTATCGACGGCACCCAAAACGGTGCAGACCTAGTAACTGCAGACACGGGGATCGAGTTGCTCGACGACGGAACCCCACCCCCGCAAGATCCCGGCCGTTCCACCCGCATCGGCCTCAGCGCGGGAGCCGAATTGCCATGGCGCTGGTACGTCAGCGGCTGCGATGACTTGTCGCGCCGAGGTTAAGGTCAGCAAATGAGAGTTGGGTTCCCAACACAATCGAAAACGCTGGCCGCGCTGCTGGCGTTCTCGCTCGTGCTCGGAGCCTGTGGCGATGACAAAACGGTGGTGGGAGGCCCCACAGCGTCGGACGATTCGAGCGGGCTGTCCCTCGACGGGCGGCAGTTTTGGTCGGTATCAGTGCTCGAAAACGGCGTCGAAAGGCCATTGGTGGAAGGCACGCGCATTTCGTTGCGGTTCAACAACGGCAACATCGCAGCATCAGCCGGATGCAACTCAATGGGCGGGCCGTATCAAATCGACGACAACCAGCAGTTGACGGTAACGGAGATGGCAACAACAGAAATCGGCTGTGACCCAGAGAGTCACGCACAAGACGAGTTCGTAGCGGCCGTTCTCATCGTCCAACCCCAGCTAACCCTGAACGGCGACTATCTGACACTCGCCACCGACACCGTCCGAATCGAGTTCCTCGACACGGAGGTCGCCGACCCGGATCGTCCGATCTTCCAAACACACTGGGTCGTCACCGGATTCATCCAAGGCGAAATGGCCATATCCATGGACGTGGACCCCGCCCAGGAAGGCTGGATCAAGTTCAGCGAAGACTCGCAGCTAACCGGGTTCGATGGTTGTGTCGATTTCAGTGCACCCGTAGAAGTCAGCGACGGCGAGATCCAATTCGGTGAAGTGACCTCTGCGGACTGTGAGGAGCCCTCCTCCTACAGCGAGGCCTTCGCTGCCCTGTTCGACACCGACAACGCCGTATTTTCCATAGACGGCCCAAGGCTGACCCTGCTCAACTCCGATGGCAACGGCGTGACCTTTAGGGCTGACGAATAAGTCACGGAATACTTGGCAGCAAATATGTAACGTGTCGGGAGTGACCGACGCATATCTCCAGCAGATCGACACGGCCCTTCGCAACGACATCCGTCGACTCGGCACCCAACTCGGGGCGGCGCTCGTGCGTCAACACGGCCCCGAACTGCTCGAACGAGTCGAGCAGGTGCGCACGCACGCAAGTCGACTACATCGCAACGGCGAGTCCGGTCCCGACCTCATCGATCACCTCACAGACGTTGACCTCGTCGAGGCGATCCTGTTGGTGCGGGCGTTCACGGTCTATTTCCATCTGGCCAACACCGCCGAGCAGGTTCACCGCATCGAACACCTCAATGCCAACCCGAGAACAAGCAACAGGCGCTTCGCCGAAACCGTCGCCAAACTCCAAGCCAGCGGAGTCAAAGACTCCGAAATCATCGATACAACCTGCTCGCTTGACCTGCGACCGGTGTTTACAGCCCATCCCACCGAAGCCTCACGCAGATCGATACTCGACAAACTCGCAGAGATCGCCGTTCTCATTGAGGAGCGCAACGAATCCAGCGCCGGGACAAGCGACAAGCAGCGCATCGACCGTCGAATCGACGAACTGATCGATGTCATCTGGCAAACCGACGAACTACGCAGAACCCAACCCAACCCGGTCAACGAGGCACGCTCGATTCTCTATTTCCTCAACGAAATCACTACCGAAGGGGTTCCCGAACTCTTCGACGATATCGACGCGGTTCTGCGCAGCATTGGAGGAGCACTCAACGAAAACGCACCGGTTCATTTCGGTTCGTGGGTTGGTGGCGACCGCGACGGAAACCCCAACGTCACACCCCAGATCACTCTTGAAGTGCTCGAGTTCCAACGAAGTCGAGCGCTGCGCATTCTGATCCACGAAGTCGAGCAGCTCTCAGCGGAACTATCGGTTAGCGACATAGTCGCCGACGTATCGGCTGAGTTGCTCAGCCAGCTAGACGCCGACCGCGCAGCTTTCCCGGCGGTTACCGCACGATTCAACCAGCTCAGCCAAGGCGAACCTTACCGGCGACGCTGCGGCGTCATTCATCAACGCCTTCAAGAAACCGCTAGCACACCCCCCGGTCCCCACGCCTACAGCTCACCTCAAGAATTGGAGGAGGACCTGGCGGTCATGGGAAGATCGCTCGTTTCACACCGCGGCACCTTGTTGGCACAGGGCCGCCTCGCGCGACTGCGCCGCACCGTGGCAATGATCGGGTTTCACTTGGCCACACTCGACATTCGAGAACACACTGATGTTCACCATCGCGCGCTCGGTGAACTCTTTTCGGCTCTCGGCACCGAATACTCGACCTTGGACCGGTCAGCTCGCATCGACCTGCTTACCGCGGAGCTCAGCAACCGCCGCCCGCTTGCGCCACCAACAGGCCGGACCGGCAGCGGACCGCTCTCGCTCCTAGCGGCCCTGCGCGATGCCATGAACCAGGCTGGCGACGAGATCATCGGCGTCTACATCGTTTCTATGACTCAAGGAGTTGACGACATCCTGGCTCCAGCTGTGCTGGCCCGTGATGTCGGGCTTGTCGATCTGGTGGCGGGCGTGGCTCGTCTGGGTTTTGTTCCGTTGTTCGAAACGATCGACGGTCGCCGAAGTATCGGCACTGTGCTGCGTGATCTGCTCAACAACCCGTCGTATCGGCGGCTGCTGGAGTTGCGGGGCAACTCCCAAGAAGTGATGGTCGGCTATTCGGACTCCAACAAGGATGGCGGAATCACGACTTCGCAGTGGGAGATCCACAAGGCTTTGCGTCAGATCGCTGAGGTGGCGTCGGAAACCGGAATCAAAATCACCGTGTTCCACGGTCGGGGTGGCACTGTCGGGCGAGGAGGAGGCCCCACCAACGCCGCAATCCTTTCCCAGCCCGCCGGAGTCATCAACGGTGCAGTCAAGATCACCGAACAAGGCGAAGTCATCGCCGACAAATACGGACTGCCCGGACTGGCCCAACGCAACCTCGACTTGGCTTTGTCGGCAGTGCTGGAAGCTTCGCTGGCGCACCGGACACCTCGCCACGAATGGTCAGCGACGCACAGCTGGAACACGGCCATGGAACTCATGTCGCAACGAGCTTTTGAGTCCTACCGGGAACTGCTCGAAACTCCCGGGTTCGTCGATTACTTCCAGAAGTCGACGCCGGTGGAGGAACTAGCCGACATGAACATCGGCTCACGTCCCGCACGCCGCACAAGTGCCGGAGCCGGCCTTGAAGGACTTCGGGCTATCCCCTGGGTATTCGGCTGGACCCAATCCCGCCAGATCATTCCGGGATGGTTCGGGGTCGGGACCGCTCTTGAAGCCGCCCGGTTGGCGGGGCACGCTCCCGAACTCAAGGCGATGTACGACGACTGGCAGTTCTTCGCGGCGTTTATCTCCAACGTTGAGATGACCCTTGCCAAAACGGACCTTGCGATCACCCGTTATTACGTTGACCGCCTCGTACCTCTGGAATTGCATCACTTCTTTGACACCATCGCAGCCGAACACGACCGAACCGTGGCCGAGATTGCCCAAATCACCGACCGCGACCTTCTTGATGACCTGCCGATTCTGAAGCGCACACTGGCCGTGCGCGATGCCTATCTGGACCCGATCAACGTGTTGCAGGTCGAGTTGCTTGCCCGCTCGCGCGCCGGGCACGACGACGGCCACGACTTAACCCGTCTCCGCCGCGCTCTGCTGCTGACCGTCAACGGCGTCGCCGCCGGCCTCCGCAACACCGGCTAAGCGACCACCTGGGCGCTACGACGGTTATTTGGGTCATCACGCTAAGCGCAGATGTTGGTTGTCGCTGATGAACGGGTTGTGCGGGTTATCGGCGCTGAAGCCGCATATCTCAGCGGCTTCGCTCGGAGTGTGACCGCGCGAGAGTAGTGCCTGGCCGATCTCGGCGGCCAGACGCGTTCGCTCCGGCGCCAGTTCGTCGCTCAGTGGTTCTCGGGTGCGCCATCCCAGCGCGCTGAACCGCTTGTAAAAATTGGTTCGCTCTCGGGAACCAATGATGTCCAATTGGTGTGCCCGTTCGATGAGGGCCTGCATCGACACTCCCCAATAACGTTTGAGGTCGTGCAACCGCCCTACCGTGAGGTTACGTAGCTCGGGCCGAATAGTCTCGGCCGGCATCAGGAACTCGGCAGCAAACGCGTTGGCGTCAGATTCAACGTCATCGGGGACGCCTTGTCTGTGGAGGCAGAGGTGTCCTAGCTCATGGGCCAAAGTCAACCGACGTCGGTCGGTTGGTGCTCCAACGTTGAGCATCACCACCGGATGGGTGTCGCTCCACTGCGAGAGCCCATCAACCCGGGTTGTCTCGAAGTCCGTGTCGAAAATCAGACAACCTGCGGCTTCCATCCATCTCGTAAGACCTCTCACCGGACCGTTAGGCATTCGCCATTGCATTCGCAGGAGGCGGGCCGCAGTCCTCGGATCGTATTCGAACGGGTCAAACCAGGGAATCGTCAGTTCAGTCATCACGTCCAGTTCATCAAACAGCCGTTGGGCGTGGAGTCTGTAAAGATTCAATTGGGCTTCAAGGCGACGCCACGCGGTCGGTTTAGCGGTCGCCCGTCGTCGCATATGAGCCCCGGCGGCGAGCGCTCCTTGCATCCGGTCAGCGTGGCGCAAAAGTTCTGGTACGACTCCGAGACTCGAAGCGATTCTTTTAAGGTCACCGTCGGTTGGCTGGCGCAGTTCGTTCTCATAGCGGGACAGTGCCGCCTGGGTTATGCCCAAGTCGTCGGCCAGATTTGCCTGTGTCAGACCTCGCGCACGTCGGGCTGTGGCGATCGCCTCCCCCAAACTCACCTCCCGTCAACCTCCGACTCTCTTTCATCGTCAGCCGGGAACTCGATCCTCGGGCTTTCTGGAGCATGTGGACCGGTTATCGATTCAACTGAGGCATCATCAGCCGGTTCGGGCAGTTCAATCAGCCAGAGCACAGTGTCCAAGCCATCTCGAAGCGACAGAACCGCAGGACCAATCTCGTGAGTCGTTGAGTTCCACTGGTATCCCGCCATCAGATGTGTCTGGGCGAGTCCCTCGAGCACCAATTGTGGCTGGGAAAGGAACTCCAATGCGGTCTGGGTGGGGTAGGTTCTGATTCGACCCCTCTGATCGTGGCATTTGATTCGGATTCGGTAGGTGTCCTCCACGACGATCTCCCGGAGGGGACCCTTGTCAACGATCACAACGTTGTCAAGATCTTGAAGATCTGAGACGAGATGGTACCAAATACGGTCGTGAAACCAGTTGGCCAGACCTCGAGGGCTAGACGTCACAACTATGTCTGGGAGTAACGTTCTGTATCTCTCAAGGTCGATGCGGGTTCGGGGGATCGCGGACCCAAGCGCCTCAAGAACTTTCTCGCCAAGCCCTTCACAGACTTCGTCGGATTTTCTATACGAATTCATACCGGAAAATATACCACTCGTACCCGCTCGGTGTGCAACCCCCCTGTTGGCCGGGGGTTATTCGCTGGCGGGGGGTCGGTAGAACAGGGCTAGTTGGGCGATGGCGGCGGCGACACCGCCGACAGCGCTGATCAGCAGTCCGGTGGTGCCGTCGAAGCTCTCGATCAATTCGAGTTCGTAATCGAGGGAGTACTTTCCGGGGCCGGTTGTGGCTATCCCAACGGTGATGATCGCCAGCACGAAGTTGTACTCCCAGCCTTCGCTGACGATGAAGAAGCCATTGTCGCGATGCACCGTCCATCCGGCCACGACCATCAGAGCCACAAAGGCGAGCGCAGCCAGCGGAGTGAGCAGGCCCAGAGCCAACAGGAGCCCGGCACCAACTTCGGTCGAGGCAGCAAGCAGAGCGTGGAACTTTCCCGGCCGCATCCCCATCGAATCGAACCAACCGGCGGTGCCTGGGATCCTGCCGCCTCGGAAGAACTTTCCGTAACCGTGAGCCGCGAGGGTCAGGCCGATAGCGACCCTGACGATTAGCGTGCCCAGGTTGAAGCCGTCGATATCGGTGATGTAGTTCTCGGCCCCAAACATCAATGCTGATCCCATTGCGTCCCTTTGCGTTTCAAATTGCCTGTGCGTTTCAAATTGCCTGTGCGTTTCAAATTGCCTGTGCGTTTCAAATTGCCTGTGCGTTTCAAATTGCCTGTGCGTTTCAAATTGATAGTCATCGGGCCGGCGCCTGATGGCTACCCGCATACCGTGTCAGTGTAGAAGACTCACGTAATGACCGTCATGCTCGCGGCTGCCTGCCGCACCCCTTTCGCCCTTACAGACGGTGTTCTCGCGGGTTGGCATCCTGTTGACCTCAGCGCGTTGGTGATGAACGAGGCGATACGCCGCGCTGGAGTTGATGCTTCCTCGATTGATGAGGTGTGGGTCGGATGTGCCGAGCCGGTCGGGGCGCAGGGTGCAAACATGGCCCGAGCCGCTGTGCTGAGCGCCAACTGGCCTGATCGAATTGGTGGGATCGTCGTCGACGCGGCAGAAACGAGTGGTTCGGCTGCTTTACATTCCGCGGTCGCTGCGATCACCTCTGGATCGGTCGGCTCTGCGGTTGTGGTTGGGGTGTCGGTGGCGTCGATTGTGGCGCCTGGAGCTTCGGCTTTGGGCCGCGTGTACGGACAGCCGTGGGGCGAAGGCCCCGCCAGGCGAGTCGCCGACGACGGCGGGTTGTTGCCGCCACCGAGAACGGCCGATGCGACTGCTGGGCTGCTTGGGATTGATCGAGCACAACAGGACCTCGCCGCGACCCGCAGCGTTAAGCGCCGCCGCTCCGCGGTGACTACGGGTGTGGTTCCGATCGCAGCCCATCCTGGGAGTCGTCTCGGAGCGGTTCGCGGAATGTCTGTCAGCAGCGACGAACTCCGCGGGGTGATCGACGATCCGTCCGAGTTGCCGCCATTGTTCGTGTCTGACGGCACTGTCACTTCGTACTCGTTTGCTCCACCCGTTGATGGTGCGGCCGCGCTGCTCCTCACTGCTGGAGGTCCTTCCGCCACGGGCCCGGGATTGGCCGATGTGGTCGATGTGGGGCGCGCTGCGGGCAACCCGCTTGATACAACCGGAGGTGTGGAACTTGCGCTTCATCGTGCGCTTTCAAATGCTGGTACTGACCTGCCCGAGATCGCTCGTTGGGAGATTGCCGAAAGCACCGCCGCTGGGTTCTTGTCGATCTGTCACCGCCTTGAGATAGATCCGATGATCGCCAATCCCGACGGAGGAACACTCGGCGTCGGCGATGCCGGCGCAGCCGAGGAACTCCGCCTAACCGTTGACGGCGTGCTAAACACGCCCCCCGGCGAATGCATCGCCGCGGTCAGCGCTGGTACGACCGGATCGGCCGTAACGCTGTGGCGTCGCCGCGCGTAGGCTGGCCTGTAGTGAACGTGTTGAATGTGATCATCGCGGTAGTAGCGGCATTCCTCATCATTCGTATTGGTTTGGCGATGCTACGGGGGCTCGCTCGGCCGGTTCCGGAGCCTCCACCAGCGGGTGAGTTGCGGAAGGTGAAGATCACTTACCGTTGCAGCATCTGTGGTACCGAGGTTCGTATGACCGTCGCTCCCGACGAGGATCCAGAACCTCCCCGGCACTGTCTTGAAGACATGGATCTGGTAGCTCCGGTCGACTAGATCGGAGGTTTTCCACAGTCTGTGGACAAATCCGTGGATAATCACACCTGTGTGATTCAGCGAACACGACCCGCCGACCGTCTCAAACCTCTAGAGTTGCCACATGACTGAAAAGCCCACAAAACGCCGGGTGTCCGGCGGCAGGGTTACTCCCAAAGGAACGAGACCCGACGGATACACCCCCGACACCGTGTCTCACACCGGTCAAGACACAATGCCCCCGAGTCCCATGTGGGTTCCGGTGCTCATGTTTGGCCTGCTCGGTGCCGGTATCGCGACCATCGTCGTGAACTACGTCGGTTCGTTTTGGGACACATCAAACCCCATTTTGCTGCTGGGCCTAGGAATGATCCTGGCCGGCATCATCACCGCAACCCAATACCGCTGAACCACCGCTGAATGGAGTTCGGTGGGGTTCAGCTCTCGAAGTTCTCCCAGTAACGGCTCGGCATCGGTCCCCGCTGGTTCTTGTACTTTGATCGAAGTTTGTCAGAACCGTATGGATGCTCTGCCGCAGTGGTCATCTGCTGAAACGAGATCTGTCCGATTCTCATGCCGGGGTAGAGCTTGATCGGCAAATTGGCGACGTTGCTGAGTTCCAACGTCAGCTGCCCGTCGAACCCTGCATCAACAAATCCCGCTGTTGAGTGGATCAGCAAACCCAGCCGACCCAGACTCGACTTCCCTTCGAGCCTTGCTACGAGATCGTCGGGAACGGCAACTCGCTCGAGGGTGCTGCCCAACACGAACTCGCCCGGGTGCAAGACGAACGACTCGTCTTGTGCGACCTCCACCAACTGGGTGAGGTCGCTGAGGTCCTCCTTCACATCAATGTGGCCCATCGTGTGATTCCGGAAGACCTGAAACAACCCGTCGAGCCTCAAATCGACCGACGAAGGCTGCAACGCAGAGGGGTCGAGCGGATCAATGATGATGCGCCCAATTTCGAGCTGTTCGCGAAGTGTGCGGTCAGAAAGAATCACTTGTGTCCGATCTCAATTGCCATTCGTTGGCGACCTTACCCGCACCCGTCACACCATCACACCAAATCGCGCCAAGCATCGTCGCCAAGCAAAACCCTCTAGCGCGGGTCCTGGCTAATCACACGCTTTCCTTGGACCCAGACATCGATGATGTTACCCGGATCTGATCTGCGCACCAGCTTTTCGAAGATTCGATCCCAGTCGTCGAGGCCGTCCCAAACTCCTACCGTTGACCCTTCGCCAATGCGCAACGCCACCGCGTCGAACACTCTGTCCGGTTCCAGAAGCCCCGCCGGGATACCGAGCAAATCAGCTCCCCCGACGGTGGCGAGCCAGAAGGCCGTCGGAATATCGATACGGGATTGCTCAACACCAAAAATCCCAGGCACCACACCATCTTCAAGCATCCGCGACGACGTCCCAGCCTGTTGGCATTGGACTAGCAGCGACGCGGATGACCCACCGGCGATATCGCTGCCGAGCCCCACTCGCAAACCACTCTCAAGGCTGGCGCGCGCCAAAAACACCGCGTTCGAGAAGTAGGCGTTCGACAACGGGCAATGGGCTACCCCTGCGCCTTTGGCGATCAGTAGCTCGCGATCGGTGCCGGTCAGATGCGTTCCGTGCGCCAAGACCGTGTGTTGCCGGATAAGACCGAAGCCGTTGAGCGACTCACTGTCGGTGCAACCATGGCGATCAATCACGTAGCCATGCTCCCAGTCACCTTCCGAACAATGCGTTTGCACGAGAGCCCCGGTTGCGTTGGCGAGCTCACCCATCCCCTCCAATACGGCATCGCTACAGGCGGGAATGAAACGGGGGGTAATCATCGGCTGGACCAAGCGCAGCGGATCTGGCATAGACCGCAGAGCTTCAATTGAGCGAAATGACGCGTCCACCGATTCGCTTGGGCTCGTGTCTCGATACCACTCGGGGGTGCCGTCAGGGTGATCCATCGCCACCCGACCGACAAAGGCTCGCTGCCCGAAGCCGATACATGCCTCGGCCAGGGCAATCGTCGCGGGTTCATGGATGGAAGCGAAATAGACCGCTGTCGTGGTGCCGTTGCGCAGCAGCGACGGGACCATCGACGCCCACACGCTCTTTGCGAAAGCGAGGTCGACGAACCTTGCCTCGAGTGGAAATGTGTGGTCGTTCAACCACTGGTCGAGAGGAAGGTCGAGCGCGGTGCCGAGTTGAGGCCACTGAGGCGCATGTACGTGCGTGTCGATCAACCCGGGGATCAGCACTTCGTCAGCGTCGAGGCTCCTGTCTGCCACGATCCCGCCCCGCGGCACCACCGACACAATGACGCCATCATCGTCGACCGTCACGAGATGGTCTTCAAGAACTTGAAGGATGCCCGGCTCAGGCGTCTGCAGAATGGTTCCGCTTACGGTGGTTGGCATGGACGCTCGATTCTCTACGACGGCTCCGCCGACCGACGCAATTGAAGCCTAGCGAGCGATCAAGTTCCACTAGAGATCGCTTGGTCTGACCGAGGCTCGCACCAATAGACTGCGACCGAGCCGACGCGGCCAAGCCAACTCGACTCAGATCAACCATGCCCGCGGGTGTAGTTCAATGGTAGAACATCAGCTTCCCAAGCTGATAACGCGGGTTCGATTCCCGTCACCCGCTCCAACCGTTCCACTTACGGTGCGAATCGCCGTACAATTACCGTACAATTGCCGTACAATTGCCGTACAATTGCCGTACAGTTATTCTGTAATTGAACGGGAGAAAACGGTGGCTACTGATACACGTCCCCGGCGCAGTGAAAGGATCGAGGTCCGGCTAACACCCGCGGACCGTGCTCTCATTGACCGAGCGGTGGACGCCAACGGCACCCAACTCACCGAGTTCGTCGTCACCCATCTGACGATCGCTGCTCGCCGGGTGCTGGCCGACCGCAACGAATTCACGCTTAGCCCCGAAGCATCCCAAGCGTGGGAAGAGATCAACAACCGTCCTGCTCAAGACCTGGCCGGTTTGCGAGCCCTGATGGCCCGACCATCACCTTTCGTTGACGAATAACCCGCGCTACCTACCGCCGACACCGCTAACCCCCGATCATCAAATCGAGGATTTTGAGTGCCGCTCAGATGAGCAGACCCAATGGTTACAGCGACACGCTCGCCAGTCCATGGCGATGGGGACAACGAAGATACTTGTGGTCACCCAACCTTCCCAGCCAAATGTGGTCGCCTTCTACGGGTGGTGCATGGCACAAATCCAAATTGCGGACGCACCAGTGCGGTTGCGAAAAGGCGCTGGTCGCTACCCCCAACCCATTGCGCTGCTAGCCCGACTCGGAGTCAGTATCGACCATGAAGGTCATGGGCTTGGTGCAGCGCTACTTCTCGACGTGCTGCAACGCACCGCGACCCTGGGCACCGAAATCGACTGTCGGGGTTTGCTGGTCCACGCAGAGAACCCCGAAGCCCGAGAGTTCTATCGCCACTTGATCCCAGAATTCCAACCATCACCCACCGACGATCTGCACCTCGCACTGCTGATGAAGTCAATCCGCGAAACCCTGAGCCGGCCCTTATAAAGCGGCTCGGCCCGGTCGTAGGTGAGGTCAGTTATGTTGTCTGGTGAAAATCCGTTGCGGGAGAAGCAGTTGTGAAACAAACGCGGGGAACCAACGGCGTTGCTGAGAAAGACTCGCCTGCACAGATTCCACGGCGGGGGTTTGTCAAGGGATCCCTCGGGGTGGCCGGGTTCGCAGCAACCGCCGCGGTGTTGGCCGCATGTGCAGACAACAACGTGTTGAACCCCGACAACGGGGGCACCGACAGCGCAGGCACTGAAGGCCCAAGCGGCACTGCAGGCACGTCGTTCTCCGGGCCTCAGATCAACTGGGACATGGCAACAAGCTGGCCCGAATCACTGGTGACGCTGTATGGCGCTGCCCAATTCTTCGCTGACAAGGTGAGCCAACTCACCGGCGGTGCGTTCAAAATCACTCCCAAGCCCGCTGATGAACCCATCGGAGCTCTCGACGTGCTGCCCGCGGTTCGAGACCTCGAAGTCGACATGGTGCACAGCGCGTCGTATTACCACGTGAACCTCAGCCCGGTGCAGCAGTTCGGAACCACGGTTCCGTTCGGGCTCACCCAGCGTCAGCAGAATGCCTGGCTATACCACGCAGATGGATTGAAGATGCTCAACGAGTTCTACGCGCAGGAGCACGGGATCATCACGTTCCCCGCTGGTAGCACCGGGTGTCAGATGGGTGGCTGGTTCAGCAAAGAAGTCAAGACCGAGTCTGACTTGCAAGGGCTGAGAATGCGCATACCAGGTCTCGCTGGACAAGTGCTGAAGAACCTCGGCGGCGAACCGATCGATCTTGGCGGTAACGAGATCCGAGACGCTATTGCGCGCGGCGAGATCGACAGCGCCGAGTTCGTCGGCCCCACCGACGATCTGATCCTGGGGCTCGACCAGTTCGACGGCCAGTTGTACTACTACCACCCGGGTTGGTGGGAACCCGGCACCACTCTGGAGGTGCAGATCTCACTTGAGCGCTGGAACGAACTCCCGCCGTACTACCAATCCGTCGTCGAGACGGCCGCCATGGCCACCAACATCAACACGGTCGCCCACTACGACTACCGCAACCAGATCGACCTGAAGAAAATCCAGCAGTTCGCCATTATCCGCGAGTTCTCACCCGAGTTGATGAGGGCGTTCAAAACAGAAACCGAGAATGTGCTCAACGCACTCGCCCTGGAAGATGCCCAGTTTCGGGCCATCTTCGAGCCGTGGCGAAGCTTCCGAGACAGTATCTCTGTGTGGCACGGTCTAGCTGAGGGTTCGTTCCTGTCCCAACAATCCACCATCTGGATATAACAGTGCGTACAAGTAGGGGGAGTTCTATTCATGACCACTGAAGATTGGACGTTCGCTGACTATCGCCTCGGTGACACTGTGCTACCTGAACCAAACCTCGGTTGGAACATGTATGGCACGGGCCTTGAAAGCATGGGCGACAACGGCTCTCCCGAAGAGATCGAGATCCCCGAGGTGGCCCCAGACCAACTCTTAATCCGCATCGACGCGGTGGGCTTGTGCTTTTCGGACGTGAAACTCATCCGCCTAGGCAACGACCACCCGAAGCTGTATGGCCGTGATCTGGCGGTGGACCCAACCCGTCTCGGTCATGAGGCGGCGGTCACCGTCATCGAAGTGGGTCCTGATCTTGCTTCGAGGTTCAGCAAGGGTGACCGCTTGGCGATTCAGCCCGACATCCATGTTGACGGACGCAGCACGGCCTACGGCTACACGATTCCCGGTGGTCTGATTCAATACCACCTGATCGGCTCTGAGGTCCTCGACGCCGACGATGGCGCATATGTGATCCCGGTCAACGACGAGATCGGTTACGCAGCAGCGGCCTTGTCGGAGCCTTGGGCTTGTGTGGAAGCCGCATACACGCAGCGGCGCCGTCTTGAACCCCAAGCAGGCGGAAAGACCTGGATAGTGGGTGACCCGCAAGACCAAACCGGTTATCAGTTCGGCCAGTGCATAGCCGATGTGGCTTCTCTGGTGCTGACCGATCTGTCGCCTGAGGTTCATGCCCGGGTTCTTGAGTCCATTGGACCCGACACCGGGACGATCATCGCTGACGGGATCGAACCGGACGGCTATGAAGCCCTCGCCGCGGATATAACCGGCGGGGCCGGGTTCGACGACATCATCCTGCTCGATCCCCGTTCCGCAGTGCAGGTAACCGGAGCGGCCCGCCAGATCGCCTTCAGGGGAACCCTGAACCTCGTTGGCAAGCACCCCCTCGACGACTTGCCCCAGATCGATTTTGGCCGTTTGCACTACGACTACACCGCCTATGTGGGCACCCAAGGTCCTGATGTAACGGCCGCATACGGCGAGACCCGCAACCGCTGTGACCTGCGCACTGGAGGAACCGCCGTGTTCATCGGGGCGGGCGGCCCAATGGGGCAGATGCACATTCAGCGGGCGATCGAAAGCGACCACGGCCCTGCGACCATCATCGGGGTTGATCCCGACGGCATTCGTTTGGCAGTGCTGGAAGCATCGCTTCGTCCGCTCGCAGAGAAGGCCAACCGCGCGCTGGTGTTGTTCGACCCGAGCGCGGCGGATGAGACCACCGAAGAGATGGTGAGCAGGCTCACCGACGGTGAGGGCGCCGACGATGTGGTCGTGACAGTGCCGGTGGCCGCGGTGATGGCCGACGCGGCACGACTGATGCGCCCCGACGGAATGCTGGTGTTTTTTGCCGGTATCGCCAACGGCACCATGGGTCCGCTCGACATGAGCCGGGTCTATCTCCACAACGCCCAATACACAGGCACGTCAGGGTCTGCGATCAGCGACCAGGCGTTGGTGCTCGACAAGGCAATGAACGGTTCGCTCTCCCCGGCGCTGAACTTGGCAGCAGTCGGTGGAATTGAGGCGGCCCGCGACGGCGTGGAGGCAGTAATGCAAGGCCGTTTCGCGGGGAAGGTCATGATCTTTCCCCAGGTAAGCGGTGTTCCGTTGCTGGGTTTGGCTGAGCTCGCAGAGCAGTTCCCCGACATTGGCGCAGCCTTAGGCGAACGGGGAGAATGGACCCCCCAAGCAGAGAAACTCCTGTTCGAGAACTACCGAGTCACCTCAGCGCCTTGATCACCACCCTCACCCCGAACCCAAGCATCGACCGCACCCTGGCTATTTGGCGGTTAGAGCGCGGTGAGGTGCTGCGAGCAACGACCGCAGGCGTCGAATTCGCAGGCAAAGGCGTCAATCTGGCACGGGTATTGACAACTAACGGCTATCAGGCTCAAGCGGTAATTCCCGGTAACCCCGATGGCCTTGCCGATCTGATCGCTCCGTTGAACGAAGCAGGAACCCAAACCCACATGGTTGCCATTGAGGGCACCGTTCGCACCAACCTCACCATCATCGAGGACGATGGCACCACAACAAAGATCAATGAGAGCGGTCCACACCTCAGTGCATCTGCGGTCGATGCGCTCCTTGACACCGCCGTGAACCAAGCCGCTGATTCGCAGTGGCTGGTGGCCAGCGGCAGCCTTCCACCGGGCGCGCCAACGGATTTCTACGTACAACTAGCCCAGAGGCTGCCGGACACGTCCCAAAAACTGGTGATTGACACCAGCGGTACGGCTCTTGCACGCATGGCTCATACCCCCTGCGCAGTAGCGAAACCGAATCTCGAAGAACTAGCAAGCTTGACTCAAAAACCGCTATGGACTTTGGGCGATGTGGTTGATGCGGCCAGTGAACTCCAGCGCCACGGCTGGAGCACGGTTCTGGTCAGTTTGGGGGGCAGCGGAGCGGTACTTGTGGACGACCAAGTGAGTTACGGCACTTCACCGGAGAGTGACATCCGCAACACGGTCGGAGCCGGCGATGCGCTGCTTGCCGGGTTTCTGGCTGGCGGTGCGAAGGGACCAGCCGCTTTACACAATGCTTTGGCGTGGGCGCGGGCCGCGGTTCGCTCAACAGACACTGTCGGTCCGCCTTGCACCGACGAGGATCAATCCGCGGTGACCATGACCACCGATGTACCCCTTGAGATGAGCGTTGGCCACGGTTTGGGCTAGTCCTTACTTCTCTGTACTTCAGTGACCGGTGGGCCCAAAGTTGGGTGGCGACATCGGACTATTTCCGCGAGACTCAGCCTGAATGACAGAACCCAAATTCAAACCGTTCCCTATACCGATTCCCGAGATGTTTCGGCGCGGCTTGCGTGGCTATGTCGCAAATGTGGTTCCACTGACGCTGGCTGCTATCGCCACGTTCTTGGTCTATGGAGCGTTCGCGATCCCGGCGCTACAGGCATTCAACGACGACAACACCGTCCGCTTTCTGGCGTTGAACATCACTGGCATGGTTCTGGCAAGCATGGTGGCGCTTCCCTGGTTCTCCTACGCGCTCAACGCCGCGCGCAACGAACCGATCGACATCGCAGCACCGTTTCGAGACGGGACTCGGTTTGTGGACCAGTTGGTGGCCTCATTCTGGTTCTGGGCGGCGTTCCTTCTGGGATTCCAATATCTCTTGACCATTCCGGCCTTGTTCGTTGCCGTGTTGTACGGGTTCTTCGGTTTTGTCGTCGCCGAACGGGCGGTTGACGGCCCTCTCAGGGCTCTGGGCACCAGCGTTCGCTTGGGCGATAAGAGGCGGATCGCGTTGTTCGCGCTTCTGGTTCTGTTCTTCATGTTCAATTTTCTCAGCCTTCTCCCCCTCGGCATCGCTGTGAATCCGGTGACGGGCGTTATCACCTTGATCACTTTGGCGATGACGACGAGCATCACCTTGGTTGCTTGGGCATGTTTGTACGACACTTTGAGCGACTTGCTCATCCCGCTGCCGCCGGCGCCAAAACCCCAATGGGGCGCGATCAGAAAGCAGAGAAAGTCCAAAAAGCCCAGGAGAAGGCGATGAACGCACAGGCCGAAGCGAGAATTGTCGGTACCGGCGCTGCAGGAGGCGTCGCAATCGGCCCCGCGGTGGTAATCGACACAGTGGAAGTTGAGATCCCCGACACCGATGATCCTGTCACTTCGTTCAACGACGCAATGGCGGCTGTGCAGGCTGACCTGATCCGGTTGCAGGAGCACGCCCGCAATGCAGGCCGGACCGAAGCGGCTGAGGTGCTCGGTGCTCAGGCTTTGATGGCCGAAGATCCGATGTTGGCCGATTCTGTCGCGGCAGGTGTTGAGGCCGGAGCGACGCTCGAGGAGGCGGTGACCAACACTTCTGCTGAGATTCAGGCCATGTTCGCGGCTATCGACGATCCTTACATCGCGGCTCGCGCTACCGACGTGGTGGAGGTCACCGACCGTGTGCGTCGTCACCTCGCCGGGGTTGAGAGCACGGATCTGGGTGCCATCGAGGTGCCGTCGATCTTGGTGGCAGCGGCGATCACCGCTGCAGAAACTGCGTTGCTTGATCCTAATGTGGTTCTCGGTTTCATCACCGAGGCTGGCGGTCCGACCAGCCATGTGGCGATTATCGCCCGGTCTTTGGGTGTCGCCGCGGTGGTTGGAACGACCGGAGTTGTTGAGTTGGTGAGTTCGGGTGACTCGGTGGCGCTCGACGGCACGAGCGGCGATGTGGCGATCCGCCCGAACGACGAAACCACAGCCACCTTCACTGCTCGACGCGACGCATATGTCGCCGCGCAGCAGGCCGCTGCACGGTATCGGGGGGTGAGGGTCAGTCTGGGTTCTCGTGGCGTGGCAGTGCCAGCCAACGTCGGATCGCGTGAAGACATCGAATTGGCGATTGCCGAGGGTGCCGATGGCATCGGTTTGTTGCGCACCGAGTTCTTGTTTCTTGATCGCAGCGCTGCGCCGAGCGAGGAGGAGCAGTTCGAGTTCTATTCGTTCGCAGCGCAGGGTTTCGGCGACACCGTCGTGATTCGGACCTTCGACATTGGTGGAGACAAACCCGCCTCTTATCTCGACATTGACCCCGAGGAAAACCCGTTCTTGGGTGTGCGCGGGGCTCGCCTTTATTCCCAGGAGGCTGACCTGTTCAACACCCAGGTGCGGGCGATTTTGCGGGCTTCAATTCACGGTGATGTTGCGATGATGCTGCCAATGATCAGCCATGTTGCGGAGATCCGTGAAGTACGCGCACAGATCTCCGATGTGGCTCAACAACTCACCAATGAAGGCATAGCCCACGAGGTGCCGCCGATTGGTGTGATGGTGGAGGTTCCTGCGGTGGCGTTGGTGGCCGATGTGATCGCTGCCGAAGTCGATTTCTTCTCGATCGGCACCAATGACCTCACTCAGTACACGATGGCCGCGGATCGCACCAACGGCGTGCTCGACGGATTTCAGGATCCCCTGCATCCCGCGGTGCTGGCTTTGTGCAAGTTGACCGCCGATGCGGCCCATCGCAACGGGATCACTGTTTCTGTTTGTGGACTGGCTGCTGCGGACCCAGCGGGCGCAGCGGTGCTGGCAGCTATGGGCATCGACAAGTTGTCGGTCAGTGGCCGTTCTGTCAACCCCACCAAGTCGGTCATTGATTCTCTTGACGCCGCATCCGCCGAGCAGTTGGTTCAGCCGGTGCTCGCCGCGGCCTCAGCTAGCGAGGTCCGGGAGATCGTTCGTTCTGAGAGTTCCGAGAATTTCGAGAGTTCGGTGGGGTGAGCGTCAACATAGACACGAGGGTTATCCGGATAACCCGCTGGCTTCTCGACCAGCACGGGCCTAGAAGCACCGCGGAGCTTGCCGCTGAACTTGGTTTGAGCCAACGGGTGGTTCGCTATCGCCTTGATCAGGTGGAACGGTACCTTCACGGACACGGTGCTGAGTTGGTGCGTCGGCAGGGTCTGGGGTTGATCATTGAGGCGTCTGACGATTTGCGGGAACAGATCATGGCCGATCTGCTGTCGCGTCCCCAAGCCCCCCGGGTTTATGCCCCTGAGGAGCGTGCTCGCTTGCTCTTGGCTGCCTTGTTGTGGACCGCTCCGTCTATCAATTCGCTTGAAGAACTGCATCAAGAACTGGAGGTGTCGAAGACTTCAGCTCGTCGGGATCTCCATGCCTGCGAATCTTGGCTTGAGCGCAACGGCTTGCCTTTGGTCCGCCGTCCCGGCAGGGGAATCTCCGTGGTCGGTACTGAACGTCGTATTCGTCAGGTGATGGTGCAGTTCACCTTGGAGTCGGTCCCCGAGGATGTGCTGCGACTACAGATGGGCAATGATGCCCGCTCTCGTGAGCAATCGACGGTGCGCGTGCCCGTTGGGCTTCGGGAACGGTTGTTTTCGCTGCCATTAGCGGAGATGGCGGCAATCGTGCGCCGAAGCACACTTGGTGAGACTCTCACGTCCGGCAGAAGTGATGTGGTTTTCGCATTGTTTCTGGCTGTATCCATCACCCGTCTGCAGGCCGGTCACCGGGTTTCGGTGGAGGCGGGACTGCATCGTTCGGTCATGGACCATCCGGTGGCAGCGAGCGTGCTGGATATGGTCAGCGACATTGAGCAGGTCCTCGGGTCGGGACTGCCGGCAGAAGAAGTGGCGGTGATAACGGAGTATCTGCTTGGTCTCGACGCCCTTGATGCTGTCTCCACCGAAACGATGGCGATCACTCAGGAGTTGCTCGACCGGGTGATCAGCACCGCGGGAGAAAGGCTGCACATCGCTCTTGGTGATGATCGAGAATTGCGGCGCAGTTTGGCTCTGCATCTCGGTCGCTTAAGCGTTCGGCTTCGTCATGGGTTGCCCATCCACAACCCCTTGCGAGACGAGGTAACTGCGCGCTATCCGGACGTTTATTCAGCCGCCGGTGAGATCGCTTCACTGGTTGAGGATGAGATGGGTTTATCAATCAATGATGATGAAGTCTGTTTCATCACCATGTATCTCGCGGGAGCCATGGAGCGAGCGCGACTGCATCCACGGCGGAGGGCTCTTGTGGTGTGCCCTAGTGGTATGGCTACCGCTTGGGTGCTCGTCTCGCGGATCCAAGCCGAGTTCCCCGAACTCGAACTGGTGGAAGTGCTTTCGGAGAGCGGTTATGAGGCGCTCAGCCACGACGAGTTTGATCTCGTCATTACGACGATCACGCTCCAGGAGATCAACGCGCCGGTGGTGGTTGTCAGCCCCCTGTTGTCGGCATCCGACGTCGCCCGAGTTGCGCGTTACACCTAATTCTTGAAAATCGTGTACAACATGGTGGATTTTCAAGGATAACTTGGATGGATGCGGCTGATTGAACGGATTGTCGACGTCCAGAACCTGCGCGACGCGGTATCACACGCACCGGTGACCTTGCTGACAGGGCCTCGACAAGCAGGGAAATCCACCCTGGCCCGCCAGACTATTTCCTCGACGCCAGCGGCGTTCTTCGACCTTGAGGACCATCGCGACCTCGCTCGTTTGGCCGAGCCGACGCTGGCGCTGCGCGACACCGGCGAGACGATCGTGATCGACGAGGCTCAGCGGATGCCCGAGTTGTTCCCGACGCTTCGGGTCCTTGTCGACGAGAACCGTCGTCCGGGCCGCTTCGTCGTGCTCGGTAGCGCTTCGCCCGATCTCATCGGTCTGGGCTCGGAGTCACTGGCCGGTCGAGTCTCCTTCGTCGAGTTGGGGGGTTTGCGACTGTCCGATGTGGGAGGGCACCGACTCGATGATCTGTGGCTGCGCGGTGGCCTGCCCGAGTCCTTTTTAGCCCCGACCGACGAGGCCTCGAACCGCTGGCGCGACGACTACATCTCAACGTTTCTCGAACGTGACCTCGCCAACCTCGGCTTCCGCTTTCCAGCCACGACGATGCGTAGATTCTGGACGATGCTGGCCCACTACCACGGGCAGACTTGGAACAGCGCACGAATCGCCCGATCAATCGACGTGTCAGAGTCAACCGTGAGGCGTTACATCGACGCCCTCACCGACGCCCTAGTCGTTCGCCAACTGCCCCCGTGGTTTGCCAACATCTCCAAGCGTCAGGTCAAATCACCGCGGGTTTACATTCGCGATTCGGGCCTGTTGCACCGGCTGCTGAGTATCGCCACCTTGGTCGACCTGGAGCGTTCGCCGATGCTGGGTGCCAGTTGGGAGGGCATGATCCTCGAACAGCTCCTGGCAAGATTCACCCCTGCCCACCCCACTTACTGGTCGACTTACGGAGGTGCCGAACTCGACCTGCGGCTGGAAATCGACGGACAAGTCCTCGGATTCGAGATAAAGCGAACCTCCCGGCCGAAAGTTTCAAAGTCGATGCACAGCGCCCTGGCCGACCTCCGCCTCGACCATCTGTTCCTCGTTCACGCTGGCCCCCACAGCTTCCCACTCACCAACCGCATCACCGCCATCAACGCCACCGACCTCGTCACAGGAGACGACCCGTTCGCCGAACTGTCTTGAAAGTTCGCGGGAGCATCCGCTGTGTCCCTAATTGCGCGCTACACCTGACGCAGCGCCGATTTGTCATATCTTCTTAGTGCCTTATTGGGAGTAGCGAAGGATGACAATTCTGTGAAATGTTTACGTCAGCATTACAAAAATAAGGGGAGGACCCGCGCATGTTAGAACGTATCCAACGTTTCGGCGGTTTTCTGTCCAGCATGGTCATTCCGAATATCGGAGCGTTCATTGCTTGGGGCTTGATCACCGCTTTGTTCATTCCAGATGGCTGGCTAGGAAAGACCGCTCTCGACTGGGACTGGGACACAATCTCCGGTCACACTGTCGGCCCGATGATCAAGTATCTGTTGCCGCTGCTAGTGGCCTATACGGGCGGCAAATTGATTCACGGTCACCGGGGAGGTGTGCTCGGAGCTATCGCGGTTATGGGTGTTATCGGCGGTGCATCCTTCGAACTCTCGCTGCTTGACATAGCAGGTAACCCGATTGGTGGCGATCCCCCGCAGTTCCTCGGAGCCATGCTGGTAGGGCCTCTCGCCGGTTGGGTGATGCGAGAAGTTGACAAATATCTTGAGCCTCGCACTCCAGCAGGGTTCGAGATGTTGGTCAACAACTTTTCGCAGGGGATTTCCGGAGCCGGTTTAGCCATGCTGGGTTATCGGATCATCGGCCCGATCATGAGCAACATCACTGAAGCGTTCGCTGACATGGTGGAGAGCATCGACGATGCCGGCCTCATTCCGTTGATGGATCTCCCGATTGAGGTTGCAAAGGTGCTGTTCTTGAACAATGCCATCAATCACGGAGTGCTAACACCGCTCGGTACCATCGATGTGGAGGAGAGTGGGCGCTCGATCTACTACTTGCTAGAGACGAACCCAGGACCAGGACTTGGTCTGCTGCTCGCCTACTGGTTCGCCGGTAAGGGCTTGGCCAAACTCTCCGCTCCCGGCTCGATCATCATCCACTTCTTCGGTGGTATCCATGAGGTGTACTTCCCGTACGTGCTCATGAACCCGGTGATGATCGTCGCCATGTGGGCAGGAGGCATCAGCGCCGACATCATCTTCGTGATCTTCGACGCAGGGCTGAAGGGGGTGCCGTCTCCGGGCAGTGTCTTCGCCTACGCCACGTTCACACCGTCTGACGGAGCCGCGGCTGCGGGAGTCTGGTTAGGTATGGCCGCCGGAGCTGCCGCTGCATTCTTCGTAGGCAGTATCTTGCTGAAGATATTCCCGGTGAAGGATATGAGCGACGCCGATGACGAAAGCGACGACTTGGCTGATGCCATGGCCGGCGTCCCGGGCGTCTCGTAGAGGGTCAAAAACTGAACATCAGTTGTGGGGTGGTCTGGGCGTGTCCGGACCACCCCACAACATGAACTGCCCCGCGGCATTGAAGACGAACGAAAAGAACTAGGGGGACCGACGTGACAGAACGCGTGACCAAGCAGGCCGACGAAATCAAACTCATCGTCTACGCCTGCGAGGCTGGTATGGGCAGCAGCTTGATGGGTGCCAACCAGTTGAAGAAGATGGTCAAGAAGGCGAAGCTCGACATCAACGTCGTGCATTCACCTGTAGGCCAGTTGACCGACGCAGCAGATGTGGTTGTCGTTCACAAAGGCTTGGCCAAGCAGGCTCAAGGCAAAGTTCCGGGGGCGGCGATCATTCCGTTCACGTTGTTTATGAATGACCCGGCCGTGAAGGCATTGGTATCGAACCTGACCGCGGGCGAACCCATCGTTTCTGCGATGTGAGTTAGCTGATGGACGACTCGCTCACCGCCGTTCTCAGCCCCGAAGACATCGTTCTCGGTCATCACTCCGATTCGATGAACGAGGCCATTGAGCACGCGGGCGGATTGTTGGTGGCTCGCGGGTCGATCTCTGATGAGTACATCGATGGGATGAAACAGCGCGAGCTGAAGGCTTCCACCTATTTGGGCAACGGTGTCGCTCTGCCCCATGGATTGCTCAAGAGCAAGGACTACATCCGTTCCACGGGAATCGTTGTGGTGCAGCACCCTGATGGTGTTGATTGGCAGGCGGGAACTGCCCATTTGGTTGTGGGCTTGGCCGCAGTTGGCGATGACCATGTGCGTGTTCTTTCGCAGCTCGCCGAGATTCTGCAGGACGAAGAACTGTGCGAGACGCTTTGGCGCACCACCGACTCGCAGTTCTTGTACGACCGCCTCACCGCTGATCCCGACGACGACGACTAAACACGACAACTGATCAAAATTTGACCTCTGGGGGACCAATATGGACAAAGAGATCATCATCACCAATCCGCAGGGTCTTCATGCACGCCCTGCGTCCGCTCTTGTCGAGCAGACGAAATCCTTTGATGCGACAGTACGCGTCGAGGTTGGTGCAAAATCCGCAAATGCAGCGAGCATCATGAGCGTGCTTGCCCTTGGCGCCACCACCGGCGACACCGCCCGAGTGATCGCTGAAGGTGCCGATGCGCAAGCCGCTCTTGATGCGGTTGAAGTAATTCTCACTACGGAGGACGACTGAAATGGCCCGACTTGATCACAATGCGCTGTGCGAAGCGCTCAGTACTGCAGTCGACGCCTCGCCTGACCCAAGCGGCGATGCCGACTTGGTCTTCGACAAAGGTTCGATCAAGGGTTCGATCATTGTGGCTCCTGCGACTGGGGATCTGAAGGCCGCCTTCAAGCGAGCCAAAAAGATCAACGGCTACCGCTGGGTGGCGATTAATCGCGAGGATTTGTTCGGCGCCAATCCCTTGTCTCTTGGATCCAAAGCAGGGATCCTTGACGCCGCCGGCAAAGTCCTAAAAAACGCCGATACCCCCCGCCGTAAGGTCTAAGCCGTTTATCACCTCAATAGCGCTCACGTATCCCCTCAATAGCGCTCACGTATCCCCTCAGCAGCGCTCACCACGCTACTGGGAGGAAATAATCGCTACTCTCAGTAGACAAGGGCCGCAAAGTGGCACTAATGTCCGGATGGCGCTCTCGCGCGTTGTGGGGATGGAAGCTTTCCGTTCTCGTCGGAGGTTGTTCGCTGTATCTGGCGATCTTTGATGTGTGGGACGATTCGATGATCACTCTGTCGATCGTGTTGGTGGTTGCGCCACTAGCCGCTGTGATCGGTTGGGGCTTGGGTCTGGCAGCGGCCAAGTCGAAACAATTCGAGGCAATGCTGATTCCCGCGCTGAACGTGATGCAGTCGATGCCGCACTTCTCGTATCTGTTGCCGATTTCGGTGTTCATCGGGATCGGAGATGAGGCCGGGGCTATCGCTACCGTTCTGTTTGCAGTGCCACCGATGGCTCGGTTGTCGCTGTTGGGCTTGCAGACGGTGCCAACGGAAGTGCTCGAGGCGGGTCGTATGGCTGGCTGTACCCGCAGGCAGATGCTGTGGAAGGTGGAGATGCCAGCGGCGCGTCCGCAGCTCATGGTGGGTGTCAATCAGGTATTGATGCAGTGTTTTGGAATGACGGTGTTGGCGTCGTTTGTGGGCACTCGTGGTTTGGGTCTGCCGTTGCTCAACTATTTGCAGAGCCTTCGTGTCGGACGGGCCCTGGAAGTGGGGGTAGCCATCGTGTTGATGGCGATCATGCTTGACAGGCTGAGCCAGGCCGCCGGCAGTCGTAAGCCTGAGCACACACTGACCAGTCTCTGTCTTGGCTGCAGCGTCACCCGTTTCTGGTTGCTGGTTCTGGAGTGACGGTCGGTGGGATTTTGCTCGGACAGCTTTTTGATCAGGCCAAGGTGCTTCCCGAGAAGTGGACGGTGAGTACTGCTCCGTCTTGGGAGGAGGTCATCGATTGGGTGCAACTCAACTTGAAGTCCCCGCTTGGCGAATTCCGTGATTTCATGATCCTGGAGATTCTCATTCCGATGCGCAACGGGTTTGAGTCGTTGCCGTGGTTGGGTTTGTTGGCGCTGGTGGCGATGATCGGTTGGTATTTCGGCGGCTGGCGACTCGCCGCGATCGTGTCGTCGTTCGTTGCGTATCTTGCTTTTTCTGGATTCTGGATCGAGTCGATGGAGACGCTCTATCTGGTAGTGGCGTCGCTGGTGGTCAGCGTGGTGGTCGGCGTGCCGGTCGGTGTCTACGCTTCCAGGACTGATCATCGCTACGCGGCAATGCAGGTCCTGCTCGACACGTTTCAGGTGTTGCCGTCGTTTATCTATTTGATCCCGGTTGTCATGTTGTTCAGGGTCGGGCCTGTCGCCGCTCTTGTTGCGATCGTCATCTATTCGACGGTGCCCGCGGTGCGTTACACGATGCTGGGCTTACGCAATGTCCCCCCCGATGTCGTTGAGGCAGCGCGAATGGCTGGATGTACAGAGTTTCAGATTCTCCGCAAGGTCAGGATGCCGATGGCATTTCCCGAGATCATGCTTGGCATGAACCAGGTGCTGCTGTTTAGTCTGTTGCTGGTGATCATCGCTGCTTTCATCGGCGGTATTGAAGGTCTTGGGGATGAGATTCTGCGGTCTCGCACAGAGCAGGCTCTTGTGGGAGAGGGTTTGGTTGCTGGTTTCAACGTTGCGGTAATTGGGCTTACGGCTGACCAACTCATCATCAGTTACGCACGCGACCGCAAGGCGCAACTCGGGATCGCGTGATCTCCTCCGAGTGGCCGTTCTTGGCCCTCTCACGCTACTGAGAGGAAAAAGTCGCTACTCTCAGTAGACGCGCGGGATACATAGTGCTACGGTCGGCCACACCTGAGCAAGTTGTTGTGAAGGTGCTGATTCAGGTACCGAAGCCGCGGCCCGCACAGGTCTCATATTCATTTCCAAATGGGGGAGACATGGCCACTGATCTTGAGATGTTCATAGGGGCCGATGGCCGCGAAGAGCAGGTAAGGGAGGTGGAAGCCCGCATCGAAGCCGACAACATCGCATACTTGTACTGCCAGTTCCTTTCCGTCACAGGACGGATCATGGGCAAAGGCATACCGGCCAAGCATTTCGGCATGATCGCCCGCAAAGGCTTCCAACTCGTCTACGGCTCCACCGCGAATTTGTTCACCGACCGTCACGGTGAATACATCGGTTACGGGCCTGAGGCCCGCGAGTTGGTCGGCTTAGCCGAACCTGAGACTTTCATGCCTCTGCCGTGGGACAGTCGCACGGCACGGGTTTGGTGCACGCTGTTTCGTGGGCGTGAGGAAGAAGTCGACGGCGGAGCTTTCCTCACCTCGGACTGTCGAGGCAACCTCAAGCGCATCCACGCCGAGTTCGAAGCCAAGCACGGACTGCATCTTCGTGCTGGCTGCGAGCCGGAGATGATGTGGCTGCGAACCGACGAACACGGCAAACCGACCGTCGAGGGTTTGACCAAACCCAACTGCTACCACATCGATCAGTTCGCGGAGTTGCAACCGCTGATCCACAAAGTGATCGAGTACTGCGAGGCGATGGGTCTCGACATGATCCAGGGCGACCACGAAGACGCACCCGGGCAGTTGGAACTCAACTTCAACTTCGACCGGGCCGAACTCACCTCCGACCGGCTGAGCACTTACCGTCAGGTGTGCAAGCAGGTTGGCCGGGAGTTGGGTGCGTTCCCGTGCTTCATGCCCAAGCCCTTCATGGGTGTCTCGGCCAATGGCTGTCACCACAACATTTCGCTGTGGGACGCAGACGGCAACAACAAGTTCATGCCCGAAGGAGACAACCCACAGTTGCCGGGCCCGATCGGCATGAAGGCCATCGGGGGGATCCTCGAGCATGTCCGTGCACTCACCTGCTTGACATCACCTACCGTCAACTCCTATCGCAGGTTGTGGGACACCGGCTTTTGGGCACCCGTGTTCGCCGACTGGGGGTTCCAGAACCGCACCACCGCGCTGCGCATCAGCGCGCCGGGACGCTTCGAGTACCGCTCGGTGGACAGCTCGGTGAATCCGGCTCTGTCGTTCGCTGGTCTGCTCAAGGCGATGGACGACGGCTTGGACCGCAACCTCGACCCGGGTCAACCCGAGGAGCGCAACATCTACGATGCCATGAAGCAAGGCAAACAGGTCCAGAAGATACCGCTCACCTTGGGCGAGGCGCTTGAGGCGTTCGACAACGACGAGGTAATCAAGGCGGCGCTTCCCGGCGAAATGTACAAGGTGTTCATGCACTACAAGACCGACGAATGGGAGCGGTTCCTGCACACCGTCTCAGATTGGGATGTCGAAGAATATCTTGACGTCCTGCCCTGATTCGGCGCTGCTTCGGCGGGCTTCGCTCGTCCAACAACAATTCACACACATCAGAACAACTAGGGAGGTAGCACCATGTGCGGCATCGCAGGAGTGATCCACCGCGACGGCACAGCCGACATCGGCGCCGAATT
This sequence comes from Acidimicrobiales bacterium, assembly GCA_047516945.1. Taxonomy (GTDB): domain Bacteria; phylum Actinomycetota; class Acidimicrobiia; order Acidimicrobiales; family Aldehydirespiratoraceae; genus VXYK01. The sequence continues at coordinate 28,652 of JAKZTU010000027.1, forward strand.
GACGGCCATGCTGCAAGCAATGAAACACCGTGGACCGGATTCCACCGGTTACGCGGTGTATGGACCGGCCGATGATTTGGTCATTATCCGCTTCGTGCTCGCTGAACCGAACCGCAGCACGGGTTTCGGCATGGAGGAACGGCTGGCGCGCAACCGTTTGGAAGTCGAGGCGCGGCTCGCCAAGATCGGTGCTGAAGTGGCCACGGTCACCAGCGACACCGGCTACGCCTTTCGGGCCACGGTTCGTTACAGCGGTGAACTCAAACCGCTGGCCGACTACCTCGAGGACGTCCCGGGTTGTGAGGTGCTGTCGCTGGGCAACTCGCTGGAGATCATCAAGGACATGGGCGATGCGGCCACTGTGTCCGACCAGTACGGGCTGGGTTCGTTTCGGGGGACTCACGGCGTGGGGCATGTGCGCATGGCCACCGAATCTGAGGTCAACCTGGCCAGCGCCCACCCTTATTGGGCCTACCCGTTCGCCGATGTGGCTGTGGTCCACAACGGGCAACTCACCAACTATCACCAATGGCGCCGCCGCCTCGAGCAGGCAGGCCATCGTTTCCAAAGCGAGTGCGACTCTGAGATCATCGCGGTGTACTTGGCTGAGAAAATGTCGGGCGGGTTGTCGCTGGAGACATCCATGAAGGACAGCCTCGACGACCTCGACGGTGTGTTCACCTATGTCTGCGTCACCAGCAACGAGTTGGGGATAGCCAAAGATGAGATGGCGGCCAAACCACTAGTGCTGTTCGAGTCTGACGATCTGGTGGCCGTGGCCACCGAGGAAGTGTCGATCCGTACTCTGGTCAAGCGCGAGGTTGAAACCCGCGATCCGTACGAGCGGGAGGTGTTGGTGTGGCAAGTGTAGGTTCGCGCAGCGGGGTCTCTTATGACGCTCGGGGGCTGGTTGAGCCACACGCAGAGATGCCCGACAACATCGAGGTTGACGGCGACCGGGCTCGTTTCGACGCCGCCGACCTCACCATCCGCCAGATCAACATGGCCTTGCGGAAACTGATCTACAACGACGGCATAGTCGATGTGACGGTGCTCAACCCGGCCTCGAAGCACTCGCTGGCGGTCGGGATCCTGAAGCGCTGTCGGATCCATTTCGAGGGCAGCCCCGGTTGGTTCGCCTGTGGCCTGATCGACGGGCCCGAGGTGACGATCAACGGACGGGTTGGCTGGTCGCTCTGCGAAAACATGATGTCGGGCGTGGTCGTGGTCGAGCGCGGCGGCGGCTCGCTCACCGGAGCCGCGATCCGCGGCGGGGACCTGATCGTGAAAGGCGATGTGGGGATCAACACCGGGTTCATGATGCAGCGGGGCCGTCAGATCATTTGCGGCAACGCCGGCCAGAACCTGGGCGACTCGATGTATGACGGCGAGATCTACGTGGCGGGCAAGGTGAGTTCCTTGGGAGTCGACTGCGTGCCCGGTGATTGGACCGACGCCGACACCGAGTTGATCGAACGCAAGTTCCGTATCCACGGGTTGGGCGAGCCACCCCCGTTCGAGAAGTTCGTTTGCGGCAAGCAACTACACAACTACGACGCACTTGAGCCCTCCGAGCGCAAGCTCGTGTTGTGAGCAGAGAGAATCGAGAGGAGACAGGGAGACGATGAGCGAAGTCAATAAGAGTACCGATGTGTTGGGCCAGAGCCGGATCTTCACACGCGAGGTGATCAACGACATCCATGTGAAGTCCGAACTGGGCCGTTACCGGATGCGAGGCTTTTCGATTTTCAAGAAGATCCCGCATTGGGACGAGCTGGTGTTTCTGCCTGGAACCCTCACCCGTTTCGTGATCGAGGGTTATCGTGAGAAGTGCGAAACGAAAACTGTGCTCGGGTCTCGTTTCGCGGCCAAGCCGCTGGAACTCGATATTCCTGTGTACATCACCGGCATGAGTTTCGGTGCTTTGTCGCTGGAGGCCAAAATGGCTTTGGCGAAGGGTGCCTCGATGGCCGGCACCGCCACTTGTTCAGGCGAGGGTGGCATGATCCCACCCGAACGGGACCTGTCGACCAAGTGGTATTACCAGATCATTCAGAGCCGCTACGGTTTCAACCCTCATCACCTGATGCTGGCCGACGCGGTGGAGTTCTTCATCGGCCAGGGTTGCAAGGTCGGCCTCGGTGGTCACCTGATGGGCCAGAAGGTAACAGAACAGGTGGCTGAAATGCGTTCGCTGCCTGCTGGCATTGATCAGCGTTCGCCGGCTCGGCATCCCGACTGGCTTGGACCCGATGACCTGTCGTTGAAGATCCAGGAGGTGCGTGAGGCCACCGACTATCAGATTCCGATCCAGTTGAAGTTGGGCTCGGCTCGCGTCTATGACGATGTGCGCATGGCCGCCAAGTGCGGGCCTGATGTGATCTATCTCGACGGTGCTGAGGGCGGTACTGGTGCCGGGCCGCATCTGGCTACCGAGGAGACCGGTATCCCGTTGATGGCGGCTATTCCGGAGGCTCGTCGGGCGCTTGAAGATGTGGGCCTTGCCGACGACATCAACTTGGTGGTGGCGGGTGGTATCCGCAACGGCGGCGATGTGGCCAAGTGCCTGGCGCTCGGTGCCGATGCCATCGCCATCGGCACCGCCGCGCTGATGGCTCTCAACTGCAACAAGGAGTTGCCGGGCATCACCGACTATGAGGGCACTGTTGGTGTGCCCGCCGGTGAGTGCTATCACTGCCACACTGGTCGTTGCCCGGTAGGTGTCGCCACCCAGGATGTGGAGCTGCGCAAACGCCTTGATGTCGATGAGGCAGCGCTGCGGGTCTACAACTTCTTGATCACGCTGACGATGGAAGTGCAGATGTTGGCCCGGGCGTGTGGTAAGACCGACGTTCATTCGTTGGAGCCCGAGGACCTCGCAGCTCTAACCTATGAGGCCGCGGCTATGGCCAAGGTGCCGTTGGCCGGCACCACTTACATTCCCGGCGTTACCGAGGAGAACACTCTGACCGAGATTCGGGAACTGTTCGACAAATACGTGATCGACGGAGGCAACTGAGATGGCCGGATCGGCAAGCACGGGGGAAAGCCCTTCGGAAATGCGCACTGTGGCGATCGACGCCGAGGTGTTGGCCGGAAAGCGTTTCCCGTATCAAGAGGACATCACGCTGGTGGCCGACATTGATCTGCTCGCTGCCACGCCAGGGACCGATATCAATTGGCTCGAGGACATCACGTTGTTGGAGGAGGACGGCGTGCCCGCGGTGTTCGACCGTTATTCCAACTCCTTTCTGAAGATCTATTTCGATATCCCTGAGGGTTCTGAGGACGACATCGCCCGCAAGGTGCTGATCAAGCATCTCGTCGAAGGCAATTCCTATGGCACCGTCTTGAAGGAAATCCACTGCAAGTTTCCGCAGGTAGAGCTCGGGCCTTGGGTGGATGAGTCGCGCATCGTGGGCGAGAACTGGAAACCAACCGAGCTTGAGGGATGGTCTGCGCCACAGGCGCATTGAGGCCCTAGGTCAAGCCAAGAACTAACAAGGAGCAGCAGTGAGTCTTCCCCGCAGTTCTCGCTATGTGATCATTGGTGCTGGTATTCACGGGTTGTCCACGGCTTGGAACTTGGCCCGTGATCTGCGTTCGTCGGGGCGCGGCTCGGGTGCCGATGTGGTCGTGATCGACAAGGCCGGTGTTGGCGCCGGTGCTTCCGGGATTGCCTGTGGTGTGATCCGCAACAACTATTTTCAGCCGGCGATGCGTGAGCTGATGGCGCATTCGGTGGATGTGTGGGAGAGCGACCCGGAAGCGTTTTCGTACCATCCGGTGGGGTATTTGCAGATCAGCCATGAGGCGATGCGTGAAGATGTTGCCTCGATCCATGCTCAACAGCAGGCCATCGGTTACGCCTCGACTTTCGTGGAGGGCACTGAGGATTCTCGCCGTCACATGTTGGGAATATTCGACGATTGGCAGGCGCAGGGCATCACCAGCGTTCTGCACGAACATCGCGGTGGCTACGCCAACAACATGGCGTCGCTCAAGGGCCTGTTGGGCAAGGCGGAGGCTGAGGGTGTATCGGTGGTTGGAGGCGTGTCGGTGATGGGTTTTGAGCGCGACGCTGCTGGAGCTGTGACTGCGGTTGTCACCGATCAGGGCAGTGTCAGCTGTGATCAGGTGGTGGTGGCGGTAGGGCCTTGGGTGCAGAAGATTTGGGCCATGCTCGACTTGCCAACTGTCACCGATGTTCTCGGCCGCGACGGTCAGGTGCATCGACGTCCGACTTGGACCTACATGTGTTTGCAGGAAGGCACGCTGGAGGTCGACCCGGGCTATCTCATCGACAATGCCGGCAACATGCCACCGGTGGTGCATATTGACACCGACGCGCCGCTTTATGACGCCGATGGCCTGGTCACTGAGGGGCCTTGGGGTGTGTATTACAAGCCCGATTTCAATTTCGGTGGTGTGCAGGGCGGTTATATGCCTTATGTGGTGGACAAACCTTCAGATCAGGTGGCGGTCGATCCGTACGGCCCGGATTCACCGGATTTTATTGTTGGTGAGGATTTCTATCGCACTTGGTCTGCGGCTCTGGCTCATTGTCAGAAGCGTTTCGAGGGCAAGGGTCATCTGATGAGCCGTGAACCCTCTGGTGGTATCGGCAGTTTCTCTCCCGACAATTTCCCGGTGTTCGACAGGTTCTGCGACAACGTGTATTTCATTGCCGACTCGAATCATGGGTACAAGATGATCGGTGTTGGCGCGCTTGTGGCTAGGGAGTTGCTGGGTGAGTCTCAGGTGTTGCTGGCTCCATTTTGTTGGTCTCGTTACGCAACTGGGGATCTGCATCCCGTTAGCAATTCGCCTTATCCGTGGAGCTGAGTGGGAGATGACTGTTACTGGTCGTTGTGGGTGTGGTGCGGTGCAGTTCACGCTGAGCGGCCCCTTGCGGCCGGTGATCAACTGCCACTGTTACCGCTGTCGGCGTTGGACTGGCCATTTCATGGCCGCGACCAACACTGCTGTGGATGATTTGTCGTTCGATCAAGGTTTTGACTCGGTGAGGTGGTGGACTCCCGACGAGGAGCCCACCGTGGCCTATGGATTCTGCACTCATTGCGGTGGCAGCCTGTTTTGGCGCTCGAGTTCCACACCTGGAAGATATGCGGTGGCTGCCGGGACTCTCGACCCGCCGACTGGTCTTTCGACTGTTCATGCCTTGTTCGTGGCCGAAGCCAGCGATTATCACCAGATTGATCCCGATCTCCCCCACCATCTGCACGATTCCGGTGACGGCGTCCAAATCGAAGGCGTCTGGTAACCCGCCCAGCGGAAAACGACAGAACCCCGGGAACCGCTCAGAGCGACCCCTCGGGGTTGTCGACACCTATCTTACAAGCGCCGGGGTTAGGCGCGGGCGCTGGGGCCGTAGGCGCAGAACATGTGCTCGTCCTGTGCGAAACGGGTGGGGCGCAATTGGTGAGGGTCGAAGGGCGGTTCGTGTCCAAGCACGATGGCCGCGACGATCTCGCCGAT
>JAKZTU010000028.1:0-4016 GCA_047516945.1 Acidimicrobiales bacterium
CGGGCCCGACTCGGTGACCACAATCATATCCTCCAGCTTCACGCCCTCTCCGGTGCCACGCCGACCCACGAACGACTCAACGCTGAATACGTTGCCCACCTCAACCACACCATCAAACCCTCTATCGTCCCACTGCTCACGGGGGAACAGTGACGGATACTCGTCGCACAAGCCGGTCCCGTGAGCCAGAACCGTGTAACCGTTGAACTCCTCTATATCCGGGTACGAAAGACGGTCTGTTATCTCGCGATAGGTGACACCGGACACGAACAGGCGCCGGTTCGACTCAATCATGTCGCGCGCCCGGCTGTGCACATCGGCTTGAGCCGCGCTTGGAAGACCATCACCACACAGCCAAGTGCGAGACATATCAACGCACATCCCGTAGGCACCGACCATGTCGGTGTCGAAAGCCATCAGTTCGCCCGCTTCAACCTCCTTGAGACTCGCCTCCTGATACCACGGATTGGTTCGAGAACCGGGTGTTGCGATACACCTCGGCACCTGCCAGACGTGCTGCTTTTGCGTATGCATGGGTGACTCCCGCCGGGTCGACATGGCCTTCGTGGGGGTCGTACATGGCCCCAACGAAGCACTCTTCGTCGATCAACGGGATGAGTTGTTTCGCTTCAGCAACCGACAGCAACTCTGTTTCCATGCCTAGGTGCGTGCGCCATTTTCAGCCAATCCATGCGTTGGCTGGTGTCGGCAAGCATCACCCCGCCGGTCAGGTGAATACCGCAGTCCTGACCGGAGATCTCTTCGATCTCCTTGTACAGATCGATGGTGTAGCGTTGCAGTTGAGCGACGTTCGGGTCGCCGTTGAGCGTGTGCATTCCACCGGCGGAGTGCCACGTTGAACCGGCCGTCAACTCAGTGCGTTCAACTAGCACCACATCGGTCCAGCCCGCCTTGGTGAGGTGATACAGCACCGATGCTCCAACCACTCCACCACCAACAATCACCACTCGCGCATCGGTCTTCATTTGGCTAGTCGCCCTGTCTCTGTGTCGCTATCCGAACTCGGGTGGGTAGGGATTCACCCCGCTGCCGAGCCGAGCAGCCTCGCTGTCGTCGTCGCCGCAGGGGACCGCAATGTCTGACGGGCAATCGGCGGTCATAGTGTCGGCAAGCATGTTGTGAAAACGATGCAGCGGCTCCTCGAAACGCGGGGCAAGCGGTCCGGGAGCCACCGTGCCAGCAGCGAGACCGCGCTGTCCACGCTCGACGATGTCGATGTCTTCATTGTTGACGTCGAACCAGAAACTACGAGTCTGAGCCATGTCTTGGTCTGAGACATCGGGCGTGGACGGCGGAAGCAGAAACGTACACCTCTCTCTGGTAAGCCCGGGCGCTACCGGCTCAAGCCGGATCAAAAAGACATGGTTCGGCAACACCGCCAACATCACATTGGGGAACACCGCAACAAAACGTCCGCTCAACAAATCGGACTGGTTGAGTCCCTCCGCCGGCGGCAACACCAGCCAATCCTCACGGTCATCACCCGAGACCGGCGTGGTGGTCTGACCACAGTACATTCCCGGCCCCTGATAACGGTAGTGGTCCTTGACCCTGGAGACCTTGGCCAGTTCCGGGTGGACCCAACTCAGGTGGTAGTACTCCTGAAAGTTCTCTGTGATCAATTTCCAGTTGGCCCGAACCTCAAAGGTCGCCTCTGACTGCACTCTCCATTGGTCGAAGCCATAGCCGCCCATACGGTCCGGGAGATCGCCGAGCCATTTACGCAAGGGCCGCGTTCTTGAATCGAGACACGCGAACAACAACAAGCCCCATGTATCAACTCGTACTTCAACGAGCCCGAAGTCGTCCCGGTCGAAACCTTCCCGTGGGATCTCCTCGAAGAACGGAGTCGATCGCAGCGATCCGTCGAGTCCATATCCCCAACGGTGATAGGGGCAGCGAATCGTGTTACCGATATCGCAGTCGGTTTCAGCTAGTTCGGTCCCGCGGTGACGACAAGAGTTCACAAACCCATGCAACACACCTTCTTGATCACGAGTAATGATGATCGAACGTCCACCGACTTGGCGCACCAGCAATCGACCCGCCTCCGCTACCTCGGCTGCGGTTCCGACTGCAACCCACGCTCGTTCAAATAGCCGTTTCTGCTCAGCAGCGAAGAAGCTCTCATCTGAGTACATCCCCGGGTGTAACCCTGTTGCCTCAGTCAACGGCAGCCGTGTTCCGGCCCATGTGACCTGGCTCGTCCAGTCCACTGTGCCTTTCCAATCCACTGTGCCTTTCCAATCCACCGCGCCGCTCCAATCCTCAGGCATCTGTGGAGTCACCATTAAAAGTCGGTTTCTACTCCGCCTTCGGCGACGCGTCGATCAACGTAAGCATCCAGTTCTTCTCGTAGCGCATCATCGGGATGGGGCGGCTTATAGGCCCCAAGATGCTCGGCTACCAACCGTTCGGCATGATCGAGTGCCGTCGGCGACCCGGCCTCCTCCCAAGACTCATAGTTACGCCAGTCCGACACCGCCGGTTTGAAGAACGCACTTCGGAACCGATCTTGAGTGTGCTGGGTGCCAAAGAAATGGCCGCCGGGTCCAACATCTGCGATTGCTTCGAGGGCCATCGAAGCGCTGTCTACCACCAACGGTTGCAGAAATGCAGCCACACTCTGCAACAGGTCGTTGTCGATGACCATCTTCTCAAAACTGGCGTGAAGCCCGCCCTCCATCCAGCCTGCACCGTGGTACACAAGGTTGGCACCACCCATGATTGCGCCCCAAAGTGAAAACACCGACTCGTATCCGGCTTGGGCGTCCACCGCATTGGCAGCACACACATTGGACGAGCGGTATGGCAGGTTGTAACGGCGCGCCAGTTGCCCTCCTAGCATCGCGGATTGCATATATTCGGGGGTGCCGAACGCTGGAGCACCGGACTGCATGTCGACGTTGGAAGTGAACCCTCCGTACATCACCGGAGCACCCGCCCGCACCAACTGGGTGAAAGCGATTCCGGCCAACGCTTCGGCGTTCTGTTGAACTACCGCACCCGCCACGGTCACCGGGGCCATCGCACCAGCGAGCGTAAATGGCGTCACAATAATCACCTGATTACGCGACGAGTACTCCAAGATCCCCTCGATCATCGGTTTATCGAGGCGCAGAGGCGAGCTCACATTGATCACTGAGTGAATCGATGGTTGCTCGTCAAGATCAGCGTCACTGACACCACGCACAATGCGCACCATCTCCAGACAATCAATGTTGCGTTGCGCGCCAAGCGAGTAAGCGTCGACAACCTTGTCCGACAGTGTCAGGAGATCTCGAAACGCCTCAAGATGGCGCACCGAAGGATGAATGTCGATCGGTTCAACCGGATATCCGCCATGGGTTTGAACAGAGTTGAGGCACTGCGCAAGCCGGACAAGATTACGGAAATCGACACGGTTACCGGTACGGCGACCACCTTTGCGGTCAACCACATTGGGCGCGCTCGCGACCGAACCGAACACCACGCTGTCTCCTCCAATAATCAAATCGTGTGCAGCGTTTGGTGCATGTATCACGAATTTCGATGGCGCGGTGCGGATCAATTCAGTGACCATCTCCGGATCGAAACGAACCCTCTCGCCATCGACGTCAGCACCTGCCGCGGCAAGCATTTCAGTGGCCTTCGGATGAAGAAAATCGATGCCGATATCCCTCAACACGAGCAGCGAGGAATCGTGGATCGACTCAAGTTCATCTTCGGAAATGACTGCTGTCGGGGCAAAGGCACGGCGATGCAAATGCCAATCAGGTTGAGGCGGCGCAATAGGGCCGGACGGACGCTCACGGCGGCCCCTGCGTCGAGGTGGAGACTGCTGGTTCATATGACCGGTCACACTACTAGTTTCGACTTCGCCGACAAGCCTCATCCGCCCTTTGGACCTTTGGCGGTTCACATCAACCGTTAGGGTGACTGCGGTGATCACGACCACTTCCGACACCGCAAGGATTCAGCGACGAACGCTGATCGTGCTGATGTTGTCGGTCGGT